>NZ_QUGY01000005.1:0-281826 GCF_003479245.1 Ruminococcus sp. AF17-12
AAATGGAATAGCCGTTCCGCAGTAGCGGAACTGGCATTCCGTTTAAGCATAATTTGCAGTATAAAAATTTACAGCCAATATCATTACGCATATTATATTTGCACATTATATTTGTATTTGATATATTTACATTTAATATATTTGCATTTGATATATTTACATTTAATATATTTGCATTTGATATATTTACATTTGATTATTTGATATATTTGCATTTGATATATTTGAATTTGATCATTTGATATATCTGCATTTGATATATTTGAATTTGATATATTTACATTTGATATATTTACATTTGATATATTTACATTTGATATATTTACATTTGATATATTTACATTTGATATATTTGAATTTGATCATTTGATATATCTGCATTTGATATATTTACCCCTCAAATTCACTTCTATATTATTCCAAAAAATCCGCAGATGTGCCCCGCACATCGAGACCTACCAACGCCCTCCCACCCTCACTCTCGGCTCAACCTTCCACATCCAATACCGTCACATACCTACAACGGCCTCAAGACTTTTTCCCTCTCAACAACCCCTTCAGGCCGTTCTCCTCCATCGGCTCAACCTTTCGTTCCCAGCACCGTCGCATACAGACACAAGTCAACAAAACTCCCGTCCTCCACAACCAAGCACTCCTAAAAAAAGCCCGAGGGGTGTGCAGAGGGGCCGCGGCTTTGCGGCCCCTTTGCGGTTTTCCTTTTTTCCTCAAAAAAATACTGTGCGCCATTCGCCAAAAAAGCAAACGCCACACAGTATTTAAAAAAAAGTATTTCTAACCTCTTGTTACTTTACTTAACAACACGCACCCTGTACATTCCCTCAATCTCCTTGAGTTCATCCAACGCCTTAGCAGACGCCGCACTCTCAAGATCAATAAGAGTATAAGCAAACTCCCCTTTACTCTTATTCGTCATATCCGCAATATTCAGTCCCTCAGATCCAAGGATCTTGGTAACCTGACTGATCATATTCGGTGTGTTACTGTGCGCAAGAGAGATTCTTCCGACAGCCACACAGGTACCCATATCACAGTTCGGATAATTAACAGAATTTTTGATATTACCATTCTCAAGGTAATCACGGATCTCTTTTACAGCCATCTCTGCACAGTTCTCTTCAGATTCCTCTGTAGACGCACCAAGATGCGGAGTTACCAGAATACCCTCGCGTCCTGCAACTGTCTCATTTGCAAAGTCAGTTACATACTTCTTAACCTTGCCACTCTCAACAGCCTCGATCAGCGCATCCTCATCAACAAGAAGATCTCTTGCAAAATTCAGAAGAACTACGCCGTCCTTCATCTTATCGAAAGCTTCTTTGTTGATCATCTTCTTAGTGCTGTCAAGAAGCGGCACATGAATGGTGATATAATCGCACTGGCTGTAGATCTCATCCAGGCTCTTGCTGTGCTTGATGGTTCTGGACAGGTTCCATGCCGCATCAATAGAAAGATATGGGTCATAGCCATATACTTCCATGCCAAGACCGCATGCTGCGTTTGCCACCATGGCTCCAATGGCTCCAAGACCGATGATACCAAGCTTTTTGCCGCTGATCTCGCATCCTGCGAACTGTTTTTTCTGCTTCTCGGCAAGCTTGCCGATGTGCTCTTTATCTTTCTCCTGTGCAACCCACTCGATACCTCCTACGATATCTCTGGATGCAAGGAGCATACCTGCAAGTACCAGCTCTTTTACGCCGTTTGCGTTAGCTCCAGGCGTGTTGAATACAACAACCCCCTTCTCTGCATACTCCTTAACCGGAATATTATTGACGCCTGCACCTGCACGTGCAACTGCGCAAACGCTCTTCGGCAGCTCCATGTCGTGCATTTTTGCACTTCTTACAAGGATTGCATCACACTGGTCAGCGGTCTCTGTTTTTTTATAATTATCGCCAAAAAGTTTCAGACCTTTTTCAGCGATAGGATTCAGGCAATGATACTGGAACATTATGCATTCTCCTCCTCGAATTTTTTCATGAATGCAACCAGTGCCTCTACGCCGGCCTTTGGCATGGCATTGTAGATGCTGGCACGCATTCCGCCAACAGTACGGTGTCCTTTCAGGTTTACAAGTCCTGCTTCAGTTGCCTCTTTGACAAACTTGGCATCCATTTCCTTGTCACCAGTTACGAACGGTACATTCATAAGAGATCTGTCTTCCGGAACTACAGTTCCTTTGAACAGCTTGCTGGAATCCAGGTAATCATAAAGGATTTTTGCT
The DNA here is from genome assembly GCF_003479245.1 of Ruminococcus sp. AF17-12. Lineage (NCBI taxonomy): Bacteria > Bacillati > Bacillota > Clostridia > Eubacteriales > Oscillospiraceae > Ruminococcus > Ruminococcus sp. AF17-12. The sequence goes on from NZ_QUGY01000005.1 coordinate 2,246, forward strand.
TTTTCCTCATTGCGCTGTTTCATCACTTCCAGACCGCCCATCTTCTTCAGCCATTTAAATACTTTTCCGCATACATAGATGCAGTAAGCATTCGGCGTATTGTAAAGAGAGCCTGCGTCTGCATGTGTCTTATAAGTAAGCATGGTTGGAGTTCCCGGAAGAACATCCTCTGTGATCAGGTCCTCACGGATGATCACGATAACCATACCTGCCGGTCCGATGTTCTTCTGAACACCGCCATAGATAATACCATATTTGCTTACATCCACCGGCTCAGACAGGAAGCAGGAGGATACATCTGCTACCAGAGTCTTACCTTTTGTGTTTGGAAGTTTTTTGAATTTTGTGCCGTAAATGGTGTTGTTCTCACAGATGTATACGTAGTCTGCATCCGGGCTGATCGGCAGATCACTGCAGTCCGGGATATAGCTGAAGGTTTTATCTTCAGAAGATGCGATCTTGTTTGCTTTTCCGTATTTCTGAGCTTCCTGATAAGCTTTTTTTGCCCACTGTCCTGTTACGATATAATCTGCGACCTTGTTTTTCATAAGGTTCATCGGGATCATGGCAAACTGCTGGGATGCTCCTCCCTGAAGGAAAAGTACCTTGTAGTTATCCGGAATGTTCATAAGCTCGCGAAGATCTTTCTCTGCAGTATCAATGATCTCCTGAAAAGCTGCACTTCTGTGGCTCATTTCCATAACAGACATTCCTGTGCCGTTATAATCCATCATCTCATCCGCTACTTCTTTGAGTACTTCCTCTGGAAGCACTGCCGGTCCGGCAGAAAAATTATACACTCTACTCATGTTTCTTCATATCCTCCTCGTCAAATACATCATCAAGGTTCGCACCAGCCGGTACCATCGGGAACACACTCAGATCCTGATCGATCCAGCAATCCAGAACGACAGGTCCCTCTGCTGCCAGTGCCATCTTAAGTGCAGGCTCCACATCCTCCATCTTTGTCACACGAATGGCTTTTGCACCCAGCGCCTCTGATAATTTCACAAAATCAACGGCGTCATCCAGTACTGTGGAAGAGTACCTCTTTCCATAGAAAAGCGTCTGCCACTGACGCACCATTCCCAGTACATGATTGTTCATAACAATCTGGATCAGCTGTCTGCCACAGCGTGCAGCTGTTGCCAGCTCATTCATATTCATACGGAAGCATCCGTCACCTGCTATATTTACAACTGTTTTTTCCGGTCTGCCCATCTTCGCGCCAATTGCAGCGCCAAGGCCATAGCCCATGGTTCCAAGTCCGCCGGAAGTAAGAAGAGTTCTCGGCTCTTTGTATTTATAATACTGCGCCGCCCACATCTGATGCTGTCCAACATCTGTGGAGATGATCGCATCACCGTTGGTCAACTCATAAAGCTTCTCTATAATATACGGACCTGTAAGCTGTGTGTGATCATAATTCAGCGGATATTTTGATTTCAATTCCTGGATATGTGCGATCCACTCCGGATGTTCTTTCTTCGGAATTTCCTCCAGAAGGCGTTTCAGCACTTCCTTCACATCACCGATCACACTGGCATCCACTTTGATATTTTTATTGATCTCCGCAGCATCCACATCGATCTGAAGGATTTTTGCATTATGTGCAAAAGTTTTGGTATTTCCTGTTACACGGTCACTGAAGCGTGCACCGAGAACAATAAGAAGATCGCACTCTGTTACGCCAAGATCGGAAGTCTTGGTTCCGTGCATACCTACCATACCTGTATAGAGAGGATCTTCTCCCGGGAAGGTACCCTTGCCCATCAGAGTATCGCAGACAGGAGCCTGGATCCTGCGAGCCAGCTCACGTACTTCCTGGTCAGCACCAGAGATCACACATCCGCCGCCAACAAAAATAAACGGTTTCTCTGCCTCTCTGATCATTTCCAGTGCCTGATCAATATCTTCTTTACGGATACTTTTGATCTCACGGTTAACCGTAGCCGGAGGGCATGGCTCATATTCATATTTCATTCCTGTGATATCCTTCGGGACATCCACAAGCACCGGGCCGGGTCTTCCGCTTTTTGCAATATAAAATGCTCTTCTTAACGTATCTGCAAGATCTTCGATATTCTTTACGATGAAACTGTATTTTGTTACAGGCATTACGATACCTGCGATATCAACCTCCTGGAAAGAATCTCTTCCCAGGAGTGGTCTTCCTACGTTTGCAGTAATGGCTACCATCGGTACGGAATCCATGTATGCAGTCGCGATCCCTGTTACCAGGTTAGTTGCTCCTGGACCGGAGGTTGCCAGGCAGACACCCACCTTTCCAGTCGCTCTTGCATAACCGTCAGCAGCATGGGATGCACCCTGCTCGTGGGAGGTCAGTACATGTGTGATCTCATCTTTGTATTCATATAAGGCATCGTAAACATTCAGAATCGCGCCGCCCGGATATCCAAATACGGTATCAACGCCCTGTTCCTTCAGACATTCTACGATGATCTCTGCACCTGTAAGCTGCATATCTTTCGTTCCTCCTTATTTTGCTTTCGGTACTTCCAGGATCGCACCACGGTTTCCGGATGTTACCATGGAAGCGTATCTTGCCAGATATCCGGTTGTCACCTTCGGCTCTCTTGGCTGCCATTTTTCTCTTCTAGCCTGCATCTCTTCATCTGAAACCTTGATCTCCAGTTTCAGCTCCGGAATATTGATGCTGATGATATCGCCTTCCTCAACCAGTGCGATCGGGCCGCCTACTGCTGCCTCCGGTGATACGTGTCCGATAGCGGCTCCTCTGGATGCACCGCTGAAACGTCCGTCGGTGATCAGGGCTACAGAAGAACCAAGTCCCATTCCCACGATGGCAGATGTAGGGTTCAGCATCTCTCTCATTCCAGGGCCACCCTTTGGTCCCTCATAGCGGATAACCACAACATCTCCCTCTACGATCTTACCGCTCTTGATGGCAACAATTGCGTCATCCTCGCTGTCAAATACACGTGCAGGACCTTCATGTACCAGCATCTCCGGTACAACTGCAGAACGTTTTACAACACCACCATCCGGTGCAAGGTTTCCTTTCAGTACGGCAAGTCCGCCTGTCTTTGTATACGGATTGTCGATAGGGCGGATAACCTCCGGATTCAGGTTTACACAGTTTTTGATATTCTCACCTACTGTTTTTCCGGTTACTGTCATACACTCTGTATGGAGAAGTCCCAGCTTATTCAGCTCATTCATGACCGCATAGACACCGCCGGCCTCATTAAGGTCTTCCATGTAGGTCGGGCCTGCCGGTGCAAGGTGGCAAAGGTTCGGAGTCTTCTCACTGATCTCATTTGCAAAGCTGATATCAAAGTCCATTCCGATCTCATGTGCGATAGCCGGAAGATGAAGCATACTGTTTGTGGAGCATCCAAGTGCCATATCTACTGTAAGTGCATTTAAAACTGCCTCTTTTGTCATAATGTCTCTTGGGCGGATGTTCCTTCTGTACATTTCCATTACCTGCATTCCTGCATGCTTTGCAAGACGGATACGTTCAGAGTATACTGCCGGGATGGTACCGTTTCCTTTCAGTCCCATACCGAGAACCTCTGTCAGGCAGTTCATGCTGTTCGCAGTGTACATACCGGAACATGATCCGCAGGTCGGGCAGGTTTTATTCTCGAATTCTTCCAGATCATCTGCTGTGATGGTTCCTGCTGCATAAGAGCCTACTGCCTCGAACATGCTGGAAAGACTTGTTTTGTGTCCTTTTACATGGCCGGCAAGCATCGGGCCGCCACTTACGAATACAGTAGGAACGTTGATCCTTGCTGCTGCCATCAGAAGGCCAGGTACGTTTTTGTCACAGTTGGGAACCATGACCAGGGCATCAAACTGATGAGCCAGTGCCATGGCCTCTGTGGAATCTGCGATCAGGTCACGTGTTACAAGGGAATATTTCATGCCAACGTGTCCCATTGCGATTCCGTCACATACTGCGATCGCCGGAAATACAACCGGTGTGCCGCCAGCCATTGCAACGCCGAGCTTTACAGCATTTACAATTTTGTCAAGGTTCATATGTCCCGGTACGATCTCGTTATAAGAGCTTACGATTCCTACCAGTGGTTTGTCCATTTCTTCCTTTGTCATTCCAAGGGCATTGAACAGGGAACGATGTGGTGCCTGCTGTGTGCCTTTTCTTACGGTATCACTTTTCATTTTTAAGGTCTCTCCTTTTTATTCTTTACGATAGGATCCGGTATCTGTTTATAGACTTCCTCTTCCAGGTACCGGTTCTTTCTGTTCTGTTTCGTTTTCTTCTTTCTGTCCCGCTTTATTTATGCAATGGCATCTGCGATCAGATCGCCCATCTCTCTGGTTCCGACAAGCTTGCATCCGTCAGACATGATATCTCCTGTTCTGTAACCCTCTGTGAGAACCTTCTGTACTGCTGTTTCCACAGCATCTGCTTCTTTATCAAGATCCAGAGAATATCTCAGCATCATGGCAGCGGAAAGAATGGTTGCGATGGGGTTTGCCTTGTTCTGGCCTGCGATATCCGGTGCAGAACCATGGCTCGGCTCATAGAGACCAAGCTTTGTCTCATTTAAGCTTGCGGAGGAAAGCATTCCGATGGAACCGGTCACCATACTTGCCTCATCAGAGAGGATATCTCCAAACATGTTTTCTGTAAGGATAACATCAAACTGCTTCGGATCACGTACCAACTGCATTGCACAGTTATCAACCAGCATATGCTCCAGTGTTACATCCGGATAATCCTTTGCCACATCCTCCACTACACTTCTCCAGAGTCTGGAAGAATCAAGAACATTGGCTTTATCTACACTTGTAACCTTATTTCTTCTCTTACGTGCGATCTCAAATGCCTTAATGGCAATACGGCGGATCTCATTCTCATTATAAGAAAGAGTATCTACCGCTGTGCGGACTCCGTTCTCCTCAGTAGTCTTTCTTGCTCCGAAATAAAGACCTCCTGTAAGCTCTCTTACGATGATCATGTCAAAACCATCTCCGATGATCTCATCACGGAGCGGGCAGGCATCACGAAGCTCATTGTAAAGATAAGCCGGACGAAGGTTTGCAAACAGGTTCAACGCCTTACGTATCGCAAGAAGACCTGCCTCCGGGCGTTTGGACGGCTCCAGCTTGTACCACGGGGATGTCTTGGCATCACCGCCAATGGAACCCATCAGTACTGCATCAGAAGCTTTTGCCTGGGCAATGGCTTCCTCTGTAAGAGGTACTCCGTGAGCATCAATGGATGCCCCTCCTAAAAGAACCTCTGTGTATGAAAATTTATGACTGTATTTCTCACATACTCTGTCTAAAACTTTTTTGGCCTCGGCAACAATCTCCGGACCGATTCCGTCTCCCGGAATCAGGGCAATCTTGTACTCCATTTTATTCACTCCTCCGATTTCCCCTGTGCTGTAAAATTTTAACGCACTGGTGTGGATAATTGTTATTATCATAACGCACTTTTCGACGGATTTCAACCTATTAAATAGATAAAGTTATTTCCGGAATGCAAAAAATAAACGGCAATTCCCTGTTTCTGCCGCCACAGAGACATACTTTCGCACACAGAAAAAAGAAAAACTGCCCTACCATTCCGGTACAGCAGTCTTTCTTTTTTTATCATATTCTGTTTTTCCTGATGATCTTCTCAGAATTTCCCGCTGGAACCACCGAAGGTATCACCGGAAGATGAGGTATGGGTGCTGGAACCACCGTTATTATCCTCATTTTTCGGTTTTGCGGATTTTGATACCGTACTGTAGAGGTAAAAATCATTACTTCTGGTCACATTCATACTGCCCTGCCGCACATAAGAAGCCGCCCGATCCTGTTTTCGCACAGTTTTCAGCTTTCTTCTCATATTTCCGGTCACCAGTAATCCTGCCACAAGCCCCACAGCAAGAGCGATCAGCAGGTTTATCCCAACCGCAAAAGGCTCATCTGGAAGGTTTTCCACATCGTATGGCTCTGCCTCATCTGCCTGCGTGATAAAATCATCGCATTCCGTGGCAAACTTATGAAACGCTTCGTTATAATCACCGTCACTTAAATAAGGCTTCACCTGATCCATGATGTAGGACTGTCCGGCATCCGTAAACACTTCTATCGCATATCCGTGTGTTGCAATGGCCCAGTTACGGTCTCCCATATCCAACAGGAATAAAATACCGTCACCATTTTCCCCCTGTCCATATCCATGGTCAATAAAATAATCCTCCGCATACGCCTGGGCCGTTTTTCCCTCAAGACTGTTAACGGTAACGACCACAACATCTACCTGATCTCGCTCACTGATCTCATCCAGAGTACTGCTCAGGCTCTCCTGCTGCTCTGCATCCAGAAGGCCCGCCTGGTCATCCAGACGGCTTACGGTGCCTGCCCATACTGGAAAAGCACATGCCAGACACAAAAGGATCGATATCAAAAATACAGATATTCTTTTTTTCATGGCATCCACCTCCCTACAAAGCCCAGATCAGATACAGGATAATATAAGTGATCACACCCACGACCCCCGTTGTTCCCAGGAACCATCGTGCAAAAGCGTTCTTGTCTGTAGGCAGATTTCCCACAAATTTCCCTGTCTGACCATTCATGGCAAATATGTAATTATCACCCTTCCACTTCGTCTGCAGGATCCATACGGGATATAACGCATATTTCGTTGTCCCGTTATGAAGCCGGATACTGGTATTCTCCGGTGCCACACTGGCGTATCCTCTCACCGTATCCCGGAATGCAGCCTCTGTGCTGCGGCGGATACGCTCATTGGCACGTTCCTCACACTCGCTCGCTGTCACATCATATTTATCTGCAAAATATCCAGCCAGATACGCAGTCTGAAAATCCACCGCTTCTTTGAAATCAAAAGGCTCTATAGACTCCATCAGATCATTTTCCATGCTGGCAGAGCCATCCACCGGTACATGATCAAAACCAAGAGAACCACTTCTGTGTACTGCATAATAGCTGGTCTCCGTATAATCATAATCACTATCGCTCCAGAACCGGGTCTTTGTTGCACGGTAACGGATATCTGCATCTGCGTCTGTGTCATACAGCCAAAACGGAACGTAGATGCCCTTAACCTCGCTGATATGATTCTCTGACTTAAATGCTTTCGGCAAAAGCCTCTTACCGGTAAGATGCTTTTTCAGCCTCTCCTTTGCCGCTTTCTTGTCCAGCTTAAACGGGATCACATAATCCGGCTTCAGTGCACCGGACAGCTGCCCGGTCATTACCACCGGACTTCCGCAAAACGGGCAGGCCGTTGCTGCCGTGTTGGCATCTCCCACGATCTCACCGCCACAGGACTTGCACACATAGGTACGCAGCCCCTCACTCTCCCCGTCCTGCCACTCACTGCCGGCCTCATCCGACCAGCTCATATCCTCAGGCTGCTCTTCCTCCACAGTCTGGGCATATTCCGATAACGTACCAACATCAAACTCCGTATCACAAAACGGACACTTCATCTTCTGCACAGAACTGTCAAACTCTATGGAGCCACCACAGCACGGACACTTAAACTCCTGCATCTTCGCCATATATTCACCTCACTTCATCATTCTGTATCCAACAACCGGCAGGAGTTACCCTGCATTTTGCTCCTGACCATCTCTCTTTCTGATCTATACTGCATCCTCCGGTCCGAACGGATCACCGCACTCCGGGCAGAATTTCGGTGGATTCTCCGGATCTGCCGGTTCCCATCCGCACCTGCTGCAGCGATACTGCATCTTCTTCTCCGGTTTCTTCGCTCCGCAGTTCATACAGAACTTGCCTTTATTCACCGTACCGCAGGAACAGGTCCAGCTGTCCTCCACCGGACGCGATGCACCACACTCCGGACAGAATTTCCCCGAAGAAACCGCACCACAACTGCAGGTCCAGGAACCAGCCGCAGCCCCTGCTCCGTTCCCTACCGGCGAAACCGGCTGCGCTGCCTGCTGCTGTACACTCTGCTGCTGCGCCTGCTGCTTCTGGCCCATCTCAAACAACTGCTGCGCATTCAGACCACCTGCATTAGCAGCCATACCCATGCCCATAAAGCCAGTCATAGCCCCTGCTGAATTAGAAGCCGCAGCCTTCATAGCATCCGCCTGGGCCCCGGTCAGAGTAGCCGCAGCCATAGCAGGATCACGCATCATAGCCGTACGCTGAGCCTGCTTGATCATCTCGGCATCCTCATCCGGCAATGTCACAGAACCAAGTGCCACACTGACCACCTTAAGCCCACGAAGCTCCTCCCACTTGGCAGAAAGCACCTCATTCATGGCATTCTCCAGCTCCGTATTATGAGTCACAATCTGATTCGGACGCATCTCCAGCTCCGAAAGCCTTCCGAAAGCAGGCTGCAGCGCACTGATAAACTCCGCCTTCAGCTGTCCGTCCAGCTCCTCTCTGGTATACTCCCGCTCTACATTTCCACACACATTCGTATAAAAAAGAAGGGGATCCGCGATCCTGTAGGAATAAACACCATGACATCTCACAGCCACATCCACATCCAACCCGATCCTGGAATCCACAACCCGGAACGGGATCGGATTAGCAGTACCAAACTTGTTATCCACAAGCTCCTTAGTATTAAAATAATACACCCTCTGATCCTTACCCGTATCACCGCCAAAAGCAAACCTCTTCCCGATCGTATCAAAGGTCTTCCTGATTCCGTCACCCAGACTACCTGAAAAAATACTCGGCTCCGTAGAAGCATCATACGTATACTCTCCCGGATCCGCACAAACCTCAACAACCTTTCCCTGCTCCACGATCATCATACACTGACCATCCGCCACAGCGATCCCGCTGCCGCTGGAAATAATATTATCACTCCCATGCTTATTGGAAGACCTGGAAGAAGACCTCTTCATCCCCTTCACAACCATCACTTCTTTATCCATAGCCTCACAGTAAAAAAATTCCTTCCACTGATCCGCCAACGTACCACCCGCTGCACCCACAGCCGCTCTGATAAGACCCATAAATCCAACCCCTTTCTGAAAATTCATTCTTATTTACAATTTTACGATATTCCAAAGCCATCGTCACTCTCATTTCTGATAGTAACATCATTATTACACGAATTTTACCAAAAATCCACTTATTTCTATACAATATTACAATTGTCATATTCCCATCACATCCACAATTGTAGGCATATCCACACAGTCCATCCGCGCTGGCATCAAAGGCTATTCTAGGCACATCCACACAGTCCATCTGCGCTGGCATCAAAGGCTATTCTCCCATCACATCCGCAATTCTAGGCACATCCGCAATCCAGGCTGACAGCGCAGCGCCTCAGCCGTCCCCCCAACCAAACACAAACTCAGCCATTGCAGTCGTCCAGCGCAGCGCTGACGACCCACAACCAACCGTCAAACGACACTATTTCTCACCGGAAGCACCAGCCGGGGAAGGGGATGCTGGATGGCTCTGCTTCTGCAGGAGGGGAGCTGATTCTTGGACGGCGGGAATCTGCGTTGTTTTTCAAAAGTCCGCTGTCTGAGCGGCAGCAGGCCGCGAGTTCGGACTTTTGAAAAACGCTTTTAGCAGATTTCCGGCGTCCTAGAAGCCAGCCCCCGACGAAGCCGCAGACCAGCCAGCATCCCCTTCCCCGGCGTCCCTTCATCGTTCGTTCGTCCGTTCATCCACATACAAATACAAAAAAAGACACCACGTCACAAAAAAACGCAGTGCCTCTCTCATATTCAAGTTATTGCGAAAAAAGCATCAAGCAGAAGCCTGATCAGCCTTCTCAACCTCAGCAATCGCCTGCTTCCTCATAGGAATACGGCAATTCTTATTATTACCAAACTCAACAATAACATCTTCCTCAGTCATATCAATAACAACACCATAAAAACCACTGGTAGTAACAACACTGTCACCAACCTCCATGCTGTTCAACATAGTCTGAGTTCTCTTCTGCTCCTTCTTCTGCGGACGGATCATCATAAAATACATAATTCCAAACAGAACTACGATCCAGACAATACCAAGACCCGCGCTAAGTCCGCCAGCTGCCGCTGTAGATGATGCGATCATTTCAAATTCCTCCTGCTAAAAACAAATAATCTGCGGTACCCCCGCCGTTACTGACCTCTAAAAGTGTCACTTCGTACTATCATACACAAAAACCAAAAAACCTTCAAGAGTTTTCTTATAAAATCAAAGTAATTTACACAAATTTTATAAATAAAACTTACCGGTTCCCGTTGATCCTGCCTTCCTCAAAGCCTTCCAGACGCATCTTCTTATAAGCCGCAAAATTCCCTGCATCCAGCGCATCTCTGATCTCTTCCATCATATGATTATAGAAATACAGATTATGCAGTACACAAAGCCTCATACCAAGCATCTCTTTCGCCTTCAGAAGATGACGGATATACGCTCTGCTGTAATGACGGCAGGTCGGGCACTGGCACTCCTCATCGATCGGTTTGGAATCCAGCTCATACTTTGCATTAAAAAGATTCATCTTGCCATGGTTGGTATACACGTGACCATGACGGCCGTTACGGCTGGGATATACACAGTCAAAAAAGTCAATACCACGCTCAACCCCCTCCAGAATATTGGCCGGGGTACCAACCCCCATAAGATACGTCGGCTTGTTCTGCGGCAAATGCGGAACCACCTCATCCAGGATCCGGTACATCTCCTCATGACTTTCACCAACTGCAAGGCCGCCCACTGCATAGCCGTCCAGATCCATCTCCGCGATAGCCTGGGCATGCTCAATACGGATATCTTCATAAACAGCCCCCTGGTTAATGCCAAAAAGAAGCTGGTTCTTGTTAATGGTATCCGGCAGACTGTTCAGACGAGCCATCTCATCCTTGCATCTTTTAAGCCAGCGTGTTGTACGCGCTACCGATCTCTGTACATAATCCCTGTCTGCCACACTGCTTGGGCACTCATCAAAGGCCATTGCAATAGTAGAGGCCAGATTTGACTGGATCTGCATGCTCTGCTCCGGTCCCATAAAAATCTTATGACCATCGATATGAGAGTTAAAATACACGCCCTCTTCCTTGATCTTACGAAGCTTCGCCAGCGAAAACACCTGGAATCCGCCGGAATCGGTAAGGATTGGTCTGTCCCAGTTCATAAATTCATGAAGACCTCCCAGCTGCTTTACCACCTTGTCGCCAGGGCGCACATGAAGATGATAGGTATTGGACAGCTCTACCTGTGTACCGATCTCATGAAGATCCACAGTGGAAACTGCACCTTTAATTGCCGCAATTGTTCCTACATTCATAAAAACAGGAGTCTGGATCGTTCCGTGGACCGTCTTAAACTCTCCTCTTTTCGCTCTTCCTTCTGTTGTAATCAGTTTATATTCTGCCATTTCATTCCCCTTCTAAAAAACATTTTGGGTCATCTAGTTCCGGTTCTCTTCCTAAAAAGCAGCCCAAACTGCCTCCTGGCACAGTCACTATCCGGAACTTTTAGTCAATATCATAACACATTTTTTTCTTTACGGCTACTGATTGTTAAACTTTTACATTGCCATTTTTTAAACGATATCGTATAATATAGGATATTCGCTTAAAAATCCTTTATAATAAGAAGAAACAACTCCCATCTGACAGAAATGTCAGAGTCGGGCAACCCCTGTATAGATACAACGAGGAGGAAATCAATTTTTTATGAAGAAACACACACTTGGAATTGACATTGGTTCCACCACTGTTAAGATTGCGATCTTAGACGAAAACGATACGCTTGTCTTCTCCGACTATGAGAGACATTTTGCAAATATCCAGGAAACCCTTGCAGATCTTCTTCAGAAAGCTGAGGATCAGCTTGGTGAACTGACACTCTGTCCGGTCATTACAGGTTCCGGCGGACTGACACTTGCCAATCATCTGGAAGTACCTTTTGTACAGGAGGTTATCGCCGTATCCACTTCCCTGCAGAAGCTGGCACCAAAGACGGATGTTGCTATCGAGCTTGGAGGCGAGGATGCCAAGATCATCTATTTCGAAAACGGAAATGTAGAGCAGCGTATGAATGGCATCTGTGCCGGCGGTACCGGTTCCTTCATTGACCAGATGGCATCTCTGCTCCAGACCGATGCACCAGGTCTTAATGAATACGCCAAACATTACAAGGCTCTTTATCCCATTGCGGCACGCTGCGGTGTTTTCGCAAAGACAGATATCCAGCCGCTGATCAACGACGGAGCAACCAAGGAAGACCTTTCCGCTTCCATTTTCCAGGCAGTTGTCAACCAGACCATCTCCGGTCTTGCCTGCGGTAAACCGATCCGCGGACACGTTGCATTCCTGGGCGGCCCGCTTCACTTCCTTTCCGAACTGAAGACCGCTTTTATCCGCACCCTGAAGCTGGATGACGAACACATTATCGCGCCGGACAATTCCCATCTGTTCGCAGCCATCGGCTCCGCCCTCAACGCGAAGCAAGACGTAACCGTATCTCTGGTTGAACTGAAGGAACGCATGCGTACCACCATCAAACTGGACTTTGAGGTAGAACGTATGGAGCCGCTTTTTGCCACAGAGGAGGACTATCAGGCCTTCCATGACCGCCAGAGCGCCTACAAGGTAAAAACAGGCGACCTTTCTACATATAAGGGAAAATGTTTCCTGGGAATCGACGCCGGTTCCACCACCACCAAAACTGCACTGGTAGGCGAAGACGGAACACTTCTGTACTCATTCTACAGCAATAATAACGGAAATCCGCTGAAGACCACCATCGGTTCCATCCAGGAGATCTATGAACTCCTTCCGGAAGACGCCGAGATTGCCTTTTCCTGCTCCACCGGTTACGGCGAGGCCCTGATCAAAGCGGCTCTTCTTCTTGATGAAGGTGAGGTTGAGACTGTTTCCCATTACTATGCAGCTGCTTTCTTTGATCCGGAAGTAGACTGCATCCTGGATATCGGCGGTCAGGATATGAAATGCATCAAGATCCGTAACCAGACGGTAGACAGTGTACAGCTTAACGAGGCATGTTCCTCCGGTTGTGGTTCCTTTATCGAGACTTTCGCAAAATCCCTGAACTACACCGTACAGGACTTTGCAAAAGCAGCTCTTTTTGCAAAACATCCTATTGATCTTGGAACACGCTGTACTGTATTTATGAACTCCAAGGTTAAGCAGGCACAGAAAGAAGGCGCCGAAGTTTCCGATATCTCCGCTGGTCTTGCCTACTCCGTTATCAAAAACGCCCTCTACAAAGTTATCAAGGTTTCCGATGCTTCCGAGCTTGGCAAACACATCGTTGTACAGGGTGGTACCTTCTACAATGACGCGGTTCTCCGCAGTTTTGAGAAAATTGCCAACTGTCAGGCTATCCGCCCGGATATCGCCGGAATCATGGGTGCCTTCGGTGCCGCTCTGATCGCAAGGGAACGCTATCAGGAGGGTGAAAAAACTTCCATGCTTTCCATTGATCAGATCAACAGCCTGCAGTACACCACCTCCATGGCGAACTGCCGCGGATGTACCAACAACTGCCGTCTGACCATCAACAAATTCTCCGGCGGCCGCAAATATATCAGTGGAAACCGCTGTGAGCGCGGACTTGGAAAAGAAAAGAACAAGGATCATATCCCGAACCTTTTCGACTATAAATATAAGAGAATTTTTTCCTACGAGCCACTTTCCGCAGACAAGGCATCCCGTGGACAGGTCGGTATCCCTCGTGTTCTGAACATGTTTGAGAATTACCCGTTCTGGTATACTTTCTTTACCGAACTGAAATACCAGGTGGTGCTTTCTCCGACTTCCACACGTAAGATCTATGAGCTGGGTATCGAGTCCATCCCAAGTGAGTCCGAATGCTATCCTGCAAAACTTGCTCACGGACATGTCACATGGCTGATCCGTAACGGTGTGAAGTTTATCTTCTATCCGTGCATCCCTTACGAGCGCAACGAGTTCCCGGATGCAGTCAACCATTATAACTGCCCGATCGTTACTTCCTATGCGGAAAACATCAAGAACAATGTGGACGAACTTAACGATCCGTCCATCACTTTCCGCAACCCGTTCCTGGCATTTACTTCCGAGGAGATCCTTACAAACCGCCTTGTGGAAGAATTCCAGGATATACCTGCCGCCGAGGTCAAAGCTGCTGCCCACAAGGCTTGGGAAGAACTTGCAGCCGTACATACGGATATCCAGAAAAAGGGTGAGGAAACCCTGCAGTACCTGAAAGAAACCGGACGCCGCGGAATCGTTCTTGCAGGCCGTCCATACCATATTGACCCGGAAATCCACCACGGTATCCCGGATATGATCAACAGCTACGGAATCGCCGTATTTACCGAAGACTCCGTTGCACACCTTGGACATCTGGAGCGTCCCATCCGTGTCAACGACCAGTGGATGTATCACTCCCGTCTCTACTCTGCCGCAAATTTTGTAAAAACAAGAGAGGATCTGGATCTGATCCAGCTGAATTCCTTCGGATGCGGACTTGATGCCGTTACCACCGATGAGGTTTATGAGATCCTGGATGGAAGTGACAAGATCTACACCTGCCTGAAAATCGATGAGGTCAACAACCTGGGTGCGGCAAGGATCCGTATCCGTTCCCTGATCGCTGCTATCCGTGCAAAACAGGCACAGAATAAAAAAAGGAACATCAATCCGGCTTCCATTGAGAAGATATCCTTTACCAAGCAGATGCGTAAGGAGTACACCATTCTCTGCCCGCAGATGTCTCCATTCCACTTCGGAATCTTTGAGGCTGCTTTTAAAGCATCCGGCTATAACCTGGAAGTCCTCCCCAACGACAACAAGCATGCTGTTGATGTGGGCCTTAAATATGTAAACAACGATGCCTGCTATCCGTCCCTGATGGTTGTGGGACAGATCATGGATGCTCTTCTTTCCGGCAAATATGACCTGAACAAAACTGCAGTCATCATGTCTCAGACAGGCGGCGGCTGCCGTGCCTCCAACTATATCGCATTCATCCGCCGTGCTCTGAAAAAAGCCGGCATGGAACAGATTCCGGTTATCTCCCTCAACTTAAGCGGACTGGAGAGCAACCCTGGCTTTAAGCTGACACTGCCGCTGATCAGGCGTATCGTTTACGGTGCCGTATTCGGTGATATCCTGATGAAATGCGTATATCGCATGCGTCCTTACGAGCTGGAAAAGGGCATCGTAAACCGCAAGCACAAAATCTGGGAGCAGCGCGTCATTGCCTTCGTAACAGGCAGCAACGTCAGCCATGGTACCTTCAAAAAAATGTGCCGTGAGATGGTCCATGATTTTGATACGATCCCGATCTCCGATGAGAAAAAGCCTCGCGTTGGTATCGTAGGTGAGATCCTTGTCAAGTTCCTGCCTGCTGCCAACAACCACCTGGCAGATCTTCTGGAGGCAGAAGGGGCAGAACCGGTTGTTCCGGATCTTATTGACTTTATCTGCTACTGCTTCTACAACCAGAATTTCAAGGTTGAAAAGCTTGGATTCAAGAAATCCAAGGCAACCATCGCAAATCTTGGTCTCAGAGCCATCGACTGGCTGAGAAAAACAGCAAATGAGGCTCTGGAGCAGAGCCGCCACTTTACACCGGCCGCAGATATCCGTGATCTTGCAAAAATGGCTGCGCCCATCGTTTCTGCCGGAAATCAGACCGGTGAAGGATGGTTCCTGACCGGAGAAATGATGGAACTCATCCACGGCGGTGTCCCGAACATCGTCTGCATCCAGCCTTTTGGATGCCTGCCGAACCACATCGTAGGAAAAGGTGTCATCAAGGAAGTTCGCCGTGAGCATCCGGAAGCCAACATTGTTGCCATCGACTACGATCCAGGTGCCAGCGAAGTAAATCAGCTGAACAGGATCAAGCTTATGCTTTCCACAGCACAGAAGAATCTGCATAAAGACGATAAAAAAGACGCATAACAAGAAATGCAGGTTACAAACATCTTTTTCCCAAAAACAAATTCAAAGCTGCACAGCCGCAGGATCCCTGCCGGCTGTGCAGCTCTTTTTATTTCAGATATGATTCCTGTCAGACAGATTTTTTCTCTGATCCATCACTCTTCACAGGAGGCTTTGCACGGAGCATCAAAGCTCGGGTTAAAGGCATAGAAATTTTTGGCATCCAGCTGCTCCTGCACGGATCTCAGTGCTTCACCGAAACGCTGGAAATGGACTACCTCTCTTGCCCGAAGGAAACGGATGGGATCTGCAACCTCCGGGATATTTTTCACCACCCGGAGGATATTATCGTAGGTGGAGCGTGCCTTCTGTTCTGCTGCCAGATCTTCAAACAGATCCGTGATCGGATCACCCTTACTCTGGAATTCGCAGGCATTAAAGGGCACTCCACCTGCAGCCTGCGGCCAGATTCCCACCGTGTGGTCAATATAATACGGCCCAAGTCCACTGTTCTCGATTTCTTCCATAGAAAGATCCTTTGTCAGCTGATGGACAATGGTGGATACAATTTCCAAATGGGCTAATTCTTCCGTGCCCACATCATTCAGCACCGCTGCGACCATCCGGTTCGGTGCGGTAAATCTCTGAGAAAGATACCGCATGGAAGCGCCAATCTCGCCATCGGGCCCGCCGTACTGACTGGCGATGAACTGTGCCAGTTTTGCATTGGGCGTCTTGATATTTACAGGATACTGGAGTCTTTTTTCATAATTCCACATAACTATCTGCACCCTCCTTCCTGTTCCCACGGAAACGGCTGCTCCATCCACTGCCAGGAGCTAAGATTGCTGTCGTTTCCGGTATCGACGGTCAGCGGACCATAAAGTTTCGCATATTTTTTCAGAAGTTCATTTCTTCTGGTGCTCAGTTCGCTGTAATACTCAAGAGCTCTTTTTTCCCTTGGATGTGTATCCAGGAAAAGAAGAAGGTCATCAATGGCAAAGCTTACCTGGTCAATGGACTGTAACAGTTCTTTTTTTGAAGTACAGTTTCCGGACATCATCTACGGCCTCCTCTCCTGCCACAGAACGGCTTGCAAAGCTCAGGAAAGATTGTTCCAACCTGAAGCGCCTTTTTCAGTTCAAACGTAGGTGCAAATTCCTGGCATGGCACATAAGCCATTGCAGGAACCAGATGTTTAAGATGCGAATACATCTCCTGGTCAGCACGGTTTCCGGTTCCCGGCATTTTGCATCCACAGGTTTCCTTCGGCATATTTTTCTTCATGCTGTTGCAATGGTTCCCGTTCTGGTTACCGTGATTTGCCATATCTGAAAATGAACGATCGTTCCTGGCTGCCATTCCGCCATTCATGCCACAGGTATACTGATATGGCCGGCATCCCGAACGATTCATCTGAAATCTATCCATAAGCGAAATCCTTTCATTCATGATCACGCTATATTTTATGACAGTTTTTTAAACTTGTGAAAACCGTAATGTCCACTTTCCTTCACATATATCTATCTTTCTGCCATTTTTTTCTATATATACAGGAAAATATTACTGTTTAAAAATCAGATATACAGTGCTATAATATCCTTGCTTATCTTTACCTATCTTTACACGGATGGGCGCTTTTACTTATGATTTGTAGCCCTGACCGGCTATTGAAGGAGGAAATTATGCAGGTAATTATTGTAGGCTGCGGAAAAGTCGGTAGAAATCTTGCAGAGCAGCTTCAGGCAGAGGATATTGATATCACTCTTGTCGACGTTATCGCCGACAAGATCAATGATCTCTGCGAAAATATCGACGCTATGGGAATCGTCGGTAATGGTGCCAGCATCAATACTTTAATGGAGGCAGGTGTTGATACTGCAGATATCCTGATCGCAGTTACCGCTTCTGACGAGCTGAACCTTCTCTGCTGTCTGATCGCGCAGAAGGCCAACCACTGCCAGACTATCGCCCGCGTCCGTAACCCCATTTATGAAAAAGAAATCGGATTCATCAAAGAACGTCTTGGTGTTACCATGATCATTAACCCGGAGCTTGCCGCTGCCCAGGAAATTTCACGGCTTCTCCGTTTTCCATCTGCGATCAAGATTGACACCTTTGCACGTGGTCGTGTAGAACTTCTCAAGTTTAAAGTTCTCCCGGAATTCAAGCTGGACGGAATGAGCGTTTCCCAGATCTCAGATGCTTTCCGAAGTGATATTCTGGTCTGCGCGATTGAAAGCCGTGACAATGTATCCATTCCTGGTGGTGATCACATTATACACGACGGAGATATGGTTTCCATTCTGGCCTCTCCGCTTAATGCAGCGGCATTTTTCCGTAAGATCGGTCTCAAGACCAATCAGGTCAAAAACTGTATCATCGTAGGTGGCGGAACCATTTCCTATTATCTTGCCCATGCACTTCTGGATATGAAGATCAGTGTCAAGATTATCGAGCAGAACAAAAATCGCTGCGAGCACTTAAGCGAACTGCTTCCAAATGCAACTATCATCAATGGTGACGGAACGAACCGTTCTCTTCTGCTAGAAGAAGGACTTTCCGAGTCCGAATCCTTTGTCACTCTGACAAATCTGGATGAGGAAAATGTATTTCTTGCTCTCTTTGCCAAAAGCATCTCCGATGCCAAGCTGGTTGCCAAGGTCAACCGTCTGGAATTTGATGATGTCATCGACTCCCTGGATATCGGAAGTGTCATCTACCCGAAAAATATCACTGCTGATTATATCCTGCAGTATGTCCGTGCCACTCAGAACAGCATCGGCAGCAACGTAGAAACCCTTTATCATATTCTGGATGGCAATGCAGAAGCACTGGAATTTGCGATCCGTGAGGAATCTGCCGTAACTTATATCCCTCTTGCAGAGCTGAATCTCCGCAAGAATCTTCTGGTGGGATGCCTGAACCGCAACGGCCGCATCCGCATTCCCCGTGGTCAGGATACCATTCAGGTAGGCGACACGGTCATCATTGTAACCACTCACAAAGGCCTCCGTGACATCACAGACATACTTGCAAAATAGAGGTACTGAAAAATGAATTATTCAATTATTGTTTATATCCTGGGATGGATCATGAACGTGGAAGCAGTCTGCATGTTGGTTCCCAGTATCACAGCCCTTATCTACCGTGAAAAAGCCGGAATCGCCTTTGTGATCACAATTCTGGCATGCCTGGCGATCGGTGTTCCACTGGTCAGCCGCAAACCGTCCAAGAAAGCGTTTTACGCCCGTGAAGGCCTTGTGACTACTGCTTTAAGCTGGATCGTCCTCAGTATTGTCGGTGCTGTGCCGTTTGTGCTCAGCGGGGCTATCCCGAATCCCATTGATGCTTTTTTTGAGATTGTTTCCGGTTTCACTACAACCGGTTCCAGTATTCTCTCCGATCCATCACAGATGCCTTACAGCATCAATATCTGGAGATGTTTTTCCCACTGGATCGGTGGTATGGGTGTTCTGGTATTTATCCTGACACTGCTTCCGCTTGCAGGTGGCTATCATATGAACCTTATGAAGGCAGAAAGCCCCGGTCCTTCCGTAGGAAAGCTTCTTCCAAAAGTCCAGTCAACTGCCAAGATCCTGTACAAGATCTACATTGCACTCACTGTTGCACTGATCATCCTCCTGCTTCTTGGGGGGATGCCTCTTTACGACAGTCTCTGTGCAGCATTTGGAACTGCCGGAACCGGTGGGTTCGGAATCAAATCCGACAGTATGGGAAGTTACAGCTTATATATTCAGATCGTCATCACTATCTTTATGATCCTGTTTGGCGTAAACTTCAATGTCTATTTTCTTCTTCTCACCAGGAAGTTTTCTCAGGCATTGAAATCTGAAGAGGTCCGCTGCTACTTCTTTGTGATCATCGCTTCTGCCCTGATGATCACACTCAATGTCCGACATCTGTTTGACAATGTGTGGGAAGCACTTCAGCAGGCATTTTTCCAGGTTGGTTCTATTATCACCACCACCGGTTATGCCACTACGGATTTTAACCAGTGGCCTGCGGTATCCAGAACGATTCTGGTACTGCTTACCTTCTGTGGTGCCTGTGCTGGCAGTACAGGCGGCGGAATCAAGATTTCCCGTCTTCTGCTTCTTGCAAAATCTGTTCGCAAGGAACTGCATCTTTATCTGCATCCCAATGCAGTAAAAAAGATCAAAATGGACGGAAAAGCGGTGTCTCACGAAGTTATGCGTGCCACCAATATTTATATGATCGTTTATCTGATGATCGTGGCTGCATCTATCTTTATCATCAGTTTTGATGAATTTGATCTTGTAACAAATTTCACAGCCGTAGTCACCACTTTAAACAATGTGGGTCCCGGTCTTTCCCTGATCGGTCCTACAGGAAACTTCGGGATCTTTTCTCCGCTGTCCAAGCTGGTCCTTTCTTTCGATATGCTGGCCGGCCGACTGGAGCTATTTCCGATCCTGATCCTTTTCCTTCGTGAAACCTGGAAGAAATTCTGATA
Source organism: Ruminococcus sp. AF17-12 (assembly GCF_003479245.1). Classification (NCBI taxonomy): domain Bacteria; kingdom Bacillati; phylum Bacillota; class Clostridia; order Eubacteriales; family Oscillospiraceae; genus Ruminococcus; species Ruminococcus sp. AF17-12. Next base: position 22,625 of record NZ_QUGY01000005.1, read on the forward strand.
AATATTCGTCATATTTTGCTATGTTTGTGGCATAAATTGTTCTTTTCACATTTATTTCAAATGTTAGACACACTTTCTTCACATTTTTACTGTATATTATAGGTCATAGAAGGTGATGAACTTTCTATAATATTTTTCTTTTTCATACGCGCCGGTACGAAAGTACCGGCCTCCTTCCATTTATGGAGTATTTTTTTCCACTCCCTCATAATCGAAATCCGGAATAAAGCTTTCTGAAGCAGTTTCTCCTTCCTGTATAAATCCATTCTGAATCCCCATATCCACAGCAGCATCCAGAACTTTTTCATACTCTCTTTTTGTAACTTTCCGGTTTAATTCCTTAAATTCCACAAATTTTCTCACCGGCGTATACTGATTCATAATACTGATATAAATATCTTCCCCATAGGTTTCATGAAGATACCTCAGAGCCTTTATGGAATTTCCTGTATGTCCCGGCAGGATCAGATGACGGACAATAGTTCCTTTCCGGATGTATCCATCCTCTCCAAACTCACATTTCCCGGTCTGACGCACCATCTCTCCAATTGCAGCCTTTGCAGCCTGCACATAATCCGGCGCATAAGAAAATTTCTGTGCAAGCTCCGGATCCAGATATTTCAGATCCGGAAGATAAATGTCCACATATCCTTCCAGAAGCTTCAGGGTTTCTGTTTTTTCATACCCGCTGGAATTATACACCACCGGAATATCCAGACCATTCCTTCGGGCCATATCCAGTGCCTCTATGATCTGTGGTACATAGTGTGCACCTGTTACCAGATTGATGTTTGCAGCTCCTTTTTCCTTCAGTTCCAGAAAAATCTCTCCAAGCCGTTCCACACTTACAGCCCGTCCCCTGCTCCCGATGGCAATATCATGATTCTGGCAGAAACAGCAGCGCAGCCCGCACCCGGAAAAGAACACTGCCCCGGAGCCTTTTGTTCCGGAGATACAGGGTTCCTCCCACATATGAAGTGCAGCCCTTGCCAGATAAATTCTCTCATCCATGCCACAGAAGCCTTTTTTCCCTGCACTCCGGTCTGCCAGGCATTCTCTTGGACAAAGAGCACAAGCTGACATAATTTCTTCCGTACAGTGCGCGCTCCCTGCCATACTGCTGATTTTATTTTCATTCTCCACTTTCACTTTTCTCCTGATCTTTCTTCCAATATCGTTATTTTCTGTTATCTAGTACTAGTTTAGCACATCACGTCTGCTGCCAACAAGGCTTTCTCTGTTTACACTATATCCTTAATATAGTACAATGGATTTCATGGAATCTTAAGAATTTACCCCTTTCGTCTTAATTTCCGGCTGCTATTCTAATAACATCAGGGAGGTACAAAAAAGTGGCTAACATACTTGTTTGCGATGACGACAAAGACATCGTGGAAGCTATCGAAATCTATCTTACGCAGGAAGGCTATCACATTCTGAAAGCCTATGACGGACAGGAAGCACTGGATATCCTGAACAGCGAAACTGTAGATCTACTGATCATCGATGTGATGATGCCCCGTCTCGACGGGATCCGGGCAACGGTCAAGATCCGGGAATGCAATCCTCTGCCCATCATCATCCTGTCCGCAAAATCTGAAGACACGGACAAAATCCTTGGCCTTAACATCGGTGCAGATGACTATATCACCAAACCTTTCAATCCTCTGGAGCTGATCGCCAGGGTAAAATCCCAGCTGCGCCGGTACACACAGCTTGGCTCCGCTGCACCGGCAGCATCAGAACACATCTACTCAACCGGAGGTCTTACGGTAAACGATGACAAAAAAGAAGTGCTGGTAGATGGAGAAGCGGTACGGATGACGCCCATCGAATATAATATCCTGCTTCTTCTCATGAAAAATCCCGGACGTGTTTTTTCCACCACACAGATCTACGAGAGCATCTGGAATGAAGATGCTCTGGCCGCAGATAACACGGTAGCCGTCCACGTCCGTCACATTCGCGAAAAGATTGAGATCAACCCCAGGGATCCCCGCTATCTGAAAGTTGTCTGGGGCCTGGGTTATAAAATCGAAAAACTGAGCCGGTGAGCCAGCCGGCCATGAAGTATCTGTACTTCAGAAAGGGGTATTATGAATAAAAATAAACATACGGAAAAAAACCGTTCATTTATGCGCATTCCTGCTCTTGTCCTTGCCCTTATCCTGCCTCTGATCATGGTCTTTTCAGCGGCACTGGTGATCCAGGCAGGTATCCGGATGGACTCTGCAGAAGATCTTAAAACAAAGGATTATTTCCAGACCTCTGCTTTTGCTGACAGCTTTTACTCAAAAGCTTCCACAATCCTGTCCGGAATCTCAGCCAGAGAAATCCTGGATAAAACAAACGAAGATGCATACATTGATCTCGGAGAGCTTTATAACGGAGATTCTCTCTCCTTCAAAAACACCTCCGGACTAGCCTATTCCTTCAATGATCTTAAGGAATGGAGCTCACAGACGATCCATTCCAATGATAGCTGGATCGTCCTGAGCCTTACCACCCCGGAGGGTGAAACAAAATATATGTACTATTCCGATTTCAAAAAGGCTCTGGAAGACGGAACCCTGCAGCTAAATGCCAACTCCGGTGCCCTGAAATACGAGGGAATTTCCCAGAAAGACTGGACTGAGCGTATTCTTTCCTCTCTGAGCGCCGAATATGCAGACGGCGGCATCCAGTCACAGGAACCTTTGAAAAACATCACAGACAAAAACGGAAACGTGGTTTACACAGATGTGGCAAATATGCTCACTCCGATCCTTGAAATCCCCTGTGCACCGGAAGGTTACGACAGTCTCCTGGATTACATGAATTCCACCTCATCCAAAACCAGGAATTTCAAAGGGAACCTGAACGATGCCTTTGAGCAGCTGGATAATGCCCGGGATCTTTTTTCCAGCTGGACAGAAGCTGCTCAGACACTGGATGAATACAGCAGTGATAATTCCAATATCCATTATGCCTATACGGATAACACCTCACAGAAAATCTTCACAAATACAGATGCAGCCTATACTTCCGACCTGACTGATATTTCCGGTTTTTCAGACAAAAAGCCTTACGTGTTCCTAAGTGTCAACGAAGCCGCCACAGATGAGAAAAATGCCCGGAATGGTCTTATGAATCTGAACCTTTCCGCTGCTGCAAACCCTTCTGTAGGAAACTGGATCGATCTCCTTCGAAACTCCACATACGATGAAAACTGCAGTTTTCTTGCCTGGATCGATGATACCAGCCTTCCTGTACAGGATTCCATTAAAACTGACAGACAGCATTTCCTGACTTATCGTACTTTATTTATCCCGGCTGCTGTGATCACCGTGATCAGTTTTCTGCTCTTTATCATAGATTTTATCTGGCTTACTGTCCACACCGGAAAAAGAAATTCCGCTAGCGGTAATACAGACACTGCTCAACCAGAACTGAACTTTTTTGACAGGATCTATACGGAAGCAGCAGCTGGACTCGTGTGTATCCCGGCACTTGGTGTATTGACCGCAGGACTGAGCATGCAAGCTTGCACCTATAACCTTGTCTCCTCCCTGATCATCCTGGGTATCACGATTTTCCTGATCACGTGCCTGTTCTGGATCGGCTATTTAAGCCTGATCCGCAGGATCAAAGCTCGCACCCTGTGGAAAAACAGCCTGCTTCGCAAATGCCTGAAGCTTCCCCGTCTGTGTCTTTGTAAAGCCGGTAAGCTGATCGATTTTTTCTCCAGGAATACCATCAGCAGAATACGTATGGTAGTGGGACTTGGCGTATTTCTATTTCTTGAATTTTTCTTCAGTGCCCTGCTCGCGGCATCTGATGGATGGTTCCTGATGTTTTTGCTTCTATTTCTTCTGGATCTGGGCGCGCTTTTCTGCGTCTACAAAATTGCTCTTGGGCGGGAACTCCTCCTTGATGGTCTGAAACGTATCACCGATGGAGAGCTCACTTACAAGATCCCGGAAAAGGAACTCCGTGGTGATCAGAAGGCAATGGCACAGTATATCAACCGCATTGGTGACGGGCTGGACGCTGCCGTGGAAAAAAGCCTCAAAGATGAGCGTATGAAAACCGAATTGATCACCAATGTCTCCCATGATCTGAAAACGCCGCTGACTTCCATCATCAATTACATTGATCTGCTGAAAAGGCTGAACCTCAAAGATCCGGAAGCACTGAAATATCTTGAGATCCTGGACTCAAAGGCACATCGTCTGAAAAGTCTGACCGAAGATGTAGTGGAAGCTTCCAAAGCCAGTACCGGAAATCTTTCTCTGGAAATGACGGAACTGAACTTTGTGGAAATGCTTTACCAGGTGATGGGTGAATTCGAAGAACGGATGAAAAGCAGACATCTGACCCTGATGACACATCTGCCTGATTTTCCTGCCATGATCTATGCCGATGGCAGACGGATGTGGCGTATCCTTGAAAATCTTTTCGGCAATATTCTGAAATATGCCATGGAGAACACAAGAGTCTATGCAGAAGTTCTTCTGGAAAAAGATCAAGTCATCTTTACCCTGAAAAATATTTCCGCACAGCCTCTGAATATTCCGGCTGAAGAACTGACCGAACGTTTCATCCGCGGCGATGTTGCCAGAAATACAGAAGGCAGCGGACTTGGATTATCCATCGCACAGAGCCTTACCCAGCTTCAAGGTGGCACCTTTAAACTTTATCTGGACGGTGACCTTTTCAAAGTCTGCTTAAGTTTTCCACAGAAGATCTCTCCCACAGTCTTATCCGCACCGGAAGATTCTCTTTCCGAAGCACATTCTTAACCATTCATAAAAAACAGCAGCGGAAGCCCTGATGATATGATGAATCAGGAGCCAGGCTGCTGTTTTTCTCTTATTTTTGTTCTCTTTTACACTTTAATGGTGATCTCACGGTCTGTCCGGTTATATTTATAATACCGGACTCCAGCTGCATCCAGCATTTTTTTGGATGCGATCACCGACGGAGTATCTGCATATTTATCACAGTCGTATACGATAGTCCTGATCCCTGCCTGGATAATAGCCTTGGCACATTCGTTGCAGGGAAACAGGGACACATAAAGCTTGGCACCTTCCAGACTTCCTCCTCGGTAGTTCAGGATGGCATTGAGCTCACTGTGTGTCACATAAAGATATTTGGTATCCAGCGGATCTCCTTCTCTTCCCCAGGGAAACTCATCATCGGAACATCCCTTTGGAAATCCATTGTACCCCATTGACAGGATCTTGTTATCTTCACTTACGATACAGGCACCAACCTGTGAATGCGGGTCCTTGGAACGCATGCCGGAAAGCATGGCAACACCCATAAAATACTCATCCCAGGAAAGATATCCCTGTCGTTTCTGTCCTTTTTTATCCATACAGAATCCTCTTTTTCTATTGGTTTCTTACTGATCGATCAATCCTCGATCATGTTGATCCTTCTGATATGACGCTCATCCCCGGAAAATGGTGTATCCAGGAATGTATCCACGATCTTCAGAGCAAGTCCCGGTCCTACTACACGACCGCCCATGGCCAGAATGTTGGCATCGTTATGAAGTCTTGTTGCCTCTGCAGTAAAGCAATCTGTACAAAGTGCAGCACGGATTCCCTTGAATTTATTAGCAGTGATGGAAATTCCGATACCTGTTCCGCAGATCAGGATTCCTTTCTCACACTCACCGTCCACGATCGCCTGTGCTACTTTCTTTCCATAAACAGGATAGTCTACAGATTCCGGACCATTGCATCCAAAATCTTTGTACTCCAGTCCTCTCTCTTCCAGATGCTTCTTTACCTCCTGCATCAGCTCATAGCCGCCATGATCACATCCCAGTGCTATCATTTTCTTTCTCCTCCTCAACGTTGATAATTTTATGACCAGCCGCTTTCAGTAAGCGGTTCATGATCGCCTGTCCCATTCTTGGTGTAAAAAATGCCTCTGAATAAATGGCACTTACATTACAGCTGTCAAAATCACGCAGGACCTCGTACAGATGATGCGCGATGGTTTCTTCCTGCTCCCGGCTTCCGATACTCTTTACGATTCCATGTGAATATCGGCCTTTTGTTTCATCTGTTGCGATGATCCCCACAGTCAGTCCCTTCTCCTCAGCCTCTCCGGCTCTTTTTTCGATCTCCGCGATCACACCCTCTGTGGACCCCTCCACAATGGCAAGATCTGCCTTTGGTGCATAATGACGGTATTTCATTCCCGGTGCTTTTGGATGGACCTTGCTATCCGGTTTGATCAGCCCCTTATCCATCCTTACATCTCCAAGTGTTTCCCGGAGCATTCCCAGGGAAATATATCCCGGCCGCAGGACTACCGGTATGTCTTCTGTAAAATCTACGATCGTAGATTCCAGACCGATATTTACCTGGCCTCCATCAATGATCATATCAATGGCTTCTCCCAGATCCTCTGCCACATGTCCCGCTGTCGTAGGACTTGGTCTTCCGGAAGTATTGGCACTTGGCGCTGCCACATATCCGCCAGCCGCAAGGATCAGCTCCTGTGCGATAGGATCACTTGGAAAACGTACTGCCACACTGTCCAATCCTCCGGTTGTTTCCTTTGGCACGATATCTGCCTTGGGAAGGATCATTGTCAGCGGACCCGGCCAGTATTTCTCAGCCAGTACTCTGGCTTTTTCAGGAACCTCCGTAACGATCTTATCCAGGTCACGGATATCTGCGATATGTACGATCAGCGGATTGTCCGAAGGTCTTCCCTTGGCTGCATAGATCTTCATCGATGCTTTCGGATCCAGGGCATTTCCTCCAAGGCCGTATACAGTCTCTGTGGGAAATGCCACAAGCCCGCCGTTTTTCAGGATCTCGCCACCTCTGGCAATTGCCTTTCTGTCTATATTCTCCGCTGTCATAACTGCTATTTCTGCTTTCATTTTACGCTCCATTTACTGTCTGATATAAATCCCCTGCTCTTCAATAAAATCTTCCAGATCCTGAAGGGCATCCTGTGCCCCGGTTTCGGATTTCTGAAAAATCTCCGTGAAAAACATGTCTTTTACTATTTTTTTACCTGTTTCTGTTTTAAAGATCTTTTCTGCACTTTTCTTTATATGTTCTTTATCCAGTCCATCTTCAAAATAATTAACCAGAAAATCAGCTTCCACAAGGATCTGATAATCCAGCCCGTCAATATCCTTATAGGTATGATGATGTCCTACCAGATATTCCACTCTGCGGATCACCCTCTCCTGAAAGCCCAGTGCGGTAAGCATCTCTCTGGCAGCTGCCGGACCTTCTGCTTCCTGCGTCTTTCCATCAGAGCGTCCGTATTTTTCCATACCGACTTTGATCCCGATATCATGAACGAGAGCCGCAGCTTCCAGAACATACATCGTATCTTCATCCAGACCCTCACTCTGGCCGATCAGCCTTGAAAGATCATGCACCTTCACAAAATGCTGGATATGCTTCGGATCCCCCTGATAATAATGGATCATTTCCATATAAAGTCTGTCGATTCTGTTCATAATATCCTCCTCTCTGCTGCCATACTGCAACTATCACTTTTTTCTGTATACTGCTCAGCAGAAATCTCCTGCTGAGCATATCCGTTAACAGATAGCTACATAATAGTTACATTATAGCGTTATTATGGAAAAAATGTCAATCCTGCTCCACCTTCACAATGTAGGTTCCTGACATATCATCTTCAAAGACAATGCTTCCCAGACTCTGAAGAACACGGTCATTAAGCTCTGTTCCGTATTTTTCTTTTTCCTGTCCTCCTACAAAGATATAGGAAATATCATAACGACTGATCAGTTTTTTTACCGTCTCTGCATCAGTAGCTGTATAAATAGTCTGGATGTCCGCACTTTTTTCATTGAGGTCAGGTACATTATTTCTCCAGAGCCATTCATGCACATACCATCCCAGTACGGTCGGAAGCCCCGTAGATGCAGAAACTCTCTCATATCCGGTATAGCTGTCCCCGTTAGCCTCGAGCACCACAGGAGAGCCCTTGATATTCTGCTTCAGCCAGCGGATCGCCGACGCATCCTGAGGAAAATCCTGCTCAAGAAATGTAGTTGCATCCAGTCCCTGATACTCCGAAACCTTCCAGACATCCCCAAACCAGGAATGCACGGCATTTCCGAAATAGCCCACGGTCCAGAGCAGTACAAAAAGCCCCACACCTGAAAGGATCCGGATGATCTTCTGTCTGGATATCACCAGCATACGATAAATCCCATATCCCATTGTCATTCCGAAAAGTATATATGCCTGATACGTCAGCTTGAACATAGTATTGGCTCTGGCATTTCCATTTTCATAAATATCCCGCACATATACAAGCTCCGGGATCAAAACCAGTCCGATAGCACATGAGCCCATGATCACTGCAAAAAGATCCGGAACTGTGATCGCCTCCAGCAGCCTGTAAAGACTTTTATGCTTCAGTCCCTTCATTTTTTCTGTGATGACAGACAGGATCAGCAAAACAGTAAGGAGCACCGGAAGTCCCCAGAGGATCAGAAGCTGATACCACAGTGAATGATGCTGTGCCAGTGCCACCCCCTGTACCATCGTATCAAATTTCAATGTAAAGGGCAGGATCACCAGATAAGAGAGACCTATGATCTCCACTGCCTGTACGATCGTCACTGCCAGGATCCTGATTATCTTTCCCTCAAATCGTATGATATTTGCGATCAGGACAACTCCACCGGTCACTACAAAATAGATCACAAAATCCCAGTAATTGGTCCACTGGAACATGCCAAGAAAAACGGACGCCAAAAGGATATGCGGCATCAGAAGCTGTCTCAGCCAGAAAACACTGCGTTCCTGTTTTTCAGGCTCAGGCCCTCTTTTTCGGATCATTTTCAGCCATGCATAGAGCATTCCCACCAGAAATGTCACAAACATCACATTTACCACATGGGCATGAAGATCTCCCAGAACAAAGGAATAGCATGGGAATTCATGTATGGTCTTATCACTGTCATTCACCGGATTATACCCTATGTAACGAGTTGCATCCGGGAACCAGTAGCTGGCTGTTTCTGCCACTCCCTGTATCTTCCGGATCAGCGGCAGTACACAACGGTAGACGATATAATGTACATTTCCCGCGATAGATACTGCAATACTTGCAGTAACTCCTGCTAGTGAAGGAATATATTTCTTCTTTCCATCCAGTCGTCCATACAGCCTGTCCTTCGTCATCTGACGGACCAGGGAAAACGGATATACAAAGGCAAACGCTGCCACAAAGGTACGCATCAGATTATAAGTCACTTCCACTCTGCTTCCTGTAAGCTTCGTAAGAAATACTGCAAAATACTGCCCGCCATAGTAATAATTGATGGTTCCCTGTGAATACCAGAGATCACGTGCAGGAAGAGTTTTGCTCCGCATCATGGCCTCCATGAAGCCATAATCCATAAATTTCTCTGTTCCATATGCCTGCGGCCGGAATCCTGCCAGATAAGTCCACAGCAGAAAGATCCCAAAGAACAGAAGCTCCTCCCGAAAGATCAACTGCATCTTTCCTGACGGATAACATTCAATGCCATGCTTCAGCTGAACATGAAAAAGTACAGCACATAAAATGCCAACAGCCACAGATACTCCTACACACACTGCTGCTGTAAAAGAAAGGATTTCCACCGCTACCAGAAGCCAGGTGAGAAATCCGGTAACCGCAATGGCAAGTACCTTTGAAAAAAGCCATCCCCGGTCTTCAAAACCACCAAAAAGCCTTCCTGTAACCGGCATTGCCACCATTCCCATAAACAGCGCAAGCAGCCACCAGGTCCAGAATGTCCATACATCTCCTCCCAGGAGATACGCAGAAAGTACTGTCAGGAGCACTGCTGCAGTCAGCTCCGGAAATAATTCTCTGATCTTTTTTTTCATCCTTCTGTCCCTCCTGTATCAGATCCTGCCCCGCAGACGGATAAAGTCCGCAAATGCCTGTCTTCCGATCTTTATGATCCGTTTCATGTTGATAGAATTTTTTCCGGCCTGTCTCGGTCGGAATGTAATGGGGATATATTCCACATAAAGATGATGTTTTTCATAGATCACGGTCATCAGCACATTGGAAAGGAAAAATCCGCCTGGGATACGCTTCAGTACTTTGGCGAGCTGTTTTCCATCCATCAGCCGATATGGCGTATTTGCATCTTTTACCCAGGTACCAAAAATAAGGAAAAGCACAAGCCGCAGTATTCTTGTCACAAAAATCCTGGAAAGCCCATCCTCTCTTTTCTGCCGGTAACCGATAAGAAGCCCGCACTTTTGACGTTTTTCCCAGAACTGCCAGAATTCCTCCGGAAGTGTCTGCCCGTCTGAATCCGTCTGAAAAATATAATCGGCACCTTTTTCTACTGCGTAACGATATCCCCGAAGGATTGTTCCTCCATGGCCTTCATTCGGTTTATCGATTCCGATAAGACGGTCATAATTTTTCTGATAGTTCTGTATTTTTTTGTAGGTAGCATCTTTGCTGCCATCATTCAGGATCACCAGGCGGCTGTCCCCGCCGATCCTCTCCACTACCGGATACCATTGCTCGATCACGGTCCCGATATTTTTTTCTTCATTATATGCCGGCATAATGATATATAAGCTGTCATGTTTCATAGATTCTTATTCTCCCATCCTCTGAGGTATACACCAGTGGATATGTCTCTCTGATGATATCCTCACGACATTCCTGCTGTTCAAATTCCATATCCTCCTCAAACAGGATATATGTGATCTTTTCCTGTTTTACGGTAGCTTTCAGTAGCTCCGGATCATCCGTGGTATATATGAGCACTGCCTGGCCGGCACGATAGCCCGTATCGTACCCTGCAGACCATGCATAATAAGGCCATCCGCAATACAGCATGGCACCGGACATAGTGACCTCGTTCATGGTATATTCCGGTGTCAGCAGAAGATCATTTTTCTTAAGATTTGCACTGAGCCAGTCCGTCAGGCTGCTTTCCATATTTACAGTCATCCTGTGTGCGGAATCGTTGTCTCTTAAGATGATCACGTAATCATAGATTCCCGTTGCACTAAGACAGATACAAAGGACCGCTGCCGCTGCGCGACCGGCCCATTTCTTCCAGCTGTTTTTCCCTGCAAGGAAAACACATCTTACGATCCATCCCCAGAAAACTGTCACAAAGGCATAGGAAATCATCACATATTTATGATTGACATTGATGTCCGGAGTCAGAGATACCAGAAATGCAAATGCCATTGGAAGCAAACAGCCCATCAGCACTGCCCGCTGACCTCTCTTCAGAAATACTGCCGCCACGATCATTCCCACAAAGAAAAATCCACTGATCTCCACCAGATACCAGAGTACACCGGAAATGCTTTTATTGTCTGCCAGAAAGCCCCAATAAAAGGATGGACTCATAACACTTCCCGACACAAAGATCTTCGACTGCAGTTCCGAAAAAAGCACCGCCAGTCCGGCACAGATCACATAATCCAGTTTACCGTCAGAAAACACTACCAGTCCGGCAAGGATCAGAAGGCCGCCGATCAGCGCAGCCCCGTTCCAGAAGGCAGTTAATCCCAGAAACAGCCCCAGAAGGATCGCCGTATCCACATTTCTGCAGATCCAGGCTTTTTTTGTAAAAAAACGGTTACGGACCCACAAAAATCCCTGCTCCTTGTGACTGCATCCGGCTTCCACCCAATCCATAAAGATCCATACCGCTACAGCTGCCATCAGAAGGCCGAAAGCCAGATGACGCTGGTTCAGATATACATTGAAATTCCATAATCCCCAATTTTCATTGGTAGTATAACCGATAAACGCCGTATTTTCTTCCAGAGTCCGTACAAAGTCCCCCGCCTGAAGATGTTCCCACAGATAACGCCAGAACGCTGTTCCGCTGCGAAAAAAAAAGAAAACAATGGCAGCTGCCCCTGCCCAGAAGCTTTTGAACATCCGGTAGCTGATCCCGTAAAGCACCATAAGAAATCCCGCCAGAGACAGGATGCTTACCAGATTATATCCCAGATCAAGACGAAGGCCCAGATACTCCAGATTTCCCACAAGGAACTGGAGCATAAAATGATATTTCACATCCTGCCCGCCATAATGCGGATACTGGGTAGGAAAATTATTTCCCCTTGAAAAAGATCGCATCATTGCCGTGTGGGGTGCATAATCTCCGTATACCGAAAAGCCGGAGTACAGAATGCCGTCTTTCATATGGAAAACGTAAAACATCATCCAGGTCACAAAAGCCGTCAAAATGCCAAAAAGCAGAAGCTCTTTTTTCAGGATCCATTTTCTGCTGATCATCCGTTCGGATATCACAAACATTTTTTGCTGTTTTTTCTTTTTCCACCGGAAAATTCCCGAAAGCAGCAGGATATCTACCAGAAATACGATCAGATTTCCATAAAAAAGAGGATGCTCTGCCCCCGCGCATACGCTGAACATCCAGGAAAGAATATAGACTGCCCAGGTCAGCATCAGGATTCCCATCCCAAACGCTGCCGGCAGGACCACCCATATCCTGTTTCCTCTTTCAGTTGTTTGACGCGGAAACAGACATCCTGCCATTTCCATTCCTGTTAACATACATAATATAAGATAAATGATTCCAAGCATAGGATTCTCCTTAATTCACGTAAAGTATAGCAGAATCACCTTCCTATGAAAAGGCTATTCACATTTTTTTCAATTATTTTCGTTTTCCTTCTGTTTTTTCAGATATGTAACGATTCCATCAGCCACAGCCTCTGCTACCTTTCTCTGATACTTCTCTGTCTGCAGCAGGGCGGCTTCCTCCGGATTTGTAAGAAATCCACATTCTACGATATTGATCACACCCGGACTTCTCTTCAGAAGATAATAGGTTCTGTTTTCTTTTGCCACCCGCGGCCGTGCAATGGAAAGCTTCCGGTTCATGTTTTCCTGGATCGCAAGTGCCAGTTCTTTTCCGCCTTCCGAATCCTCATAATAAAATACCTGCGGGCCTTTTACTCCGGGATCACTGTAGCTGTTCTGGTGGATACTCACAGAAAGCACCGGTTCATATTTCCGGATCTGTTCAATACGATTCTGCAGATCCTGTGCTTTCATATTTTTTGTACCATTTTCATAAAGACCTTTATCTTCTTCCCGGGTCATTACTACGGCAAGGCCTTTTTTTTCCAGGATCGTTTTTAGCTTCATGGCAATATCCAGATTGATTCCTTTTTCCTTCAGTCCACCGATTCCCACCATTCCGGAATCCACACCGCCATGACCGGCATCCACCAGGATCACCTGATCTGCTTTTATATTTCCAGATACATCTATAAGTCTGCCTGCAGTTTCTGCCGCTTCCCATGACAGAATATAAAAACAGACCAGCATAAGAACTGCCATTGCCAATTCTATGAAATGTTTTTTCAACACAAAACACCCCCGGCATATTTATTTTAATATATGTTGCCGGGAGTGTTTTTAGCATTGTGAAGATCACAATGTTTTCTTCTGTTTATGACAGGTTTTCTGTGATCACGCTCCAGATCCCGCTGTTCTCGAATCCAAGCTTCCACTCTGCCACACCTGCCAGTTTGTATTTTTTGATCAGTTTAACCTTTTCCGCAATAGACTTAGAGTCCTCCAGCCAGATCTGGTATGTGGCACCGTCTCCTTCATAGGTTCCATAATTCTGACTTGTCTTCTTGTCCCAGTATGTTTCTGCTCCGTTATCACTGATCGTCTGCTGTGCCTGATCCATACCGATGGCCTCACTTGTCAGTGCACCGCCATCTGTAGTCTTCCAGAGCCTTGTGTAGAACGGAATCGCAAGGATCGTCCGTTGAGCCGCTACTTCTGAAAGCGTATCCTTAACCCCCTGTTCTACCCATGGCAGAGATGCCACAGAACCGGCATCGGAGCCTACGTAATGCTCATCATAGCCCATAATGATCACATAATCCACAACCTTGCCCTGCTCCGCACGGTCATAATGACTGGTAAAATCTTCCGGAACCGGATTATCTACAGACAGTACCAAATTATTGGCGTGACACTGGATAGAAAGCTCTCTTAAAAACTGAAGGAAATGGATTCCTACTCCTTCGCTCAAAGATTCAAAATCAACATTGATTCCATCCAGTCCTGCTTTCAGTGCATAAGTGATCAGCTGATTCTCCAGATTCTGCCTTGAACTGGTTTTTGAAAGAACTTCTGTGGTACTCATGTTCTCATTAAAATTATCCACCAGTCCCCATACCTTCAGTCCTTTTTCATGTGCCTGCATCACATACTCCCCAGATGCAAGACTTGAAATATTTCCGGAGTTATCTGTTACAGAAAACCAGGTTGGAGAGATCACATTCACGCCTGTCATATTCTGTACCGCATCTGCGAAATAGCTGTTTGCATCTGTGCTGGTAACCTGGTGCCATGCCAGGTTCACCGGCTCATCCATGGTAAGATATGTATAGGACTCTGTTTTAAAATCCCTTTCATAATCCGTTGTATCCACAGCACTTACTTTTTTCTTCTGAATATAACCGATGTAACCGTCATCGGTTGCCACCTGATCCCAGTCCTCTCCTTCATTCATCAGCCGGAGAACTGTATTCTTCGCCAGTTTGGAAAGGATCGGCGCCTTGATCCCGCCCCGGTAACGGATCACGGTATCTTTCTTCGTGGTCACGGTCTCCACATTGGTAAATTTGTACTGTATCGCAACCCTTGCAGGATCCTGCTCTATATAAGAATCGATATCTGTATACTTTTTTACATAATCCAGTTTCAGATAAACCGTGTCATCCTTCAGCCACACGTTTCCGTCTGCCTTATCTGAAGCCGGTTCCTCCGTGAGACTGGATGGTGTTGCATACAGTATCTTCTTGTTTTCGCTATCCCAGTAATATCTCTGATTCAAATATCCGTTCACTACATCCAGCGGAAGATATACATCTTCTCCTAAGATAAGTGCCTTCTCTTCCAGTTTCTCAGTTCCAAGTATCAACGCAGCCTCACCGTCTGCATTCTGGCCGTAGTATTCTGTCAGATCCATCTGTTTCCTGCTTGGTATAAGCTTATTGATCCCGTAAACAGCCCCTCCGGCAAGAGCGACCAGAACGATCAGCAGACCTACCACAAGGACCGGTATGTGTTTTTTTATCATGTTTTTTTCCTTTCGGTATAAAATGTCATAATTTGTTTCATTATAACATATCTTGTCTACATTTCGTTATAAAAATCGACTTTTAATAATTTTTCACAATTTCTTTAGAATTTCGGTTCCCCGTATGGTATGCATGAGTGCAGGGGATGATCGTTATCCGGGGAACCGTTTTTTCTTATGTACGGTCATTCTTTGCGAATAAGATCAAAGCTTACACAGGCGATATGGCCGTCTTCATCTTCCGTATAATCCCGCATATAGACCCCGTTTTCCGCAATCTGACAGGCTTTTGCGATTTTTTTCGGAGTGCTTGGTGCTCCATTGAGATAAAGAGAAACTCCGTTCTCACGATAAAGCTCCAGTTCCCTTCGAAGGGGTTTTGCGGATTTCTTTTTTTCCTGTGATATATTTGGCGTATCCCGACCTCCTTTCCTGGTTAGATTTTCAGAAAACACCAGCAATGGTTCTCGAAAAGCTGCACCTTCCCTGTTAGGATGATACTTGTAATAAAATATAAATAATAAAATGGGGGGAAATTTCTCTGTGTACCGACAGACTCGCCGATGAATTTCACACAGAATCCTTATCTTCAGAAAAATATGACTTTAAGTTATCGTTACTGTCTTCTTGCTTCCGGGAGGAGACAGCTTTTCTGCTTTTCATTATACCTGATTTCCCTTCAGATGCAAGTCTTTTATAAAAGAATCAGAAATTTTCTTTTTTCTCCGGTTTCTACATCTTTACATCTTGTGTATAACTGTTATATAATACAGTATGTAAAAGATTAAATTTATTTACCTATAGGATGTGATCATATGAAAATAGAAAAAATCAATGAAAATCAGATCCGCTGTACCCTGACGAAAGAAGATCTGGACAGTCATCAGATCCGTATCAGCGAACTTGCATACGGTACCGAAAAAGCCAAACGTCTCTTTCGTGATATGATGCAGCAGGCACAGATACAATTTGGTTTTGAAGCAGATAATATTCCTCTGATGATCGAGGCTATTCCTGTCAATGCCGAAAGTATTATCCTCATTATCACTAAAGTGGAAGATCCTGAAGAACTGGATACACGTTTTTCCAAATTTGCACCCTTCAAGGGCAACAAACCTTCCGATACCGTAGAGATCGATGGCGCTGACAATATCATCGATATCTTCCAGAAGCTCTGTGAATCCAAGCTTAAGGATCTTTCACAGAAACCGGAAGAAAAAAGGGCGGAAACTTCCGCCTCTCAGGCAACAGAAACTCCGGATGCATCACAGCAGCCGGCTGAGAGTTCTGTAAAGCTTATACGCCTGTACTCTTTCCCGGGGCTGGATGATGTTATTGCCGCATCTCATGGTATGAATGGTTTCTTTACCGGTGATAATACTCTCTATCGTGAAGGAGAAGACGGTGTCTATCAGCTGGTACTTCATCAGTCAGACTGTACACCAGAAGAATTTAACAAGGTCTGCAATATCCTTTCCGAGTATGGCATCGGCCGCGCATTCACACCAGCCGGTGAAGCCTACCTCAGAGAGCACTGTGCACTGATCGCTGATCATGCACTTCAGAAGCTTCTGAATATCTGACAAACCAAATATCCTACAGACAAACAAACCGCTGTCGGAATGCGATCCATATGATCTGCATTTCCCGACAGCGGTCCTTTTGTTTCAGCAAAAAAACTTCTGTTTATTACTCACCAAGAAAATCATTGATCTGAGCTACGAGGACATCTGCGTCCAAGCCATGGACCATTGCTGCTTCTTCCAGAGATTCCATCTGTGAAGACGGGCAGCCAAGACAATGCATTCCTGCTCTCATCAGGATCGGTGCGATATTCGGGTCTACAGTGAGCAGTTCTCCGATCAGCATGCTCTTTGTAACTTTTGCCATGATTGTATTCTCCTTTACTGTTTTATCGAAATATTTTCATCCCGTTCTGCTATTATAATACGAATCCTGAATGGAATCAACGGGTTACGAATTTTCAGTTTTGTTTATAAATTTATACTTGTATTCTTTATGCAGATATATTAGAATGGGAATAGAATCCCTGGTAGGGGATACATATAATACACAATTTAAAAGGAGGATATCAATTATGGCATATGTAATTTCTGACGAGTGCGTTAGCTGTGGAACATGTGAGGGTGAGTGCCCGAACGAGGCTATTTCTCAGGGAGACGAGCATTATGTAATCGACGCAGACGCTTGTGTTGACTGCGGAACATGCGCTGAGGCCTGTCCAGTTGGTGCTATCTCTGCTGAGTAATGCATCATTAGCTTGATAAGCTGCTATAATGAATGAGGCTGCCGGTTTACCGGCAGCCTTTTCTGTTTTTTTTATTCTTTTTTCCCTCACAGGAAGCTGCCGCTTCTCTTCTTGCCTGCTGCTGCCTGCGGATCGCTTCATCCAGAGAACGACACCGGTACTCTCCTTCTTTCTTTCTCTGCATTTCCTCACGGATCAGGCGTTCCATGATTTCCTGAAACTCCAGTATCTTATCATTATCTGCCTCGCACTTCTCTGTATTCCCGGATTCCGTTTTTTCCATGAACTCCTTTTCAGATCCCGTTTTTTTCATTGGGATATCTTCAAGCTCAACAGCTTCTCCATCCAGGATCCTGATACCAGATTCTGAAAAATCCGGTGTATCTGCCTTTCTTGCCTCCGGTGGGATCAGTGTACGGATTGCTTTCAACTGAAGTCCTTTACTTTTCAGCTCATTTATTTTAAGAAAAAGCTGGATATCAAACGGTGTATAATAGCGATGTCCCAGTTCATTGCGTCCGATCCGAAGCTCCAGTTCTTCCTCCCAGTAACGCAGGACATAAGATTTCACTCCGGTCAGTGTTACGGCCTGTCTGACTGTATATCTTTTTTCCATTGTGAACGCCCCCTTATATAGAGATTCACTGCTGCTGTCTACAGTATAACCCCTGAGATCAGGAAATAGCAAGAATAATCGGTTGACATAATTTTACCAAATATGACTCTTTGCCTATATCCATAGCATCCCGAACTCCACGATCACACAGACAAAAATACAAAAGGCCATCAGGATAACTATAAGCTTTCATCCTGACAGCCTTTCATTTACCGTCTGCACGGCTCTATTTTTTCATATTTACAAACTGGGTATATCTCGGCAGCCATACCAGCTCCACAGTTCCGATCGGGCCGTTTCTCTGCTTGGCTATGATAATTTCCGCAATGTCTTTCTTCTCGGTATCTTTGTGATAATAATCATCTCGATAGATAAACATGACCACATCCGCATCCTGCTCAATAGCTCCGGACTCTCGAAGATCCGAAAGCATCGGCCTGTGATCCGGTCTCTGTTCCACTGCACGGCTAAGCTGTGATAACGCAATTACCGGTACATCGATCTCTCTTGCCAACGCTTTCAGCGATCGTGAAATATCTGAAATTTCCTGCTGTCTGGAATCCGATTTTCCACTTCCGCTCATCAGCTGAAGATAATCGATCATGATGATCCCCAGATTATGCTCAAGCTTATATTTTCTGCATTTGGAACGAAGCTCCGCAATGGAGATTCCAGGTGTATCATCAATAATAAGATTGGAGCCACCGATAATATCCGCTCCTTCTACCAGCTTCGTCCAGTCCTCATCTTTCAGATTTCCGGTACGGAGATTCTGGGAATCCACGTGAGATTCCATAGCAAGAAGACGGTTTACCAGCTGCTCCTTGGACATCTCCAGACTGAAAATAGCCACGGTCACATCTTTACGAAACGCCATATACTGGGCAATATTCAATACAAAGGCAGTTTTTCCCATGGAAGGTCGAGCTGCGATCAGTACAAGATCGGATGCGTGCATACCGGAAGTCTTATAATCCAGATCCACAAATCCGGTCGGAATCCCGGTAACGGAGCCCTTCAGCTTGGAAGCCTTCTCAATATTGCTGACTGCATTCAACACAACCTGCTGGATCGGCACATAATCGCTGCCATTTGTTCTCTGCAAAATATTAAACAGCTTTTTCTCGGATTCCTCAAGTATGGTTTCCGTACTGTCCTTTTCCAGATAACAGGCATTGGCAACTTCTTCCGTAGTCCGTATCAGCCGACGGAGAACTGCCTTTTCGCTTACGATATTGGCATAGTATTTCACATTGGCTGATGTAGGAACTGCTGCGATCAGATCACGGACATATTCCATACTGCTGATGTCCGGCGGAAGCTCTTTCTCCTTGAGACGATTCTGCAGAGTGATCAGATCTACCGGCTGTCCTTCATTACAGAGCTCCACCATGGCATCAAAAATGATGCCGTATTGTTTTTGATAAAAATCATCACTGGTCAGGATCTCGGAAGCCACCAGGATCGCATCACGATCCAGGATCATGGATCCGATCACTGACTGCTCTGCCTCAATGCTGTGAGGCAGAATCCTCTTGATCAGTGCTTCTTCCATTGATTACGCCTCTTTTACCCAGACTTTGAGACTTCCGGTTACCTTCGGATGAAGTCGTACCGGAACATTGGTAACACCCAGGTTACGGATCGGATTCTCCATCTGGAGCTTTTTCTTATCGATATCAAGATTCAGTTGTTTTTTGGCTGCCTCTGAGATTTCTTTTGAGGATACAGAACCGAATGTTCTTCCGCCTTCACCTACCTTCAGAGTAAGGATAACCTCCTTTGTGGAAAGCTCCTCTGCAAATGCCTTGGCAGCGTCCAGATTTTCCTGTGCAACCTTTTCTTCATTTGCCTTACGGAGTTTCAGGTCATTGAGATTCTTGGATGTAGCTTCAACACCAAGCTTTTTTGGCAGGATCATGTTTCTTGCATATCCGTCACTTACATTTACGATCTGTCCCTTTTTACCCAGGGATTTAACATCTTCCAGAAGAATTACTTTCATTTCTATTTGTCCCCTTCCTGATATAACTGGTCTATAATTTCTTTCAGCATTCTTTCGGTCTCATCCATGGTGTCTTTCACCTGTGCACCGGCAATATTCAGATGTCCGCCGCCGCCCATCCGTTCCATCATGACCTGTACATTCACTTCATCAATGGCTCTGGCACTGATGTAAACCTCATTATTATAGCTGGTAAGAACAAAAGATGCCTTGACTCCTGCGATATTGAGCAGCTCATTGGCCGCCTGTGCTCCTACAACGGTAGGACTTTCCAGACCTTCACTCGGACATCTTGCAATGGCAAAATAATCTCTGTAGATCTCCGCAGTACGAACTGCCTCCGCTCTCGCCTTATAGGAATCAATATTATCCCGGAGCATCTTACGTACACGTGTCACATCTGCTCCGCATCTGCGCAGGAATGCTGCTGCCTCAAAGGTACGCACACCCGCTCTTGTTGTAAAGTTGTTGGTATCAATCATGATACCCGCATAAATACAGTCCGCCTCAATACTGCGAAGCTTCAGCCCGTCTGCAAAATACTGCAGGATCTCTGCGATCATCTCGCAGCTTGAGGATGCATATGGCTCCACATAGGACAGAACTGCATTCTGGATCACCTCGCTGCCGCGGCGGTGATGATCCAATACCACAATGGTCTTTGTCATATAGAGAAGATCCTGGCATTCGGTATAGCTTGGCTTGTTGGTATCCACTACAACCACTACCGTATTATTATCCACAAGCTCTTTGGCCTGATTACTGTCCACAAACATGGATGGTTCATAATCCGGGTTCTCCATAAAGCCACTCATCAGAGGCCGGATGGATGTGGTCGGATCATTAATTACAATGTGCACCGGCTTACCAAGAGTCTTGCCTGCACGGTAAATACCGATGCCTGCTCCCAGAGCATCCACGTCGGTGATCTTATGTCCCATGACAACCACACGGTCCTTGGTACTCATAAATTCCTTCAGCGCCTGGGCCTTCACGCGGGCCTTTACACGGGTGGATTTCTCCATCTGCTGAGCTTTACCGCCAATGTAGGTGATATTATTGCCATTTTTGATCACTACCTGGTCGCCGCCACGTCCCAGTGCCATCTCAATGGCAATTCTGGCATATTCATAATTCTGAATATAAGTGGAAGCATTCAGACCGATTCCAATACTTAAAGTCACTGCCATCTCGTTTCCGATGTTAACAGTCTTTACCTCATCCAGAATATGGAATCTCTGTTCCTTCAGAGTTTCCAGCGAGCTCTGGCGCATGATCAGGAGATATTTATCTTTCTCCAGCTTCTTTACAAGACCGTCAAAGTTGGAAAAGTACTTCGTGATCTTACGGTCGATCAGTGCGATCAGAAGAGATCTCCGCACATCCTCCACACTTTCAAGAGCTTCCTCATAATTATCCAGATAAGCCAGGGCTACTACAAGCTTATTATCTTCATTCTTCTGAATGTATTCCTTAAGCTCTGTCTCATCATAAAGATACATGGCGATCAGGCTAACATTCTGGGACATATCCTCCAGAATATCTGCATGGCTTACCACTTCTCCCATGGTCACCCTCTGCATGGACACACGATAGATCCGATCCCCGAAATGCGTACTCATCTCGGAAATTTCCAGCTCATCGGCTACCGGAAGCTTGTCCGGAGTAATGTCCGGAAAAACTGTGCTGATATTTTTTTTATAAAACTGATCTCTGCCCGTGATCTCCGAAAAGATCCGGTTGGACCAGATCATACGGCCTTCCATATCCATAATGGCATAGGGAAGTGCCAGTTCTTCCAGCATCCTCTTTTCCACCACATCATACTGATTGGCAAATGCTATCATATCATTGATGATCAGCGGTTTGTGATATCGGAAAAGCTGTACTGCGATAAAAATATAAATAACAGTACCTACAGACACCAGAATTCCGGCCTTCACACTTACAATAAACACCAGCAGGTCCAGCAGCACCACCAGAACCGAAAGATACAGTGGCCAGCGCATGAAGTGTTTCATAGGCCCTTTAAATTTGACTTTGTTGTTCATTGCTTTTTCCTGTTCTCAACGTAATAAAAACCACAAGTTATCTATCATTATACCAGATTTCTTATTATAATTCCATAGTTATGATAAAATCTGTTACAGCCGGAAAACGCTGCCATACACTGCATGACTGGAAACGTCCGTTTTATAGCTTTATGTCGTCACAGAAAATAAAAAACAGGACCGCTGCCATCCAGATGACTGCTCATCTGTCTGGCAACGATCCTGTGGATGATCGGAATTAGTCCTGAACGTATGGCATCAGGGACATATGACGTGCTCTCTTAACAGCAACTGTCAGTGCTCTCTGATGTTTTGCACAGTTACCTGTAATTCTTCTCGGGAGAATCTTACCTCTCTCGGAAACATACTTTCTTAACTTTGCTACATCCTTGTAATCGATCTCGTTATTCTCTTTACCGCAGAATACACAAACTTTTTTTCTTCTGCGTCCGCCTCTTCTCTTCATCGGAGAATCTGGTCTCTCGCCTCTATTGTAAGCCATGATTGTTTCCTCCTATCTTATTCGTCTCATCTGTCTTGATCAGATGTTCTAGTTGAACGGCAGCTCCTCATCAATTCCATCTGGAATATTCATGAAGCCGTCGGCGCTTGCTGCGCTCGGACTTGGCATAGACGGTGCAGGTGCTGCTTCTGTTCTCGGATGAGATGCTGCATAGCTGTCGCTTGACGCTTTGCTCTCAGCAAATTCCTGATCCTCAACAACAACCTCTGTCGTATAAACCTTCTGTCCCTCACGGTTCGTATAACTTCCTGTCTGAATACGTCCCGTAACTGCAATTTTCAGTCCCTGTCTGAAATACTTTTCCGCAAACTCTGCTGTCCGTCCGAAAGAAACACAGTTGATAAAATCAGCATTTGCTTCTCCGTCACGACGGAATCTGCGGTCAACTGCCAGTGTATATCTGGCGATTGCCAGGGCATTTTCTCCTGCGGAATATCTTACCTCAGGATCTCTTGTCAAGCGTCCCATTAATATTACTTTGTTCATCGTTCTACCTCTCTTATGATCTCAGATTTCACTTAACTGAACAGGTTCTTAATGGTGTTTTCGAAAATCCGCTGCAAAAATTATGCCTCTTTCTTGACAACCAGGTATCTTAATACATTGTCCATGATGCGGACATGTCTCTCGATCTCCGCCGGGCACTGAGAATCTGCTTCAAACTGAATAAAATAGTAGAAGCCTTCATGCATTTTCTGAATCTCGTAAGCTAATTTCTTCTTACCCCATTCTTCAACTTCTGTGATCACGCCGTTGTAACGTGTAATATAGCTTTTTGCTTTCTCAACTACAGCGTCACGTGCTTCGTCCTCAAGCTTAGCGCTCACAACTAATGCTAACTCGTACTTGTTCATGCTTGTCTTAACCTCCTTATGGTCTTTTGGCCCTTTGCCTGTCAAAGAGCAAGGATATGAAATATATCACGATTGTTGATTCTAGCATATCTTTCCCGTGATGTAAAGCATAAATTTAATTTTTTTCGAATTTTTTCAAATCTCGTGTATTTTTCTCCACAAGCTTGCGCGCTACCATGATCTGGTGTCCGCAGCCCTTGCATTTCAGGCGGAAATCCGCTCCTACACGAAGGATCTCCCATTCTTTGCTGCCACAGGGGTGCGCCTTCTTCAGTGTGACAATATCTCCTACTTCATAATTTAATCCCATTTGATACTCCTCATTTTTCTTTTTTCCGGATATTTTAGTCAAACGGATAAAAATATCCGCATTCACTACGTAGCCCTGCACCGGATAACTGCTATGCAGTTTATCAGATCCGTATCTGAGAGAACACCTTTCCGATCGGTTCTTTAATAAGAAGATCCGCATATTTGTCTCTCGGTGTCGGCGCCTTGTTGATCACCACCAGATGATTTCCCCTGAAATAATCGATCAGACCTGCTGCCGGATACACAGCCAGGGATGTTCCTCCGATGATCAGAACCTCCGCCTCTGAAATTGCTCTTACAGATTCCTGGATCGTATAGTCATCCAGACCTTCCTCATAGAGAACCACATCCGGTTTGATCATACCACCACAGGTACATTTCGGAACTCCTTCTGACTCCTTCATATACTTAAAATCATAGAATTTCCCACACTTCATACAATGATTGCGGTAAACACTTCCGTGAAGTTCCAGAACTTTTTTGCTTCCTGCCATCTGATGAAGATTGTCAATATTCTGAGTGATCACCGCTTTCAGCTTTCCTGCCTGCTCCATCTCTGCCAGTTTCAGATGTGCCGCATTGGGTTTTGCAGTATCACAAAGCATCTTATCTCTGTAAAATTTAAAAAATTCTTCAGGCCTGCGCATAAAAAATGTATGGCTTAAGATCGTCTCCGGCGGATAATCATACTTCTGGTTATACAGCCCGTCCTGGCTTCGAAAATCCGGGATCCCGCTTTCCGTGGAAACTCCTGCTCCGCCGAAAAATACAATATTATTGCTCTCATCAATGATCTTCTGTAATTTTCCTATTTCATTTTCCATATGAATCTTCCTCCCTTATTTTTCACATAAAAAATGGCTACTGTGGATCCACTGCGTTTACTCTTTTTCCCTGCACAACAAAACGTGTTGCCTGATTACCGGTGCATGTAGACAATGTAACGATCTTATCTTTCACATTCGCCTCACCCTCACCTGCTTCTGTTTTAATCTCGGAATTCTTGAACATTTTTTTCTCATATTCCAGAAATTCCTTACCAGGACCTTTAAACAGGGTATACGTATCACTGTTCACCGAAGTTGTGTATGCGGCAATGATCTCATAGCGGTAGTTCTTCTTCGGGGTAAGTATCCAGAAATATTTGCTGGTATTGTAAAGCGTTTCATCTGCCCTGTATTTTTTCAGCATTCCAAACATGGAGCCATTCTTCATATTATGTCCGTACACCAGCGTGTTGCAGTCACTGAAATCCCTCTTATTCTCATAATCAATAAAGATTGTTCCTGCAAAATTATAATTTTTCTCATAAGTCTGGTGAAGATACATATTATTATCCTTGCCCTGTACCATCGGATAACTGATCTGAGGAAGTGCCTCCATATAAATCCAGCCGATCACATCATCATTAATACTTTTAAGAGATGCAAAATCAACATTTATAGGAGCCACCGGCTGTTGTTCCTCCGGCTGTCCCAGATCTTCCGATGCATCCGGATCACGCTCCGTCACTGCCATTTCTGAAATGCTGTTATACTCATCTGTGCCTTTTTTATACTCTGTATAAATATGATAAAGGTTAAAGGCAGCATAGCAGAACACCACAACTGCCACGATCAGCACCAGAGTCAGAACATAATCTCCTGCCGTTTTTTTCTTTTTCGCCTTGTCTTTCCTGCTCATAATCACACTCCTTTGATCTGTCAGGATTTTCTGGTTTCTGTATTTATTATAAATACCCCTCTGTTTTCTTGCAACTGTTTTGTTTTTATCACATTTTATATAGAAAGAAGCCGCCTCGGAATGGGCATCCGAAGCGGCTTGTAAGGTATATTCTATTTCAGAGCTGCTGTTATTTTTCAGGCCAGTTCTTTTCCTGTAAGCATTTTGTATGCCTGGAGATATTTCTCAATAGTCTTGTCAACGATCTCCTGCGGAAGTGTCCAGTCGTTGTCCGGATTGGCTTTCAGCCAGTCACGTGCAAACTGTTTGTCAAAGGATGGCTGACCATGTCCTGGTTCATAGCCTTCTGCCGGCCAGAAACGGGAGCTGTCCGGTGTCAGCATCTCATCACCGATGACCATGTTTCCGTCCTCATCAAGACCAAACTCGAATTTTGTATCTGCAATGATGATTCCCTTGCTGAGTGCATACTCTGCACATTTTTTGTAAAGAGCAATGGTGTTGTCACGAAGCTTTTCTGCATACTCGCGTCCTTTTCCCGGGAAGTATTTCTCAAGATGATCGATACTCTGCTCAAAGGAAATATTCTCATCGTGATCACCGATCTCAGCCTTGGTAGATGGTGTGTAGATCGGCTCAGGCAGCTTGTCGGATTCCTTCAGTCCCTCCGGAAGCTTGATGCCGCATACAGTGCCGTTCTCCTTGTAGCTTGCCCAGCCGCTTCCTGTGATGTATCCACGTACGATACACTCGATCGGCAGCATGTTCAGTTTACGGCACATCATGGATTTTCCTTCGAATTTCTCCTGCTGGAAAAACTCCGGCATATCCTTGGTATCTACAGAGATCATGTGGTTCGGAAGAATGTCCTCAGTCATGTCAAACCAGAATTTGGACATCTGGGTCAGTACAGCACCTTTCTTTGTAACTTCGTTATTCAGAATTACGTCAAAGCAGCTGATACGGTCTGTTGCAACCATGATCAGACTGTCTCCATTGTCATAGATCTCACGTACTTTACCTTCTTTGATTGGTTTTAATTCCTGCATGTTCTCACACCTCATCATTCGGTTATTT
Organism: Ruminococcus sp. AF17-12; assembly: GCF_003479245.1. Lineage (NCBI taxonomy): Bacteria > Bacillati > Bacillota > Clostridia > Eubacteriales > Oscillospiraceae > Ruminococcus > Ruminococcus sp. AF17-12. The sequence goes on from NZ_QUGY01000005.1 coordinate 49,136, forward strand.
GATTTTTGTTTTCGACACCGTTACCGTATCACCTCACAAGCCCTCCTGTCAAGATGTCAGGCCCCTTTCAGTCATAAGTATTCGTTAAGGGATCATTCATATTTCTAATAGCGACGCACATTCCTCCTGAAGCTTTTTCTCCTGCTTCCGGTAAAGAAGCTTCTCACTACAGGCAAAATAAGGATCACAGCCATACTCCCGGATAAAGGCCGCCGCATGGCTGTTCCTGGTCAATCCGGTGACAAAAAGCACCGTTTCCTGTCCGTCCCCGAAGCATTCCTTCATAAATCTAAATGCCTGTTCCAGCTCCCCGCTGATCTTTTTCGCACAGGCTTTTCTCTTCTCCGCCATTTCCGTAAACAGCTGCCGGATCCGTTCAAAGCCAGCCTCTGTTTCTGTGATATGCTCCTTTCGGATAGTAAGGCTGAATTCCTCCAGAGTGCGGATCACAAGCTCTTCCGTAGTCTGCTGATCTGCGGTAAGAAGCTCCGCCTCCAGACGGACAGCCAGACTTTTCTTCTTCATATCTGTAAATTCATCCAGCGCTGTCATGTCCTTTTTATCCTGAAGAAAAGCTTTCAGATGCAGAAGTTCCTGATAAACAGCACCTGTTTCACCATCCATCTTCTCATAGGTCAGAAAACTTCCGTTCAGACCGTCAAGCAGAAGCCCTGTCACAAGGAAGCGTTCCTCAAAGGAAGCTTCCTTCGCCATTTTTACCTTTTTCTGCTGTTCCTCCTCCGGCATCTCTCCGGAAAGCAGACGTTCCAGGCCATAGTCCTCTCCGTACTTCCGGTACAGCTGATAGCTGGCAAAAAAGCTTCTTGCGATCTCCTCTCTGCATAAATACTCCCCGACCAGATTCTCTGTGATCTCCACGCCCAGCTCCTCATAAGCCTTCAGGATCTCAGACAGGTCTTCCCAGCCTCTTGCTGTCACGAAGAATTTCCCGTCCACTGTATTTTCCACAGAATAAAAATGATCCTTTTTCATGCCGAGATAAGCCAGGATCGATCCGTGGATCTCCTTTTTCCAGGCATACTCCATCCACACCTCAAGATCTGCCTCGATATCCATCCTCCGCACACGGTCCAGTGTTACAATATCAAACTCCCGGACCGATTTATTATATTCCGGAGGATTTCCTGCTGCCGCGATCAGCCATCCTTCCGGCACACTGTGGCTTCCGAAGGTCTTGTTCTGAAGGAACTGCAGCATGGTAGGCGCAAGTGTCTCGGAGACACAGTTGATCTCATCGATAAACAGGATTCCCTCCTTCTTTCCGGTACGTTCCATACAATCATACACAGAAGCAATGATCTCGCTTAAGGTATACTCTGTGATGCTGACCTCTTTTCCGTTGTAGCACCGGGTCACGATCCTTGGCAGTCCTACCGCACTCTGTCTTGTATGATGGGTAATGGTATAGGCTACCAGACCTACCTCGCATTCCTCTGCCACCTGCTCCATGATCGCTGTTTTCCCGATTCCGGGAGGTCCCATAAGCAGGATGGGACGCTGCCGGAGTTTGGGAAATGTGTAGCGTCCGGCTGCATCCTTCCGGTTGTAAGCCAGTAAGGTATGTTTGATCTCTTCTTTTGCCTCTTTTATGTTCATGTTCTGTAACGCACTCCTTCCTGCTCTGCCACAAGCCGGATCGCCCAGGGCGGAACAAGCTCCATTTTTTCTGTTTTATGTAAAAATACAAAGGCCGTTTCATAATCCGGTTTGCTTCCGGGATATATCCCGTCCCCGTCTGTAAAATAGATCAGAGCCTTAAGACTGCGGATTTCTTTTTTCTCCTGCTGCTCCTTCACATACCGGAACACCGGCCGGAAATCTGTTCCGCCCCGGCCCTGTATGGTGATATTTTTGCTGTATTCCTTCCATTCTTCCTCGGAATGGATCACCTTAACATCCTGGATACAGCAGTCACACTGGATCAGGTACACCTTCATTTTATGGAAAAAATTCTCTTTTTCACTGAGAATGGAATACGTTTCTCCAAGGAATCTCCGCACAGTCTCTCCATCACAGGAGCCGGAAGTATCAATGGCGATCACCAGCTCCTCCAGACGGTTCACTTCCTTATATTCCAGCGGCTCGATCAGCGGAAGATTTCCATAATGCTCCATCCCGTAATTATAAAAAATATAATCAAAGCTTTCCGTATCCAGCTCCACCTCTTCCCGCAGCACAGAAAACTGACGGAGAAACTTTTTGTAATCGTATCTTCCGGATCTTACCGTTCCTGCCTCTTCCTTCTGGTCCCCTTTCTGGCATCCCCGCCGTTTCCGGTGATCCTGACGGTTTGCGGCAGTATAGGAAAGAAGCTTGTTCCATTTTTCCTTTGTTCTTTTTCCTTTTTCTCCTGTGCAGGTGTCCCACAGGGTGTGATCATCAAAATGAAAGGCTTCCTCCAGTTCTTCCAGGTGAAACGGAAAAGCCTGTTCCTTCAGCTTCCGGCATATCTTTTCTGCGGAATCCGACCTGTCTCCCAGAATATGAAAAACCTTTTCACGGATTTTTTTCGCATCGCCGCCTGTCTCCAGAATCGGGATCTTTTCCCTGGAAATGATCTGTTCCACCGCAATATCACAGGCCAGGTTCCATAAGCGTCTGTCCTCCTGATCCTCCCGAAAAAGGTGCAGATACAGACAGTGCAGCAGCATATGCAGATAACCTCTTCGCACTGCCTCCGGCTTTTTTACATAAAGCTTCAGAAGATATTCCGGGGAAAAAAGCAAAAAAGCTCCATCTGTTCCAATAGTTCCGGTCTGCTCTGAGCCCTTCCCGGAAATGCAGGCAAAAGCACCGTCCAGATATGGAAAATAGTAGTACAGTTCGTTCCTTATATTTTCCAGGATATGTATTCCAAGCTCTTCCTGCCTCCGTTCCACCGAATCCGCCTCCATTCCCGATTTCCTGAAAAAATCACAGCTCGAATTTCTTCTCTTTAAATCCATAATTTGCTTTTTTCAAATGGAGAAGTCCCATCAGTGCTGCAGGTCTCCTCCACTCTTCAGCCAGTTTCAGGAACACCTCCAGCTCCTGTTCCCCAAACCATTCGTTCTCATAAAGCTTCTCGATCTTTTCCCAGTCATCTTCCAGGATCAGGCGTTCCACAGCCGGACGGATCCTTTTCTTAAGATATGCTCCATAATGCGCGCGTTCCTCTTCCTCCACACCTTCCTCCAGAAAATATCCCCGCAGAGCAACTGCCAGCCGCAGCGGCTCCTGTTTGGTACTTCCGAATTTCCGGTAAAGATGAATGGCCTCTTCTTTGGCATCCTCGTTCTCTGCCCGCATTTCAAGAGCAGTGGCAGCAACTTCCACATCTTTTTGAAAACGGCTTAATTCTGTCATAATGATCCCTCCTGTCTGCTGTCTGTTTATAGTGTTCGAGGAAATGCTTTTGTATGACATTATCATATCACGTACCGCTTTGTTTGAACATTATTTTTTGATAAAAAAGAAACCGCCATTGCCTTTTTACGACAATGACGGTCTGAAGATTTTTCTCAGATTCCCTTTTTATAAAGAATAAATGAATAGATCATTGGCACAAGGATGACCAGCAAAATTACCGCAAAAACAATTTCCGTTTTCAGAAGCAGCGAGTTCATAAGAAAAAGCAGCCCTGACAGGATCAGTATCCAGCCTGTCATACGGTTGGTACGGTTCCAGTTCTCTTCGCTGTTCAAGGTCCAGGGAAGCTTCATTCCCACTGTATAATTCTGTTTCACCTTATGAACGTAATTTCCGAGAATGATAAACATGATCCCCACCATGATATTCACGATCACACCTATATCAATGTCCATACCCAGAGCAAGACCATAGATTGACATGCAGGTGATCACAGACACCACCGGAACCAGCCACAGGACCATGGTAAAAATACGCCTGTTGATATTTTTTCTCTTTGGATCATTGGCTGTAAAAAACACGCAAAACAGATGGATCAGCAAAAGCAGAAACGGAATTCCAAAAACTGCCATCGGCTTGCTGCTCCAGCCGTTGGCCAGATTATGCTGATCAAAATGTGTTGCGATCTTCTCCGGCAGACGGTTCCACAGCAGGATCCCTGCCAGTGACGGTGAGACCGTAAGGATACTCCCGGAGATCAGAGACATTTTATATTCCTTCAGAAACTCTTTTCTTTCTTCACCTTTCATCATTCTTTCCCCCTTTCAGATCACTGAGCCACAGAAGCAGCTCCTCTACAACTGTAGTATTCAGTTCGTAATACACGAAATTCTTCACCTTCGTCTCCCACACAAGATCTGCTTTCTTCAAAATTTTCAGATGATAGGATATGGTTGCGCCTGTCATGTCAAAATGTCCTCCGATCTCACCGGCTGACATTTTCCCGTTTTTCAGAAGCTGCAGGATTTCTCTCCGCACAGGATCCGAAAGTGCCTTGAAGGTTTCCGCAAACGCCATCGTGTATGTCTTCCTCCTTTTGGATGGTATTTAGAAATATTTCTAAATAGAATATATCATTTTCAGATTTCCCAGTCAATAAGTATTTAGATTTTTTTCTAAATACTTACATTTGTCATCTATAAAAAAATGAGGATACCGATCATCGCCTCTGCGACCTTACGATATCCTCATTCACCATCGATCAACCATTATTTATTTTTTCCCCTCTTAAACCTACCTCATGCAAAAACCAAGACTGGATGTGATCTCCGGCGCAAGCTCCGGCACATGTGCACAAAAGTCCATCTCTCTGCCAAGGCCAATGGATGCAACTCCAAGAATGGATTTGCCATTTACTGTTCTGCTTCCCCTTTTCAGATCCACTGCAAACGGAAAATGCTCCGTCACATCAAGAAAACGGTTCACTTCATCCATGCTCTCAAACTGTACTTTTTTTACTGTCATCGTTTTTTTCACCTCTTTTCTCTATCTATACTACTATTTTACTATGATATAATTATTTGTATAGAGTATTTTTTTTATAAAAAAGGTGATTTTTTTAGATGTTATCTTCTCCTATTTCTGTTACAATATAAAAAAACAACACCCAGGAGGTATCAGAATGTCAAAAAAGAACCTTATCGCAGGACAATCCGGCGGACCGACCGCAGCTATCAACAGCAGTCTTTACGGTGTGGTATCTGAAGCACTTAAACATACAGAAGAGATTGACCATGTTTATGGTATGGTCAACGGCATTGAGGGATTTTTAAACGGAACAGTCCTTGATTTCCAGGAAGCACTTCCGGGAGAGCAGCTTCTCGCTCTTACCTGGACCCCCGGCGCTTACCTTGGCTCCTGCCGTTACAAGCTTCCGGAATCCCTGGAGGATCCGGTTTATCCGAAGCTTTTTCAGAAATTCGAGGAGATGAATATCGGCTGGTTCTTTTATATCGGCGGCAACGATTCCATGGATACCGTCAGCAAGCTTTCCCGCTATGCTGAAAAGATCGGCAGCGACATCCGTATCCTCGGTGAGCCGAAGACCATTGATAACGATCTTGTAAACACCGACCATACTCCCGGATTCGGAAGTGCTGCCCGCTACGTAGCCTCCACCGTCCGTGAGATCACCCTGGACGCCTGCGTCTACGAGAAAAAATCTGTCACTATCATCGAGATCATGGGACGTCACGCAGGCTGGCTCACCGGAGCTGCTGCCCTTGCCCGGAAATATGTTGGAGACAATCCGCTTCTCATTTATCTTCCGGAAACCGATTTCGATGTAGAAGAATTTCTCCAGAAAGTTCATGCTGCCTTCGAGAAAAACTGCAACGTCGTAGTCTGTGTATCTGAGGGAATCCATGATAAAGACGGCACTTTCATCTGCGAATACGACAGCGCTGCCGGAACCGACGCCTTCGGTCACAAGATGCTTGCTGGCTGCGGTAAATATCTTGAGAATCTTGTACGCAGCCGTCTTGGTGTCAAAGCCCGCTCCGTAGAGCTCAATGTAAGCCAGCGCTGCTCTGCAGCTATGCTCGCCGGAACAGACCAGCAAGAAGGCATCCTCGCCGGTGAATTTGGTGTACAGGCTGCCCTGAACGGCGAAACCGGAAAGATGATCGCATTTAAACGTCAGAGTGATTCTCCGTACTCCATGAAATGTACACTGGAGGATGTCAACGTTATCTGCAACGAAGAAAAGACGGTCCCTGTGGAATGGATCACAGAAGACGGCTCCGATGTCACCGAAGACTTTATCCGCTATGCCCGCCCGCTGATCCAGGGAACTGTAAATGTTCCGGTTGGCGAGGATGGACTGCCGGCGTTCGTGTATCGGAAATAAGATTTGTGGTAATGCGGATAAAAATATCCACATTTGCTGCGTAACTCTGTCCTGAGTAACTGTTTATCCGTCATTCGATAAAAAATGCACCGGGAATTTCCTAATAGTTCCCGATGCATTTTCTTTATTTCTCTATATATATTTTTCTTTTTTATTTCTTACTGCGGTATGCTTCTGCTTCCCAGTGTGTGATAAAATATGTGATCTCATCAGTCATCTGCAGCGGGCCGCCAAAGCTCTCTGCATACACTGCAAGCTTGATCGCATCCTTTACCAGAAGCTGTGCCTTTGCTGCCTTTCCTTTGTCATCTTCCATGATAAATGCGCCAACGCCCTGTACCAGGATCAGTCTTGGCTCTTTATCATGCTCTGCCATAAATGCATCCAGCGTATTTTTCGCCTCATCAATATTTTCTACAAATAACGGATAAGGTCCGCAATATACAATATGATCCGGAGTAAACGGCTTCAGAAGAGGTGCCGCAGCAGTTTTATCTTTTACAAAATGATCCGCCTCCGCAGCCGGTACGACTTCCACCGCATGTCCGAGCAGACTGGAAAGCTTCTGTGCTGCCTGCTCTTTTTCAGGTGTAACTGCATCACTTACATCCGCAGTTCTCTTTACGTGCTTTTCCAGCTTTCCGATCACACCATCGAATAAAACGCCGATCTCCTCTACCGTATCAGCCGCAACAAAAATTCCGTGATTCTGAAGCAGAAGAACCTGCACGTCTTTTCCTGTTTCTTCTTTATAGGCATTCATTTTCTCGAAGCAGATACGGGCAAGTGTGTATCCCGGTTTGCAGATATCGATCCAGAGTACATCTTTTCCAAGAAGCTCTTCGCAAAGAGCCTTTGCGCCCTTTCCGCAGGTCAGTCCATTGATAAGTGTCGGATGAACATGCAGGACATACGTATAGGCAAACAGATTGTGGAGCAGTGCTTCCACGCTGGGACGTTTGGTTTTATCCTCATCGGTCACTGCCGCCATTACATCTGCAAGATATGCAGATTCACGCTTCACATCATCCGCCGGATATTCCGTTTTCATGATCTCATTCAGACGGGCTCTGTCCATTTTGACAAATTCCTCTGCCTTAATGGTAGCAAGCTGTGTACCGGATCCCTTTACATACAGTGTTGTATCGTCTTTTACAGAAGTATTACCGCCTCCTGCCAGAACATAGGCCGGATTGCTTCCGTAAGTGTTTGACATTTTTACCAAAGTTGAAAGCTCCATAAGTAAAATTCCTCCCTGTTGTGTCATTATATGATTTTTCCATATATTTATAGTACACGATACAAAGTGAATTATCTATATGAATATTTTTTCCAAAATTAGTACTTTCGTATCCTTTTTTTATTTTTCCAAATGTAATATCTATGCATCTACTCTTTCCAAAGGAAATGATCTGTTTCTGCTTTTCATATTTTTTCCAATTCTCATCATCTCACGTCAGCAGTTCAAAGGTATGATACAGATCCACCTTCCCATACCCCCACTCCGGGTTTGGGTACTGCATGTTTTCTTCTCTTCTTGCGCCTCTCTGCAGATAATATTTCACGCTGCTCCCGGTAAAAAACGGCTGGTTATCCCGTATGATCGCCCATTCAAACAGAAGTGCCGCGATACCGGCGGTCTGTGCGGCGGAGATACTGGTTCCGGAGCGGGTTCCAAAGTCGCCTCGTACCAGCGGCACTTTTACGTTAACGCCAGGAGCTGCCAGATGTGGAGTGATCATGCCATCTGGCGTATAGCCTCTGCCTGCTGCAATGTAGATGCTTCCGTCACGATGCTGGTAGGCAGTTGCCGTAATGCTGTTCCTGGCGTCTCCCGGCGCTGTCACCGTGGTATAGGGGGATGGTTCCAGAAAATAGGTATCCTGTGAGATCAGCCCTTCCACAGGAAGCCATATATGGAACTGTACGTTCTGTTGATTTCTTGCCTGGGTAAAAATTTTCCAGATACCGGACGCCGGATGGAAAAATCGGATATACACCAGGGAATATCCGGTCTGACGCTCGATCAAGATATAATTCACATACACCTTTGTTTCCACAAAAACAAATGACAGCTCCTGGGTTCTGGAACCTATGGAACTGCTGACTTCCAGTATCTCACCGGTTGGTGACTGGATGGAAAGCTCATAGATTTCCGGCGGTTCTCCCCAGAATTCTATGGTAAAGCCCTGCTCTCTTTCCGCTACACGGAGTTCTGTCACGATCTGTTCCCTTCCCTGAGAAAAAATCCCCGTACTGTGGTTTCTTGTATTTCCTTCGTTTCCTGCTGCCACAGATACGGATACCTGAGAAAAATTTGCCACATAGTCCACATACTGGCTTAACGCATTGGTCCCCAGATGCGCGCCCTGGCTGCTTCCGATCCCCAGGCAGATAGAAAGTGGCATCTTCAGCTTTTTGGCCTGGGAAATCGCAAAAGCAATGGCCATCATCACATCATTTTCCTGAAAAGCTTCTGCCTCCGGAGGATAAAGATAAAAATTCCGGAGATATTGCTTTGCCGGCTTTACCTTGATGATGATCAGGGTTGCCTCCGGCGCTGCTCCGGTAAAATTTTCTCCGGGTACCATATTTCCGGCAGCAATACCCGCCAGTGCCGTGCCATGGCCGTTGGTATCTCTGGATGGCACGATGGCAAACGGCTCCTCGGAAGCCAGTGCCCGGTCGATATCCTTTTTCCGGAATAATTTGCCATATGGAACTTCTGTATCTGCTATATCATCCCCCGGCAAATTATCTGCATCTCCATTTTCAGCTTCCAACTCCCGTCCAGACTGATTTTGTTCTTCCTCTTCTATGGACTGATCCCATAAATAAGCGATTCTGGAGCCGCCTGCATTTCGAAACACTTCATTCTGATAATCAATCCCCGAATCGATCACCGCCACCGCAGTACCTTTTCCACGCAGCTTCAGATAAGGGTGATCGTGCAGCCTGTTGATCCCTGATTCCCCTGCTGCCTCCATATCCATGTAGGTATAACATTTCGGGATCGAATTATAGGAGGTTCCCGTGACCTCAATTTCTCCCATACTTTCCAGCGGAACATAAAGAACCCCGAAAATTTCATTGATCGCCCTAAAAGATGCCCCCGGAAAAAGTTCCATAGTATCCTGGACATTCTGCATATATTTCACGATAAAATCCCCGAAGCGCTGACTCTGTGCCGGATTTTCCGTCTGCGCTCCGGGGATCTTATCCTCTGTTTTCATATTTGGTTCAAAATCTTCTTTTCTGAGCATGACAGGCCTGCTTTCGCCTTTTTCATAGATGTATGCAGCGAAAACCTGTCCTTATACCACTATTGTCCAACTTTTTCCTGATACATGGGACTTCCCTGATCCGTTTAAACACTGCTCTTGCTATCTCTTTTTTTCCTGATCCGTATCAGCAGCACGATCCCCGCAATCCCTGTAAAAATACTGATAAACTGGGAAGTCGACAAAATTCCCACACTTCCACGGATAATATCCCCACGGAAAAACTCGATCACAAACCGTCCAATGCTATAAAAGATCAGATAACAGGCAGTAACCTGACCATCTTCTTTTTTGTTCCGTGCGATCAGCAACAACAAAAGAAAATGCAGAAAATCCAGTCCGCTAGAATACAACTGCGTCGGGATCAGCGCCACGTGATTGGGCGCATATTCGGAATTCTGAAATATCACAGAAAAAACACTCTCTGTCTCTTTTCCATAACAGCAGCCCGCCAGGAAACATCCGATCCGTCCAAATCCCTGGGCCAGTGCCACAGATGGCAGGATCACATCCGCATATTTAAAAAATACAAGCTTTCTGATCCTGCAATACAGAAGTCCCGTCAGTATCCCGCCGATGATACCGCCAAACACCACAAATCCGGAGCTTAAAGTTTCCATTATAAATCCCGGATCCTGAACAATTGATTTCCACTCTGTGATCCAGAAGAGAAGCTTTGCACAGAAAAATCCACCCACCAGGCACCACAGGATCATTGGAAAGATCTGTTCACTGTCAAGCTTCTGTTTTCCGGCTCTATATTCTGCAGTCAGGCAGCCTGCCAAAATTCCAATGGCGATCATCAGACCATAACCGTATACCGTAAATGGCCCGATGGTAAGAAGTTCATTTTTCATCGGTTTCCTCCTGTTATCTCATTCTTATTTCCGTCATGATCTTCGCTCCCGTATGCGGACAGAAAACATTCCAGCAATGCAGCATTGGCCCGGTCATTCAAGGCGCTGTTTCCAGATTCTACCACATCACATTCACCACAGATATCCATGCCCAGGATTCCCTCTGCACATATTTCTCTGACTCTCTTCAGACATTCCAGCATCGTATCCAGGCGCATATCCCCCTGGCTCCAGTTCATGTCCGCATCATCCTTGCAGAGAACATCTTTATCCACAGAAATGTACAGCGGCAGCTTTCCCACATGCTTGCTTACAAACGCACACACCTGCGCCTCTTCCATTTCCAGAAGCTTCTCTCTGCTCAAGAATTCCACCTTTTCCTGAATCTCCGATTCCACTCTGGAAAAAGCTTCCTCATCCGGGCCGATCAGGATCACCCTCTTAAGCAATGGAAGTTCCATAACAGAATCGTAGATCCATCCTCCGCAGGAAAGCAGACCTCCGAATGCCGGCGGCTGCATATCCGTGTGATTGTCAAATACAAGAAGCGAGAAAGGCTCCGATATCTTTTCCAGCCAGATCCTTGTCATATAGTGATAGTTTCCGGAATCAATAAAATGGATTCCTCCGGAAGAATAAGGGGCAATACGGCTGCGAATGGCATTCATCGCATCCTCATCACAGTAGCAGTTGGTTCCGGGAATGTCCCTGGCCTCCACCCGGGATACTTCTTTTCCCCTCCAGAACTGCTGATCCTCATATATTCCGGAAAAATCCATCATCAGTATCTTTATATTTTTATCTGTATTTTTCATGTGCACATCTTACCACGGAATGGCAGATGATGCAAGAGAAGGGTCAGTCCTTCCACTCTTCCAGTTCTTCATCGGAACCGTCCAGAAGATCCTTCAGGCTGCCGGTTTCCGCCTGGTCTTTGCCTACAGCCCAGAGCTTCATCTCCACATTCTCCGGTTCTTTTTCCCATCGGGAATTCTTCTGCTTTTGCTCTTCTTCCGGTTCTGTGGATTCTTCTGTCTCTTTTCTGTCCGCAGAATATCCGTCTGCATCCTGCGCCGGCATAGCCGCTGTAGTCTCTGCTGTAGTTTCTGTTGGATATTCTGTTTCCTTCCCACTCTGCTGCTCACTCGGCGCGTTTTCATCCTGGGTTCTTATATCATTTGGCACATCCATATCTGCCGTTTCATTTACAGCATCTGAACTGTCTGCAACAGAATCTTCCTTCTCTGTCTCCGCCTTTTTTGCGATCTTTCGAAGCCCCAGCTTCATAATAATATAGAATACGATATCCGCAGCTCCGTCACACACCAGCACCCAGCCGGAAAAGATCAGCAGAGTCATGATCTTCGGAAATCTTCCAAACAGCATCACGATTCCAAGTGCAATGAAAACAAGACTTCCGATCAGAAGCACGCTCCATGCGCCGTTTCCTCCTTTTTTCAGAAGGAAGGCTCCTTTAAACTTCCACAGACTGTCAACCAGTACAAATGCGCTGAGCATCCATGGAAGCAGTTTGATCACAATGGACGGTGTCATAAAAAGAAACACCCCCAGCACAAAAACAACCACACCACTTAGAAGATCCATGATCGTAGCTTTCGCTTTTCCACGTATGTAAATATAGATATGATAAATGCCAGCTCCGATGAGGATCAGCCCGAATACTACTTTGCAGATCACGTCCACCGTCTGCGTGGGGATCAGGATCAGGCAAAGTCCCAGCAGTATATAAAATACTGAGGAGATGATCTCACCCTTTAGAATGTTGTTGATTTTTTCACCCATGTTCCTTCATACCTCCTCTGTTATTCCAACAGTATAGCTCTTTTCCACTGGTCAGTCCACCCTGAACCGTCAAAAAAATTTCTTTTTTCCAGAAAAATATTCTTATAATTCAATACAGCCCGAAGGACTTTTCCGGCGTCATTTCGCCTTGTTCCTTCAGGCTGTATTTTACTTTTTATGTTTCTTCTTTTTTGTCATAAGACCACCGATCCGTCCGGTTTCTTTTGCAGAAAGGCTTTTCCACCCGTCTTTGATCACTTTATCCAGAACTCCCATCTCATCGGCAATCTCGTATTTCAGTTTTTCCGCCTGAGAAAGCTTTCCCTCAAGATATGCTTTTACTTCTTTCTCCCTGTTCATCTTCCACACTCCTCATCTTTTTTATGGAGTATGGACAATTTCCGGATAAATTATGCATTCTGAAAAATATGTCCGTCCTTTATGGGTACTGTCATTTTTAATCCGGGATAATGATCGCCGCAATGATATACGCCAGGATTCCGGCTCCGCCCATCAGCGTGATGATCACCCATACCAGCCGGACAAGAGTCGGATCGATATTAAAGTATTCCGCAATTCCGCCGCAGACACCACATAACATACGGTTTACTGATGATTTGTATAGTTTTTTGTTACTCATAATGCTTCCTCCTTTAATCTTCTTCAAATTCAACCTCAACGTTTCCCATTCCGCAATCCAGTTTTATATTTTTCGTGGCACCTTCATTTGTGATCTGTTTATTTCCGGAAGTAATGGATGTTTCCAGAGAATCATCCACCTCCAGATTTCCAAGACCACATTTCAGCTCATAATTATACTCAGTAGCTTTTCCTGTAAGTGTAAGCTCCATATCTCCCATACCACAGCTTCCTTTTAAATTCTCCACCTGAAGTTCACTGATGTCAGCAGTTCCCACTCCGACTGTAAAATCTGCTTCCTTTATATCCAGGCTGCTGGAATTTTCAATGGTTCCGGCCCCCACATTTACTTCCATCTGCTCCGCTTTAAAATCACCATCCAGTTCGATGGTTCCGGCTCCCATCTGAAGTTTTATCTTCTGAAAGCTTAAGTTTTCCGGGCAAAAAATTTCTATGGAACGGTTTCTCACTTTTTGATTGCTTGCAATTCTCAGACTACCGTTGTTATTGCTGATCTGAATGCGATTGTGATCCTTCCCTGAAACTTTCACCTGGACTTTATCCTCATTCCATGTTTTCAAAACCAGTTCTTCGTATCTCAGATCACAGAAAAGGTCTGACACAGCCGAGGCCTCATATACTTTCGTATATGCGGAACTGTCTGCACTGTCTGCCAGAACGCCCTTCTCAGTTACCGCGCTCTCTGCAGCTGCCTGAAAATCGTCCTCCTGCTCATCCATATCTTCCTCGGAATCTTCCACTTCCCAGCTGTCTTCATGATCCAGAACACGAAGCACCTGCGTGATTCCATGATCCAGAACACTCACATCTCCCATAGTCGCTCCCATGGCAGCTCCGCCGGCAGTAAGTCCCAGGCCTGCTACACCGAATACCGCTGCAAGGATCAGAATTACCTTCAGAAAACGTTTCATACTTTTTCCGCCTTTCTTCCATTCAGGAGACTGCTGCAGAATCCCGTAAATTTCCGCAGGATCGCCGGCAGTATCTTACCTGTAAACCACACCGTCAGTAACAGTAACAAAAGTCCAAGTGCCATCATCAGGCATCCGATACCGATAGTCAGGATTCCGGCCGGCGGAAGAGACACCGTCATGGCAATCCCAACAACAATGCACGCAACTGCACCGATCACAAGGATGATCGATCCCGCTCCTGCAAAAAATGTCAGCAGGAAAGGCAGCAATGCCAGTGTCACCAAAATCCCCAGTACTCCGCCAAATAATCCTTTTATCAGAGGAGCCGCAAAAACAAGAACGATCAGCGCAAGAATGATTCCTGCCTTATTCTGCTTTTTCTCTGCGTGATAGCCGCGCTGGGCACGTCTTTTCCTGCGGTCTTCGAAATTTTCTGTATTTCCCGTATCACGATGGGCCTCTCCCTGTTCATTTCCGTATACGGTTACTTCTGTATAATGGTCCGGCATTTCCCCGTTCTCTTTCACACGGGTATCCTGATATCCGTTCTCTGTGTATTCCCCGTAATCTTCACTGTTCTCCTGAAGATCTGCCTTAATGATCGCAGCAACCTTCCCCGGATTTCCCAGTTCCCGGATCACTTCTCCTTCATTCTCAGGACCTGCATCATCAAAATATCCTTCATAATATTCCAGTGCTTCCTGTCTCTCTGCCTCTGAAATATCGGAAAGCAGCCGTTCAAGCTGTTCCATAAACTGCTTTCTGTTCATAATCAAACTCCCTCCTCAAACATCCTGGTGATCTTGGATGAATAGATCTCCCATTCACTTCTGTAAAGATTCAGCTGCGCTGCGCCCTTATCTGTCAGCTTATAATATTTCCGGTTTCTGCCTGCATATTCCATATTGTAGGCTTCCAGACATTCATCCTTCTGAAGCCTGCGAAGGACCGGATACAGCGTAGATTCTGAAACCTCCAGAACACTTCGCACATCCTGGGTGATCTTGTACCCGTAGGTACCGTCCTTCTCTCTGGAAATAACAGCCAGGACGATCGCATCCAGGAGGGCTGCTCCTGTATTAAATACCATCTGCTCACCTCTCTATGACCTGTAAAACGGACCTTCACATTCCGTCTTACTACATGCTGATGAACGCGATCACTTCACGATCCAACGCTCACATGATAAGTCATGTAATATTGTTCTGTGAATAATACTATATATCGTATAATATAGTTTTGTCAATAGTATTTAGAAAAATCCCTCTATACTTTATAATATTTTTCGGAAACCACTCTTTTCACACAATATCCGAGAGAGTCAAGTTTATATTATGGAGGAAATTATGACAGATTCAGATAAAATACAGACATTACCGCTTCCTTTTCTGGAGCGTATGAAAGAAATGCTGGGAGATGATTATGATGCTTTCCTGAAAAGCTACAAAAATCCCCGCACCTACGGTCTACGTGTAAACACCGCCAAGCTCTCCTGCCAGGATTTTCAGGCGCTTTCCCCTTTCCCTATCCGGCCGATCCCGTGGATCAATACCGGATACTTCTACGAGGAGGAAAGCCGCCCTGCACGATGTCCTTACTACCAGGCGGGCCTTTATTATCTCCAGGAACCAAGTGCCATGACACCGGCTTCCAGGCTTCCTATCGAACCTGGAGATTTTGTCCTGGACCTCTGCGCAGCTCCCGGAGGAAAAGCCACTGCCCTGGGTGCAGCCTTAAATGACACCGGATTTCTCCTTGCCAACGATATCAGTACTTCCAGAGCCAGAGCCCTTCTTAGGAATCTGGAGCTTTTTGGCATGAAAAATATGCTCGTCACCGACGAAAAGCCCGCCAAACTTGCCCAGCGTTTTCCTGCTTTCTTCAATAAGATCCTTCTGGACGCTCCATGCTCCGGGGAAGGCATGTTCCGAAAAGAGGAAGCCCTTGCCCGCGACTGGACACCGGAAAAATCTGCTGAGCTTTCTGATATCCAGAAAGACCTGGTCTTAAAAGCTGCCGATATGCTCCGTCCGGGCGGAATGCTGCTTTATTCCACCTGCACTTTTTCCCCATGTGAAGACGAAGAAGTGGTAGCCTATCTTCTCAGACAACGTCCGGATATGGAACTTATGGAAATGCCAGGATATGAAGGCTTCTCCAGCGGCCGCCCGGAATATGCCGGCACAGCAGACACTTCCGATTCCGAAATCGCGTTAAGCTTAAATGCATTTAATCCGGAAGAACTTCAAAAATGCGTCCGAATCTTTCCACACAAAATGGATGGCGAAGGTCATTTTCTCGCCCTGTTCCGCAAAAAAGGTGACTCTCTTCCACCTGTTTTCCGCTTTTCCGCAAAAGGACCGGACAAAAATACCCGGAAATGGCTGGAGGAATTTTTCTCTGAGATCAGCCTGAAAACCATTGGCGGTCAGGAATTTGACTGGAACCGTGTGGAAGTCCGCAAAGATAAAGTATACTATCAGCTGCCCTTCCCGCTGGATCTCCGCGGAATCTCCTTTCTTCGAAACGGCCTCTACCTGGGTGATCTGAAGAAAAACCGTTTTGAGCCGTCTCAGCCTCTGGCGCTGGCGCTTCACAAAGGAGATGTGGAAGCAGTTATCTCCCTGCCGGTTTCCGACGAGCGGCTTACCCGTTATCTGAAAGGCGAAACTCTTATGATCGAGCCGGAAGAGGCCGCTCACAAAAAAGGCTGGCACCTTCTCTGTGTGGACGGTTATCCTCTCGGCTTCGGAAAGCTTATAAACGGGATCCTGAAAAACAAATATCCTGCTGGCTGGAGAGTGTAATCTCTCCGCCGCAGGATATCTGCCCACATAAACATATCATTTCATTTTCAGATCAGAGACTGAACGCTTCTCCAAGAGTAAACGAATAAATATACCGTTCCTTCACCTTCCGGCCTGTCATCCGTTCCAGCGCCTGGGCGTAATCCTCCAGCTGTACATGATAACGATCGATCAGCTTCTGTTCTTCTCCACGTCTCACAAAGTCCGTTTTATAATCCACCAGAACGATTTCTTCATCCTCTATAAAATACGCATCAATGATTCCCTGTACCAGAACATTTTCCTCACACTGCCACTGCGGATCAAGCTCCGAAGCTTTTCTTGCGATCACAAAAGGCTGCTCCCGGAACAGAAGTCTCTTCTCTGAAGCTGCTTTCATCCGCTGTCCGAGAGGTGCTTCCACAAAATTCCAGATATCCTTTACCCGGACCGACTCAGCCTCTTTTCTTTCCATCTTCCTGGCGTCAACCCATTCTCTCAGCTGTCTGCGGATCTCATCCCTGTTTGCTGTCTTCTGATAGTCCAGGCATTCCATTACACGATGATAAGCCGTTCCACGAAGTGCCCCTGTATACCCTTCCTCTTTCTTCTCCTCGATAAATCGGGGAACCAGCGGCTGGATTTCTTCTTCCGTCTCATAATCCACCGTTTCTTCCAGATCCTGCTCACTGTGGTAGCTTCGCTTTTTCAGTTCTGATACACTCACCTTCACAGGAAGATCTTCCAGATATTGATAGGGATATACAAAGGAAAAACGTCTCTGGATCTCCTCCCGGATCTCACTGTCAAAAACTCTGCCCGGATTCCAGTTCTCCAGTGTTTCCTTCTTCATTTCCCGCTCTGCCTGTTCCATAACCTCACTTTCTGTCAGTTCCCGTGCTGTGACCCGTGTAACTTTGAATTCTGCCGGATCTTTGTACAGAGGATTTGCGGTATTCATAAAGATGCCATATTCATGAAATAATGGTGCCATGCAGCGATGTCTTGCCAGTGCCGGAAGCACATAATCCCAGTAAGTCTTCCCGCCAAGCCTCCTGCCCAGAGAAAGCAATGGTTCCTCACTGTCCCTTAATGCGGACAATTCCCCCAATTCCGGATGCAGGGCTCCAATGGTTCCACTGAGGATCAGTTTTTCCTTTGCACGTGTAAGCGCTACATAAAGTGCCCTCAGCTCCTCTCCGAGGCTTTCCATCAGGAGCGCTCTCCGTATGATCTGCCTGCAAAGGGATGGAGCGATGATCCTCTTCTCCGGAAGGATCGCATCCGCACCGATCCCCAGCTCCGGATGGATCAGGATACTTGCGTTCATATCCCGGAAATTAAAGCGTTTTCCCATTCCTGCTGCAAACACTACCGGAAACTCCAGTCCCTTGCTCTTATGGATCGTCATGATCTGTACTGCACTTTCCCCGGTTCCGGAAAGATTTACCTCCCCGTAATCCACCTGATACTGCTGAAGCTTCTGGATATATCTTACAAAATTAAAAAGGCCTCGATAGCTTGTCTTCTCATATTCCATTGCCTTTTCCACAAGCATGTTCAGGTTTGCATTCCTCTGTTCACCATTTGGCATTGCCTTTGCATGGTCTCCATATCCGGTACGTGCAAGTACCTCCAGGATCAGCTGATGGACCGGCGTGTAAGCCGCCTTATCACGAAGTGTATTCATGGTGTCCATAAAACAGGACAGCTTCTCTCCGAGGATTTTTTTGTTTTCCTCAGAGCTCCCATGCTTTCTGTAGTCCTCCACAAACCTGCACACACATTCATAGATCATTCCTTCCGGATATGCGATCCGAAGCTCAGCCAGCTCTTCTGTGGTACATCCAACAATCGGTGAACGCAGTACGCCGGTCATGGGAATATCCTGCAGCGGATTATCCAGGATCCGGAGATAATTCAGTAGTGTCACAACCTCTGTTGCAGAAAAATATCCGGTTCTGGAGGCCGTATATACCGGTATCCCTCTTGCACTCAAAACCTCCCCGAAGGTTTCAGCCCAGCCTGAAGCAGATCGGAGCAGGATCACGATATCTCCATATTGAAGAGGTCGATACTCTCCCGTTTCCTTATCCAGCACCCGTTCATGCCCTACCATAGATCGGATCCTTCCTGCAATGGCAAGGGCCTCCAGCTCTCTCTCATTCTCCGTTACTTCTTCATCCTCCTCTTCCAGCAGCGGACTGTATTTATCCACAAGAAGGATCTCTGTTTTTACAAATTCCGGATCCTGGCCTTCCGGAAAAGAAGCTCCGGGATACAGAGCTGCCGCCTCGTCGTAAGCAATTCCTCCCAGATCTTCCCCCATGATCTGCCGGAAAATAAAGTTGACACTTTCAAGGACTTCCGGTCTGCTTCGGAAATTTTTGTGCAGGTCGATTCGCTGTTCCGGACTGTCTTCCAGTGAATAGCTCTTATATTTTTCCATGAACAGTTCCGGACGGGCCAGACGAAAACGGTAGATGCTCTGCTTTACATCTCCTACCATAAAGATATTTTTGCGTTCATTGACCCAGCCGGAAACTGTCTGCATCAGGATCTCCTGGACCAGATTACTGTCCTGATACTCATCCAGCAGGACCTCATCATATTTTTCAGAAAGTTCTCTTGCCGCCTGGCTGGGCACATAGGTTTCTCCTTCCTTTTTCAGAAGGATGTCCAGGGCAAAATGTTCCATATCTGAAAAATCCAGAACATTTTTTTCACGCTTCTTTGCCTGGAAACGTTCTGCAAAATCCTTTGTCAGCTTTACCAGCATCTCCAGCGGTGGTGCAGATGCTTCTGTCAGTTCCGTCAGCTCAGCCAGATTTCCGTAAAAATATCGGATTCCCAGTTCCTTCAGATTATCTTTTGCATCTTCGCGAAGAGCTTTTACCAGATTTTTCAGCTGCTCCGATACTCCCTCCATTTTTTTTGAGGAAAGTCTTGCAAACTTCAGATTCCGGAGATTCTGCGCTATCTCATCATAATCCCTTTTAACGGACAGTTGTTTTAACTGCCGGATCAGTATCATATCCTTTTCCAGAGCCTCCAGATAAAGCTCCGGTCCATCCTGGAGCTGACAGGTCTTCATTGCGGTTTCTGTAAGCTCTTCCGCTTCTTTCAGTGCGCAGTCTGCAGCCTCCCAAAGATATCGGAACCATCGCGTTCCCTCAAGACCTTTTTCCGAATCCAGATGATAATTCTCCACACAGCTGTCCAGCCATTTTTCGGGCCATGGATTACTCATCGCAGCATTATAAAGCTCCAGCACATGTTCCTTCAGTCCTTCATCCGTTTTTCCTGGCGCATAGCATTCCACAAATGCAGTAAAATCTGCCTTTCTTTCTGCATAATGATCTTCAAAAAGCTCCTTCAGCACATCTTCCTGCAAAAGCTTCAGTTCACCCTCATCTGCAGTCCGGTAACCCGGATCCAGTCCGATCAGATGAAAATAATTTCGGATCACATAGGCGCAAAAGCCGTCAATGGTAGTGATCTGTGCCGTATGGATCAACGTCATCTGTCTCTGCAGATGCTCATTATCCGGATCTTCAGCCAGTGCCTGATCCAGTCCACGTTCGATACGTTCCCGCATCTCTCCCGCTGCCGCCCTTGTAAATGTCATGATCAGAAGACGGTCAATGTCCACCGGTTTCAAAGGATCCATGATCTTACTTAAGATCCTCTGCACCAGCACTGCAGTTTTACCGGAACCGGCTGCTGCGCTGACCAGAATATTCCGGTCCCGGAGCGTGATGACCTTTTTCTGCTCTTCAGTCCATTTCACTGCCATTCTCTTCCTCTCCCTTCATGATCTTTTTCCACAGTGCATCTTCTTCTATGGACGACAGCCTGTGAAACTCATATCCCGGTATCTTCCTGTCGAAGCCGCACACAGTAAGATACGGACAATATGTGCAGGCATTCTTTTTTCCAAGTTCATAGGGTTCCACTGCCGCATTTCCATCCAGGATCGATTCCCTGATGTCACAGATCTTTCTCCGCACATACGCTCCCAGAGCATCAAACTGCTTCCTTGAGGCAACAGAAGATCTTTTGCTGAAGCTTCCGTCCCGGTTCAGGGATACCGGTATGGAGGCCATAGTGCTGTCGATTTTGGTACTCATATTATCATCTGCCTGTACAAGCCCGTTCATTTTCATTTTCTTCAGCATCTGCTCATTGATGCTTTCCATATCCGCATGGATCTTCTCCTGTATCATAGGATCCTTCACATTATAATAAAACACACCGGCCGGAACGATCTCGCGATCCGGATACTTCCGTTTTTCCACCTGTAATGCTCCATCCAGATAGACCATCAGCTGAAGCTGAAGGCCATGATACAACGCCAGCAGATCAAACGAAGTATTTCCGGTTTTATAATCGATCACCTTCACATAGACCCGGTTGTTCTCCGGTTCTTCCATGATATCCACACGGTCGATCCTTCCGCCCTGAAACCTCACCTCAAATCCTTCCGGCCGGAATGCTCCATGCTTCAGCTGTTCCTGCAAAGCCCACACGGTACGCCGCAAAATACGTCTGGTCCGTTCGATCATATATTCATTTCTCGCACTGCTTTTAAGGATCGTATTTCCGTAATCTGCGGAAACCTGATCCAGACAGCCGTCTATGATACGGTTTCGCTCTTCCTCCGTAAGCTCTGCCCAGTCCAGTCCCTCTTTTCGGACTTCCGCCGCAAATTTTTCCAGTGCCATATGCATGACATTTCCCATATCCATAGCCCGGAACTCATACTCTGCACGTTCTGTAACCTTCAGGCCATACTGCAGAAAATGTGCAAATGCACAGGCCGCAAAACGCTCCAGCCGGGTAGCACTGTACGGGGAAATTTCTCCATAGAGGATCTTTGCCACTGTTTTTCCGATCTTATCTGACGGTCGTTCTGAAAAAGATGCCTCTGTAAGATTTTTTACAAGGATCCGGTATTCCGGGCTCTGAAGATACCAGCTGTACAGTTCCTGGAAGACCGCATTATCCTGGTAAGCTTCTCCTGCAAGCCCTCTCAGGAAATAATCCAGGCTGATTCCCGGAAGCTCCAGTAATTCCATAGGTTCCTGCATATCTCCGCACTGCCGGATCTCCATTTCCGGAAACATCTCCCGGATATTACTGACAAGAAAGGCCGGACTCAGGGCTTTTCCCTGGCTGTCGGACTGACAGAAGGACAGACAGAGCAGTTCTCTTGGCTTGGTCATGTTCAGATACAGATAAAATCGCTGCATGTTCATCAGTTCCTTTGGCCCCGGTGCAAGCTGGATCCCCTGATCTTTAAAAAATTCTCTGTCAATCTCCGTAAGCATTCCTCCACCGGATGTATTCTTCGGAATATTCCCTTCATTTACTCCCACAAAAAACAGTGCACGGATATCCTTTAGCCTGGTTCTCTCCATATCTCCCACAAGTACCTGGTCCATACTTGGCGGAATCAGCGCCACCTTGGCCTGGTTCAGTCCTGTTTCCAGAAGCTGACGGAAATCCTGGCGGTTCACGGTTTCCTCGCCAAGGATCTCCACCATATTATCCAGAAGTTCCATAACAATTCCGTAGATCTGGGCATATTCCTTTTCCATGGCCTTGTCGCCCTGTTCCTTGAATTTCAGTTCCTGATGCTTCAGTTTCTGCTGCACCTGGCTCCGCACTGCAAACTCGTAGAGAAAAGTACAGTATTCCCGCACCGTCTTTTTCCCACCTTTAAAGCTTAGTGCAAGCTCTCTGGTCTCATCTGCGAACCGCTGCCGGATCTCATTAAGCCTCTGAATGCTTTCCGGCGGCATTCCCCGGTAAATACGCACCCACACTTCATCCCATTTCTTAAATCCACGGATACCAAGAGCCAGCACATAATTCTCCAGAAGGTCTGCTTCCTCCCTGGTCACACAGGACATTCCGCAGCGGAGATACCGGAATACACTCTCATAGGAAAAATCCTGTACTGCCATCTCAAGTGCTGCCCGGAAATATTCTACAAACGGATTCATCAGGACCGTATGCTTCTCATCAATGAAATATGGGATCCCTGCTGCTGTAAATACCTGCTTTGCAAGATTGCCATACTCCTCCAGGTTACCTGTGATCACGGCGATCTCACCGTAACGGCAGCCCTTTTCCCTTACAAGTCTGGCGATCCGGCGGGCAGCTTCTTCCATTTCCTTCTGCGGGTTCACTGCCGAAAACATGCAGATCTCATCCTGCGCTTTTTTATATATATTTTTTCGGTAACGGAAGATATTTTTTTCAAGGAAATGAAGGGCAGGTGCCTGGGAAAAGCGGGATTTTCCCACATCCTTCAAAAGAACCGGTGTCTCGATCTCCCTGGTCAGCTCCGAAAGCCCGTGGATCATCTGACGGCTCATATAAAAAAGCTGATAAGGTTTTCCTCTCATGCTCAGATTCTCATCCGCATCCATGGTCACCGTTACCATCACCTTCTCACAGACAGCAAGAAGTTCTCCCACAACACGCATCTGAATAGGCGTAAAACCGGTGTAACCATCCAGAAGGAGTACACTGTTTTTCATTTTTTTAGAAAACGGAAGAGCTTTTTCCAGCGCATCCATTACTTCTTCTCCTGTCATATAATGATTCTTCAGATATCCGGTAAATGCCTGGTAAAGAACAGCTACGTCTTTCAGCTTCATCTGAAGTAACGCTCTGTCACCGGAATCCTCGATCATCTCCTGGATCTCACTGTCCCGGATATCGTACTGCATAAACTCCGACAGGATAGACTTCACTTCATCCAGATATCCCGCTTTACGCATCTGACCTCCCAGATAGGAAAGCTCCTTTCCATGCTGCTGTACCATCTTCTGCAGCACCATACTCTTACCGGTTTCTTCCAGAAGGATGCGGCTGTCTCCTCCAACTTCCTCCAGAACACGGTATGCAAGACGCTCAAAGCTCAGGATATCAATATTCAGGATTCCCCTGCCCGGACTCATCTCCACCAGTGTCTTCTGGGTCTGCATGGTAAACTGCTCCGGCACGATCACATAAAAAAGCTTCTCAGGATGCAGCCCTGCCTGTTCTATGATATTCTGATAAGCATAACAGGATTTTCCGCTTCCGGAACTTCCTATGATAAACTGTAATGACATCTTCATCCTCCCGATCACTTGCAGATTTTCAGTCATTCCGGCGCCATCCTGCGCCTGAAGTATTCCTATCATACCACAAATTCTACTCCTATAGAACGGTCGTTCTTTATATTCTGAAATATCAGCCTGCTCTTTTCCTTATTTTTCCAGGCACAGTATCGAATGACCTGCGCACAGCTGTGGAATAAATCCTCCCTCCCGATAATAAACTATATAAAAAGCTTTGGGAGGCGTGCGCCATGAGTTCCAAAACCAGGATCATCGTCCTACATATGAAAGAGATCATTTACACAGCTGTCTTTCTGGCTCTCGCTGTTGTTCTGGCTGTCGTTCTTTTCTTCATGTTCGGTCCCGGAAAAAATGCCAGTCATACAGCCAGCGAAAAATCCCGCTACAAGCCGGGCGTCTATACCTCTTCCATCACCCTGAACGAGAATACCTTCGATGTGGAAGTTACTGTAAATGCTGACAGGATCAAGGCCATCCGTCTGGTGAATTTAAATGAAGCCACAAAAGCTTCCTATCCTCTTATGGAACCGGTTCTGGATTCTTTGGCAAGTCAGATCTATTCCAGTCAGTCCCTGGAAGACATTCAGTATGCAGGAGACCGAAAATATACCTCCCAGGTACTCCTTTCAGCTATCACGGATGCAGTAAAAAAAGCGGAGAACACTTAAGCTCTCCGCTTTGCGATCTACGTTCAGATTTCAATCTTCTCCAGCACATCCTGCCAGATCCTTGCACTTGCATCACTTGGCATTCTGAGATCTCCTCTTGGAGAAAGTGCCACACTACCTACCTTCGGGCCATCCGGCAGACAGGAACGCTTGAACTGCTGGGCAAAAAATCTCCGATAGAAGGTTTTCAGCCATTTCAGAATCGTCTCTTTATCATAAATCCCCTCAAAGGTCAGGCAGGCAAGCCTGTAGATCTTATCCGGTGTAAATCCTGCACGCAGCATGTAATACAGATAAAAATCATGAAGCTCATAAGGTCCTACCAGATCCTCCGTCTTCTGGGCGATCTTGCCATCCTTAGGAGGAAGAAGCTCCGGGCTTACCGGAGTATCCAGGATATCCAGAAGAACCTCCTTCAGTTCCTCATCTCCGCAGGTATCCGCATAATAACGTACCAGATGACGTACCAGTGTCTTCGGGACAGAAGCATTTACACCATACATGGACATGTGATCGCCATTATAGGTTGCCCAGCCAAGAGCCAGCTCGGAAAGGTCTCCGGTTCCCACAAGAACGCCGCCTTCCTTGTTTGCCGTATCCATCAGGATCTGAGTACGCTCACGTGCCTGACTATTCTCATACGTCACATCGTGGATCTCCGGATCATGTCCGATATCCCGGAAATGGATATTTACCGCCTCTTTAATATTTACCTCGGTAAGCCTTGCACCAAGGCAGCGGCTTAACTTGCAGGCATTCTGATAGGTTCTGTCTGTGGTTCCAAAGCATGGCATGGTCACACAGTGGATCTGTTCTCTCGGCATTCCCATCCGGTCAAAGGCACGTGCCATTACAAGAAGCGCCAGGGTAGAATCCAGTCCTCCGGAAAGTCCTACTACCGCACTCCTGCTGTGGATATGCTCCATACGTTTCTTAAGTCCCATAGCCTGGATGTTCAGGATCTCCTCGCAGCGCTCATCACGCTCTTCCTTCACAGACGGAACGAAGGGATACTGTGGATATTTTCTGGTAAGTCTTGTTTCCTCCTCTGCTACGGAAAAATCAACTCTTGTATGACTGCAGGTAGAAACTGCCGGATACGTGGACATTCTTCTTCTCTCATCAGCCAGTCTCTGCACATCGATCTCACTGTAAATGATGCCGTTCTCAAAGCGTCTGCTTTCCGCAAGCATGGAACCGTTCTCTGCGATCATATTCTGTCCGCCAAACACGAGATCCTGGGTAGACTCCCCTTCCCCTGCACTGGCATAAATATATCCGCAGATCAGTCGTGCTGACTGCCCGCTTATCAGAGTTCTCCGGTAGGAATCCTTACCTACCATCTCATCACTGGCAGAAAGATTAACGATGATATGCGCACCGTTGACGGCATGACGGATACTTGGCGGCGCAGGGACCCAGAGATCCTCACAAAGCTCTGCTGCAACGGTGAATTCCGGAAATTCCTTACATTCAAAGATCAGCTCTGTTCCAAAAGGAATTTCATCCCAGAACTCATCCTCCTCATTTTTCTCGCACTTCAGGAAGTCCACAAATTCCACATCTTCTTCCTCTGCACCTGCAAACTGTCTCTGCTCATAAAACTCATTATAATTCGGAATATGCGTCTTCGGCACAAATCCCACGATACGGCCATGATTCAAAGCTGCTGCCACATTATAGAGCTTGCCTCTGTGACGCAGCGGGAGTCCCACAAAGATCAAGGCGTCCGTCTCCCTTGTCTCCTCTGCAATATGCAGAAGCTCATCCCACGCACTGTCCAGAAGACATCTCTGGAGAAAAAGATCGTGACAGGTATATCCTGTGATACAAAATTCCGGAAATACCATCAGCTTGACATGTTCCTTTTCCATTTCATGAATGGCCTTCAGGATTTCCTCTCCGTTTGCCTTGCAGTCTGCAACGGTAACTCTCGGCGTTGCCGCTGCCACCTTGATAAAACCATGCTTCATTTTTTCTTCCTCCCGAGTTTTATCGCTTGCACTCTCTTATGATCCTCTTAAGATCTTCCACGGTAAAATTATAATTCTTATTGCAGAAATGGCAGTTCATCTCAATGTCCTTGCCTTCCTGGATCATCTCGTTAAGTTCTTTTCTTCCGATGCTGATCAGCGCTTTTTCCACACGCTCTCTGCAGCAGTTGCAATGAAACTGTGTGGGCAGTGTATCATTGATCTCTATGTCAAAGCCTTCCAGTACTTTTTCAAGAAGACTTTCCGGTGTGTGTCCCTGCTCCAGAAGATTGGTAACAGAATCGATCTTTGATACGTTTTCCTCAAGCTTTGCGATCACCTCTTCCTCTGCAAAAGGCATCAGCTGTACAATAAAGCCTCCCGCCTGACGGACTGTATTATCCTTATTCATCAGCACACCCAGTCCTACCGCAGACGGAACCTGCTCGCTGGTTGCAAAATAATAAGTGAGATCTTCTGCGATCTCGCTGGTCTGAAGAGCAACCTGTCCCACATATGGCTCTTTCAGTCCCATATCCTTGATCACATCCATAAAGCCTACGCCGACAGCTCCCGCAACATCCAGCTTGCCTTTGCTGTTTGCCGGGATACATACATCCGGATTCCCCACATAGCCCTTTACATTTCCGTGAGAATCTGCAGTTACTGTGATTCCCTGCAGTGGTCCTCCTGCATGGATCCGAAGTGTAAGGAGATCCTTTTCTCCTTTCATCATAGCTCCCATCATGGCACCGCCAGTAAGGAGACGTCCCAGTGCCGCTGTTGCCACCGGACTGGTGTTATGATTCTTTCTCGCTGTCTCCACCATATCGGTTGTAACAGCCGCAAATGCACGGATCTGGCTGTTTGCCGCTGTTGCTCTTACAATATAATCACTCATATAAAAAATTTCCTCCTTTATTTCTCGTCTGACGGAATTTCCTTTCCATGTTCTCTGGCCACAAAAGTCAGTCTTCCGCTGTCCGGCTTCGGTGCATCCTTGGTGTATGCGTCATAAACCGCCAGCGGGATCAGGCCTGCCTTTTCAAGAAGTTCCCTTACTTTCTCCGGATCATAGGCCTTCTGGTAATGAATTTCCTCGTCTCTCTCATAAAGACCATCTTCTCTCGGAAGAAACAGAGTCAGATCATACACATTGATCCCGGTCTCCTCATCAAATTCATTTTCCCAGATAAAGCTTCCCTCTTCCCGATTCTCTGCAATAGTCGTATTTCCAAGCATTTCCCGGTATTTATACGGGGTGTTCATATCAAATATGAAAATTCCATCCGGATCAAGATAATTGTTCACCAGTTTAAACACAGTAAGCAGATCATCCTCCTCTGTGATGTAATTCATACAGTCACAGACGCTGACGACAGCACGTACTGTTCCATAAAGTTCAAACTCCCGCATATCCTGTTCCAGATAAAGGATCTCATGACCGGATTCTGCACGTTTTTCCATGGCTTCGCCAAGCATTTCCTCAGAGTTATCCACACCGATCATATCATAACCGGACTCAGCCAGAAGCTCTGTCATCACTCCGGTCCCACAGCCAAGTTCCAGCACGATCCCGTCTTCAATTCCGTATTCTTTAAGACTTCCTATAAGATATTCCGCCCATTTTTCATATTCCACATTGTCCATGAAAATGTCGTAGACGTAAGCGAAGGACCCGTAAGCACTGGTATTATAAGCATTTTTCATTGTTTGGATTCTCCTTTTACTACGTTTTTACTACAGTTTGTTTCTTTCTGTTTCTGGAACGGCCAGCCATAAGAAGCATGGCTTAAGCCACCGTATGGCTGCTGTAAGAAGCTGGCGCCGGCCATACTCCCGGCGACAAACGGGTTACCCTTCTGTCGTTCCAGTTCGTGCATATGTTTAAGGCTTTCTTCATCTGTGTAAAAGTAGTCGCCTACATAGCTGCTGTCACTCATATATAAAACCTTCTTTCTATACGTCGTCTAAGTTTACGATCGCTATACGCTTCGCGTCCGACCAGGCGGCGTTATCCTTTTTCAGAATATCCAGGACACGGTTAAGCTGTTCGCTCCCTGGGTGGAACGCCTTTACAGCGTCGTCATAATAAAACCTGTTTATTTCTTTTTCGTCAAGTACCAGGTTTATAACCGAAACGTCCAGCGCGTCAGCTATTTTATATAGCATATCTACGCTGGGCTGTCTACTTCCTTTCTCTATATGGGACAAAGCGCCGACGGAACACCCTACCTTCGCGGCCAGGTCCTTCCCCTTCATTTCACGAAGATCGCGGTAAAATTGTATGTTCTTGCCTATCACTGTTTCCACCCCTTTCGTTTGTCTTATAGACAATTATAATAAGCGTCGGCGTTTTTGTCCACTATTTAATTTTACAAGCGGCAGACTTAAGCTTTCGCCCTTCCTGGAAAGGAATAACGGTATCTTCCTTCTTTACGCTGTTGGCGTCTTCTTCGTCTTCTACTTCTGGGTTCCTTACCTTTTCCAGACGTTCCCCAAGCTTTACAGCTGCACTATTTCTCATTTTAGCGGTAACGTGTCCATATCTGGAAGCTGTAAAGCCAGCGTCGTAGTGTCCCAGCTGTTCCTGTACTGTATTCATAGCTTCGCCGTCTTCCAGCATGACCGTAGCCACCGTATGGCGTAGATCATGAAAACGTTTGTGGTCGATACCCATAGATCGAAGGTTTTCACTCCACATTTTGGTAAAGTTCCGGGGATAAATATAGGTCCCTTTCCTGGTACAAAATACCAGATTGTCCGGGTTGTACTCTATCCCTCTTTCTGTGGCTTTCCTTTTTTCTGTATTCTGTATCAGCCGCCAGAAAATTAGAAGCAGAACCATTTCTTCGGTAATCATAAGGGAACGCCTGGACAGATCAGTTTTAAGTTCGTCCCTAAACGGGGTACCGTTGTCGTCTACCATCTGATACACAAGCCGTAAATATCCGTCCCCCAGTGTAATATTATGATCTTCCAGAAGTGTTTTTAAGGCTTTCGTGTCCCACTTAGGAAGCTTCTTTATATCGCCCCAGGGAAAGTACCGGTCTACTGTTGTCCAGGGTATCCCTATATCTACGTGCTGCCAGTCAAGGCCAAGTATTTCGCCCCGTCTGCAAGCTGTAGTAAGTGTCAGCATATACGCCGGATAATAACGGTACTTCGTTCCTTTAATACCCAGTGTTTCCATTTCTTCGTCTGTCAGTATATTATTTGTCTTCGGTTTACTTTTTGGCCGCCTTGTCTTTTTTCCGGGGTTTCTATTTATACGTCCCTTGTCTACAGCGTATTCTAAAGCAGATATAATAAGTCGTCGCTGTTGGATAAGAGAAGACGCCGCTACCGGTCCGTGGGACGGTGCCGCTTCTCCCGTGTCGTCGTTAATTTCAAGTTTAAGGTTTCCATGTTCCTGTTGGTCGTTCAGATATTTTTGTATTACGTCGTCTGTAATGTCCTTAAGCTTATATCGCCCGATACCTGGTATAATATGCTTTTCTATAGACGCCTTGTAATTTACGTAGGTTCGTTCTTTAATACCGGGTTTTATAACAATCTCTAACCAGTTCATTACCCACGTACTAAAAAGGACATTATCGCCCCCAGGGATAACACCAGCGTCAAGCTTGTTCTGCGCTTCTCTAAGCTTATCCGCTACTTCTTTCCTGGTCTTTCCGTATAAAAACTTTCGATCTGGCTTACCATCTTGTTTAACGCCGACAGTAAGAACCGCCGCCCAGGTTCCGTCTTTACGCTGATATACACTACCTTCCCCATTTCCGCGTCTGTGCTTCTTTGTGTTTCCTGGCATTAAAACCACCCTTCTTTCACTCTGTTCTTTGCCATATCGTAGGCGTCCTTTGAACGTTTAGCAGCTACGATATATGTAAGTGGGTTTCCATTTGCAAGGCGGATTCTGATATATACGCGGTACTTATCAGACTTCACATTAAACAGCGCCTTAGATATGCTGTAGGACGCGTCAAAGGCTACAGTACAGCCGTCTTCCTGTATAGTTCCCTGGGATTTTTCCGCGAAGTCTACAGCCTGTTCCCTTGTGGAACATCTTTTATAAAATGTCTTATTATTCTGCATAGGCTACCTTCCTTTCGTTGTCTTAAAGTATATTTTTGTCTACAAGACAAGTATATGATATGTTTTGCAATTTGTCAATAAGACAACTTTATACTTTCTGACAACAAAAAAAGAAGGCGGCTACCGAAGTAACCGCCTATCTATCTTACTGTTTCTTTAAATATGTCTTACTGCTAAAGCCTGTGTACTGTACACCATTAAGCGTAACCTGGATATACAGCCATTTTGTGCCATTATAGCTTGTGTAGTATCCGTAGTTCTGTACTTTTGTACCTTCTGGGATAAGAACCATAGCGCGCTTATTCTTACCGGCACCGTGACGCATATACAAGCCAGTCGTCGTAACGTAGGAACCAGCAAGGGCCTTGTTGAAGCTTGCAGCCCCAGAACCCGCTACTACTTTTGTTACACCCGTATTCTGTGGTTTAGAAGGTGTAGGAACATTCTTGTTAAGAAGTTCGTTTACCTTGTTCTGTACGTCAGTGAAATTGTAGCCGCTGGCTTCCAGCTTCGTTTTACGTTCCGGCATATTTCCCCATACGCCTAAGATCACTTCACGGGCTACCGTAGTAAGGTCTTTTCCAGCTGCCGGGGTAACCGGTGTAACTGTGTTGTCTGTATACTTCGGACTGATAAAGCCACGGATATAGCGACCGTTAATTAACATGGTACGCTTTTTAACGGCGTTGCCGTAGTTACCTTCTGTCACGACGAAGTAACCCGCTTTTTCATAAACCTCTGTTACAGTACCTACATGATCTGGAACACCTGTACAGTCAGTGGTAGCGAAGTTTGTACCATCTTTCCAGTAGTAAAGAACCCCTTCGCCTACTTTCGGTACGTGTGCGTCGTTTTCAATCCAGATACCTTTTTTCTTAGCTGCTTCGATCAGATAGTAGCAAGAAATTTCGATAGGCATAATCGGGGTGTAACCCAGCTTAATAGCCGCTGCGGACCATGTACAAGCACACCACGCCCAGCTATAGTCCATTTTGGTACCGCGTGGGAAAGCACCCTTATAACTGTTGTAAATATCAATGATTGTTTTATAGCTGCCGTCTGCTTCGTTCTTTCCTACCCAGGAATTAACAAGATCAGCTACAGCCTGTCTGGAATATCCCATAGTATTAACCCCTTCCTTGTTACAGTATTTCGTGATAAAGCCGTACACGACTTTCTGACGTGTTACGTAGTCGCCGACCTGGTTATTATTGGACTTGTCCGCAGGGTCGGTGCAAAGTGCCGCGTAGATCGTCTTCGCGGTATACGGCTTCTGTGTCTTTGCCAGGATACGGGTAAGCGCTCCACTTCCGCCCTGGTGGATAATGTTAATACATTCCATCATAGCGTCGTCGCTTAAGCTTCCGTACTTCTTTTCGATCGAAGCGGCATACGTTTTAATCTGTGTTTCCATTAAAGCGTCCTGGCACTTGATACCAACAGCAGAAGTGATGATAGCAATAATACATTTACCCTTCGCGGAAGTCTTCGTTACCCCGTAGGTTCCCCAGCTTTTATTTAAGTCAGCTGTAATACCGGCCGTATCCAGCTTCTTAAATTCTTTTGGGTACTTCTTATGGATATTAAGCAGAAGTGTACGGGCTTCTTCTGCGTACCACTGGCCCGCGCCGATCGTAATAGCCTTTTCGTTCGGTGTATTCGCACCGACACCGACAAAAGCGCCGTAGTTCTGTTTTCCGTAGACCTGGCCGCCAGATTCTACAGCGTAAAGAATTTTTCGTAATACTGTAATGTTTTCTTTTTTCATGTTAAAAGTTCCTTTCTTCCAAAAGAAAAAGACGCCCCGCGCGGCGTCAGATCAGTAATTATTTTTTCGGTTCTGTGTAAGTAAGTGCCTGTTTGCTATCCCCTACACCGTCGGTAGTTGGGTCTACCACGATACCAAGGATAGAAAGAACCATAAACAGGGCTTCCACGACGGAAAGCAATTTATTACCCAGGTCGCCCAGGTCAATGGCGTAACCGAAGACCGAAGCGATAACCTGGATAAGAAGAAGTACCGCCGGGATAAGTGCTAACCAGAACGCCTTGTTTTTTACTCTGACCTTCCAGTTAATTTTACTCTTGTCGTTCTGCTTATTCTCCACAGCTGTAAGCTGCTGTACTTTTTTATTCGCCATGATGTTCATTCCTTTCTATTTTCTCATGCTCAATATGTTCTATAAGGTCCGCCCTACCGATACCGGCGCTATCCATACGTTTATGCGCGGAACGTATCGAAGCGTCCAAAAGGGCTACTTTTTTATCAAGTTCCCGGACCTCTTTTTTGGTCGTGTTAATGTCTTCTTTAATTGATTTTACGTCGTACCCTATCTGGTCCAGCTTAAGACTGATCTTCGTATCAGCTGCCACCTTCTGGGTGGCTTCCTTAATCTGTTGGTCTACATCTTTCTGGCTCTGCGATTTTTTACCCGTAAGTGTGTTATATACCGTACAGGCAATCGTAACAAGGGCAATAAGTAAAGCAAAAGACATTGTTGTATCTCCGGTCATGCTGCTACCCCACTTTCATTTATTATAGTTTCTACGTCTTCTAACAGCTGCATTTTAAAGCGGTAACAGTCGTTATGTTTCATCATACCCATATAAGACTGTAACGTGCTGTTATATCTTTCGTAAGTAAGGTTCCCTGCTACGTACTGTTTTGCAGCTGCCTTAAGTCGGCGTTTAATACGTAAAGAAGTAGACTTTCTTACAGTCCTGTGTGTAGACCAGATATGTAAGCCTACGAACTGGATACCCATAGATACCGGACGTATGCAAGTCTTTTTATTCAAAGTAAGCTGTAGTTCTTCGTCCAGGAACTTACTTATACGTTCTTTGATTTCGTGTAATTCTTCCTTACTCTGCGAAAGTATAATTACGTCGTCCATATAACGTATATAAAATTTTGTTCCCAGCACCTTTTTACAGAACTGGTCTAACTCATTCAAATAGACATTTGCTAAAAGCTGGCTTGTCAGATTACCGATAGGCATACCACGATCAGTAAGGCGTTCGGCGTCTTCTACATTGTCACATATAGACAAACCGAAAGCATTTGTACCGTCACCTTTTACGATAACGTTTAACAGTTCCAGCATATCCGGGTCTTTAATTTTTCTTTCCAGAATTTCCATAAGCTTATCATGGTAAATTCTGTAGAAGTATTTCGCTATGTCCAGCTTAAGGTAATACCACTTACCGCCTAAAACTTCCGTCTGCTTTATCATATCTTGCAGACGATCAGCGGCGGCCTTTTGACCTTTACCGCGCCGACAAGCGTAACTGTCTTCTATGAAAGTTTTATCAAAGATAGGGTAAAGCAAAGAATACACCCACCACTGGGCGACGCGATCACGAAAGGGAAGCGCCATAATAAGCCTTTTCTTTGGCTCATAAACGTAAAATTCCCGGTACGCGCCTACAGTATAGGTGTGGTTCTTTAAGTCGTCTAACAGGGCTAACAGATTTCCTTCAAGGTTATCAGTAAATTGTAAAACGTCACCACGGTACCGCTTACCCTTTGCGGCTTTCCGATAGGCGTTATACAGACAGGTATAGTTACAGTTCGGAAGATATATGTTGCCTACGCGTTTTGCCATTGTAACTACCTTCCGTTTTTCTTTTTCAGCGTGTCGCACCGTTCGCCGAAGCTACTAGAGTACGTCCGTTCCTAACCTTTATTTTCTGCTTTACAGCAAGGATACATAACCCTTTACCTGGTCGCGTGTTACAGCCCTTAAGCTGTAGACTAGAGGATTTCCAGGTTAAGCGGGGCGAAAGCCAATGTTGTCATTGGAATTAGAACGCGGGTTGTTGCCATTCAGATAGAAAACGCCAGCGTTAGACGTGTTGTTCCAATTCCCACCGCGGAAGAAGCCACATTTAATGTCATGTACCCTAAGTATTTATTTGCTTACCGACTGTATCCAGCCGCCGACCATACGGCCGATTTCGTCTACCATGGCCGCCCAGTTTCCGTACTTATCTACAGATAAATACTTAAGTTCTGGGTTCACTGATAGACGAAGATAAGACCGTAGTTTGTCTACTTCTATGTCCAGTTCGGTAAGCGTGGTTTTCTTGTAGTGCTTATGATTAGTTTCTATGACGATTCCCAGAATACGGTACATACAAAGCCTTATTTCCGAAGCAAGGGCGTATCGTTCATGTTTCGGAAACTGTTTTAAGCAAATATTCCCGTAAACTATCATATCTTCTACTTTCGTTTTAATATAAAGTTCTCTGGTATCCGCCATAGTCTTTTCACTCCTTTAGTTGGCGGTGTCCGCTGTCGCGGCCACTACAGATTTACAAAAGAATGTAAGCGGGGCGAAAGCCAAGGCCGTCATTGGAAGCAGAACGCGGGTAGTGGCCACTCAGACAGAAAACGCCAGCGCCAGACGTGTCGTACCAATACCCACCGCGGAAGAAGCATTTTTCCCCGTCATTCCTTGCGTAAAATCTATCCCCGCCATGATCGCTGTTATCCGAAGGGAAGACGGCTAACGCCTTCAAAATATCCGGTATTGTGATACCGGATTCTACAGCTAAATCTTTGAACGGCGTAGACGGCCACTGGTCGCCGCTTGTCGTCGTTTTTACTGTAGTGCTGATCTTCGGAACACCGCTTACACTGTCGATCTTAAGCGTACCAGCTGTACCAGGTGCCACCAGGGTACCGTCTGGTAAAATAGCTTTCCACTCCGCGCTTCCAGCTGTAAGGTCTGCTGTGTTCTTTGCTGCATTGTTTCCGGTCAAAATCTGGATTTCTCCATTATTTGTACGAAGTCCGATAGCCCATTCCCAGCCGTCGCCGTTCAGACCGTAGATACCGTTCGGGGTTCCGTCATGTGTCCAGCTGTTCGGACCACTACCAGTAAGCCCCAGGTTAATACGTCCGTCGCTTCCTACAGTTCCAGGTCTGCACTTTTCATGCGGGTAACCGTGATCGCTGCCGTAGTTATTATTTCCGCGTGGGTAGTAACCATTTGCCTTGCACCAAAGGGCAATAGCGGCATATTCCGCGTTTGTCATACAATGCCAGCCCGGACCTTTTGCACGACAATAAGCGATAGCCTGGTCCATGTTGGTATAAACTTTCGGCACCTGCCCAGGAAGGCTACACGCCCTTCCGTCATGTACCATAGCCATAAAGGTACCTACGAAGATTTCCGGTTTTTCTGCGTCGTCTACCATGAACGCCGGAAGTGCTTTTGTGCTGTCAGATAAACCGACGTCCTTATAGGACAGCTTCGGGATAATATTCATAATAGACGGGTACCCTTTGTCGTCGTATAATACTGTCTGCTTTCCACCGCTGGCAGCTTCTACAGCCTGTCTGTATGTGTCCTTAATTGAAAATGTAAAAGCCATTTATTTTACCTCGCTTTCTTTCTGTGCCTGGGTCATATCTGGGATACCCCACAGGCATAAAGTAACGTCCCTCATGTTTACGTCTAAAGCTACTTCTTCCAGAATGTCGTAGCCTTCGTCGTCTGTTTCGCCTGTCGGCTGATAATCGTATTCCCTTGCCGGGATTTTTACGGACGCTACATACCAGTTACCTACGCCCTTTTCCAGTGCTGTAAAGCCGGAATTAAGGCTTACGTCTACGGTTACAGCTACGTCCTGTAATTCTTCGTTAAGGTCGATTTCGATAGGCTCTACGCCCGGTACGGTAAGCTGTAAAATGGTTCCTTTTGTTTTCCACTTCGCCTTAGTACCACTGTTTACGTGCTGTATTCTCATTGTTATTACCCCCTTACTGAATATTTGTGTTAATGATCGTCCAGGTAAAGCTTACAGACTTCGCACTACCTAAGTTTCTTACTTTAAAGCCGTTACTTGCTTTATCGTAAACTTCAAGGTTTACCTTTCCAATGTCGTCGGCAGCTGTCACACACAAAGTAACGTCATAGTGTGGCGTATTTGTTTGTATATGTTCTGTACCGGCCGGAATAGGTACCAGGACGAACGGATAAGTAGTAGAAAAATATCCCCCAGGCGTTCCGGTAATAGTGGCTTCACCCTGTAAGAAACGTTTTTCAAAATCTACTTGTCTGTTTTTGTGTGCAAGTCCAGCCTGTCTAAGCGCTTCGGCAGCAATAGCACCGATAACGTTATGTGAAAAGCTGATACCGTCAGTCATACGGTTAAGCCTGGACTGTGAAAGTGGTGTACCCTTCTGGATAACTTCTACGTTGTCTGGAACCAGCTTATAGTGTCCGCTGTTTCCGGGTACTTCTTGTAATGTATAAGTCTGTTCACCGTTAATAATACGGTCTAACCACTCTACCGGGTTCCAAGTCTGTACCTCTCTTTTTACTTCTTCACTCATAAGGCCACCTCTCTTAATTCAAGTTGGAATACTACCAGAAGATTTTTTTCTTCTGGTTTTGGTACGACGTCCTGGCGCTGGATAAGTAAGTTTCCGTCTTTGTCGTACAGCTTCGTGTTTGTTACGGTACCAGATAAAGTATCATCTAAATAAATGTTTACTTTAAACGTAGCGCCTTCCACTGTTACACTCTTGATCGGAAGCGTATAATCCTTGCCACTGATCGTACACACTGCCCTTGTAATCGTTTCTGCGACTGCTTTATTAAATACAGCAAGTCCTTTCTGTTCAATCATAGGCGTTTATCCCCCGTTTCCATTTCCCCAGCTTGTACATATCTGGTACTTGTTACGGTGTCGCTTTCTTCCACGGATAGCACAGCGCTGTAAATACGCCCTTCCGTAGTTACCGACGGTATCGTACCGGTTTCTGTAACTTCGCTGGATTGTTTATAAGTTTCTATGGTATAAGTGCCGTCTACTGCTTCCGCTATCACGGTACGATATACACGCCCTTCCGTAGACACGAAAGGTAGCGGGCCGCTGGCAATCGTCCCGGTTTGGTCATAGTCACGAAGAACGGTATCTACCTTTCCAGAAACACCAAGACTGGCACTATATAAGCGCCCTTCTGTGGCAGTAAAAGGAAGTGTACCGCATATAGCAGACGCGCCAGCTTCCGGCACGTTGTACCCGTAAACATGGTACTGTGTAAGCATTTCCAGACCGCCTGTTATGATGTACTCAAATTTGTACTCTGTTCCCAGGTGGGCGTGTATAATGTTATCCACAGCTTTTTTAAATTCTTCCAGGAATGTAGGTACGCCGCGCTGGAACACGATAGTAACCAGACATTCCGCCGAGTCTAGGTAGACCCTTATTTTTTCGCCGTATGCTTCCGCGATTCTGTGTATCATAGGCGCCCCAAAATTTTCATAATTCTGTAAACGCGCTAATACCTTTGGCCGGCGCGTATCATAATCGCCGTTTGGAAGCATAGGCAAGCCTACGGACTGTTCCCAAAAAATAAGCCCCCAGGTCGCCGTAAGTGGCGACAGCTGTAGGGCTAAGTCGTCTTGTTTTTCATTTACCAGGTCGTACCCCCTGGCTTTTGCGTTTATGATATAAAAAAATAATTGGCTTTCCTGGTAGTAACTGGCGGAAGATTCTACCATACCTTCGGTACGATCACTTATTACAATATCCTGTTTTTTAGGTATCATGTAAGGCTTACCTTCTTTACGGTAGGTATTTCGTATGGCTCTATCTTTATATCCGCGGTTCCGCCATTTACTGTAAGGTCGTCGTAGTTTTCGACGCCAGACAGCGTACCTAAGATAGCAGCTATCTTTTTATAAGCGATAGGGCTTAACTCTTTCGTGTCGTCGTTCCGGTTAAAAACCCGCGACTTCACGTATTCCGTAACAAGTTCCGTAAACTGCTGTAGGACTTCCGCCCGGTCTACGTTCTTTTCATATTCCACATGGGCGGAAATGTTAATGTCGTAAGGCGTTCCCGTTATCACGGTTACTACAGCACCACCAGGCGCCTTACCGTATCCGTACCCCTCATATGCTTTAGGGTCCAGGTATTCCTTAATGTCATTTACTATAGACGTATCCAGCGGTCCGTAAGTATCGTCTACGACGACTACGCGAACCGTACCGCGTCCGTCGTGTCCGTTGTCTTTGTTCCAGCACATATCTACAAGAACTTTTCCGATCTTAACACCATAGTCTTTATAGAAACCATCCACTACCCAGCGTTCGTAGTCGTGAACGTTTCCGCCTGTATCCGGGTTTTCGGCCTTATCTAATATTCTTGTCCAGGCAGCGTCTAGGCTTTCCCGTTCAGCAGCCATAACCACGGTACCTGTATCAGTGATCGAAGTTACACCAGCTATAGGCGGTTGTAAGATAAACTCACTTCCAGTAGCAAGGTTACCTTCGCTTCCAGTCAGTGTACAAGTGATACGAACGTCTACAGCTTTATCACTTAGAAAGATTGTTTCACGATCTGCGGTAAACTCTATCGGGTTCCCTTCTTCGTCTGTAACGACGGAAGTAAAGGTGTAACCCTGTGGGATTCTTACGCCGGGGTCTGCTACAATAGACAGCACCCTTTTATTTGCTGTGGCTTCAATTCTGGTAAGTCCCCTTATTTCCATGTGTTCGTCCATGCGTTCGTCTTCGCAATACTGCGGGAAAGCGTTCTGTAAAATTCTGTCCTGTGCTATCTCCAGCTGCATTACCTGGGCGACATCCGGCATAATCATATCATATGGAAAGTCGCCGACTTCCTTACGCCAGGTATCCGGTATCTGGGATAAGAGAAATTCTTTAATATCCGTTGCGGACTGTAAAAACACTGGTACAAATTCCGGTCTTTCCGTCATACTTCCACCCCCTCTACTAAAATTGAATTTCTGAAAATGTCCGTAAATTCAATGTCTACAATAAAACAAGGGGTTCCGTTTTTATCTTCCCCTTCTTCTACGGAAACACTGTCTACACTTGTTATCCACGGGTCGTAGGCTATAGCTTCTTCTGCGGCTCTCTTTACTTCCGAAAGCCTTACGTCTTTCGGATAATCGCCACAAATACCGTAAGCTTTTACGTCGCTTCCGTATATATGGTTTTCTTCTTCATTTTCAAAATCACCATATACAGGAAATACACCGCGTTCGGTTTCTTCTGCTTTTACGGCGATCATACCTACGGCTTCTGACCCGGTTACGGTTTTTACGGTACCGTCAAGACCCGTTACAAATTCCCCGGTATCAAAATCAAATACCGGTACCCTTAAGTCAATGTCCGCCATAATAACCACACTCCGTATATACTCTGTAATCAATAGGTACCATGGCGTATTTTACGTTATCCGGCGTACCGTAAGGAATGACCGCTACGCGATCACCACTTTTAGCGCTCTTAGGCGCCATAATCTTACCGCCGCCATAGGTCACGGCTACACCGTCCACCTTACAGCTGTTAGAACCCGTCATAGTGCCAGTTCGTCCGCTGCCTGTGATTTTCGCTACAATACCCCAACGCTGGTGTTCTGACCCTACCAGTGGGTACGCTAAGAACTGATCGCCTTTACAGATCGGATAAACAGAAACCGGTATATCAAACATACCGGCGTCTATGTTAAGTTCTGTTCCTATCAGTTTAAATTTTACCGGGTTCGGCTCTGCGGAAGTCGCTTGTAAAAGGTGTAACCCTTCCAGTACGCTATCTTTCTGACCGTTGCCCCTTAATGTACTTAATGCGTCTACAGACCCTAACATACTACCCCTTCTTTCTTTAGGCACCTTCTCAGACGTTACTTTTATAAAATCTTTATGCGAATAACCGCTTACTTCTTTTTACTGTTATCGTACTGTATTTCCGGTATATCTTCCGTAGCTGTAAGGTCAAAATCCAGTTGTATAGCGTCGTCAGCTAAAAATGTATGCGATACATTTCTTACCCAGTAACCGCCTACTATGCCTGTATTTTTTTCTTCTACGTAGATAGGGTCGCCCACAAAGAACTGACCCATAGCGCCGTCTGAATTTAAGCCCGACATATTCATAGTCGAAGTAATCTTAGATAAAGACTTAAGCTTTTGTTTTGCCAACTTAGATAAATTTTTATCCTTGTCACTGATTTCTTCATAATACTGTGTATTACCGTATAAGGCTTTATTTTTTGCATTAACCTTCGTGGCTGTTTTTCCAGTTTCTCGGTTAATCAGCTTTACCGTGTTATACATTTCTTCTATGCTACGTTCTTTACTGGCAGATATAAGGTTACCGCCTGTTTTAAACGCCCATATCATTTCTGGTACGGTACGGCGCTTTAACAAAATCCCATCATGTACCGGGTCGTACCTAAACCAGAATTTGTCGCCGCCACCGTTCCACGTTCTGGCTAAGACGTCTACCATAATTTTATCCGGGGCGCCTTTCTTATACAGAACGTAGGATATAACAACGTTCGTATTTTCCAGCTTATATACCTTTAACCCTATCTTTTTCGCCATGCTCTTTGTAATCTGGGTAGCTGTCTGATTCTTAAAGTAATAATCGTCTTCGTGCTTCCCAAACAAAAAAAGCGGGTCGTATACGGTTATACTGTTGGTGCCGTCGTGTTCCTCTTTCTGTTTTTTTATCTCACCGATAAACCAGCGTTTCCCTTTATAGAAAAGTTCTACTTTATGGGCTAAGAGGTCCAAGCGGTTCCCATATAAAGACAGCTTAAAAGTCAAGGTACGGCAGCAAGCGTTAAGCTGATCTTTAATAACTGGGTTATCAGCAAGGACACCCGTAAAGTCGTTTCCATCTATTTTAAGCTGTAGTTTTCCCATTGATGTAGCCTACCTTTATATTTTCTCACAATCAGAAGCATTAACCCAACCGTACACCATAGCACCGCTATAATGTATAAGGTGGTATGGGTGTTTATTGCTGTTTACGATCGTACAATTACATTTTGCTTTTCCGCGTGTTACAG
Source organism: Ruminococcus sp. AF17-12 (assembly GCF_003479245.1). NCBI lineage: Bacteria > Bacillati > Bacillota > Clostridia > Eubacteriales > Oscillospiraceae > Ruminococcus > Ruminococcus sp. AF17-12. Next base: position 90,424 of record NZ_QUGY01000005.1, read on the forward strand.
CTGGTCTGGAAGCGTCCGAAGAAATGTAAACCGGCCCGCCTTTAAACTGTACTTTGTCGCCTTTCTTGATCGCGGTCTTTTTCTTGTTTTTGGAAGTCGAAGGTTTAGATACTGGTTTCGGGTCCCTTTTCTTTACAGTGATATACTTTTTCGCCTTTACTTTCACTTGTGGAAGTTTTACGTATTCTTTAAATTCCAGATCGTAGTAGTAATCTAACTCTTGTCCTTCATAGTCCCCCTGGAAGGTTTTAATCTTCATGGGCCTATTGATATTCATAGCCGGTATGATAACCTGTACCACAGTTCCGGCGTTCTTCCATTTGTTTATAGTATTGATATACCATTGTACTGTTTTCAAATTCTTGCTATTGCAGTACGAAGCGTCATAACGAGAAGGGAAGAAGGACGACCAGCTAAGGCCGTCCAAGCTTTTACCGTCGTTAAAATCGACTTCTCCCTTTCTCCATATGGTTACTGTTTTCGGCGTACTGCTACCATCTGATACGTTGACTTTTGGCGGTATAACTGGAATATTCAGTATTACGCCGCCACCTTTGATAGTTATATTAACTGTCTTATCGCCTTTCATTTATAACAATACCCCCAGGTCTGCGCTGCTTATTACTTCGTCAGCGCCTTTCAGTTCCTCTATAAGTTCTTCCAGTAACTCTTTTACAAGCTGCTTTTTGTCTTTGTCACCGGTATCGTTAAGAATGATCTTTTCAATTACCAGCTTAATTTCTTTTTTCAGCGTTTCCGCTTTACTGCTACCTGTCGGACTTACTGGGATATTTCCAGCTAAAGCCGGAACATCTGATAGCGTACTTTGTACTTCCTGTACCGGGCTATTTCCCGAATTGTACGTTACAGGTGCGGTTATACCGTTAGCCAGCTGTTCAGAAGCACTCTGTACCTGTCCTACCATCTTTTCAATACCGATAGCCATACCTTCGCCTGTATACTGTCCTATTTTCATCATTACCCTTGACGGTGAATGAATTTGTAACGCCGACTGTATAGTAGAACGTACAGTAGACGCGATCGCCTGGGCCTGTGCGTAGATCGCACCAGCACCAGAAGCAAGGCCAGAAGCAAAACCAGCGGCGGCGTTATAACCGGCACTGTGAAGGTTAATACTGTTAAAGGTTGCAGTTACAGCATTTACTACAGTCTGTGCGGCGGATACCGCTGTACTGGTTCCGGCAAGGATACCAAGGGCTAACCCCTGTACCGTCTTAAGACCTGTACTGTTTGCTGTAGATACGGCGGTAGGTGTCATACCAGTAATACCAGATACCAAAGACTGTATCATAGTCGTACCGGCCGTAAGTGCTGTCGCGGAAGCTGCTGTACCGGCCGCTGTTATACTTGTAGTAAGCGCTGTCTGTACAGAAGTACCGACAGTCGTAGCCGCCGTGGAAGCGCTCGCGCTGATCGAAGATAAACCTTGTGTAAGGCTTGTTCCTACCTGGGTACCGATATTGTTAGCGGCTTCACCGGCTCCCGTCGCTGCTGTCGTAAGACTTTCAGTTAAGGCAGTTCCCAGATTAGTACCTAGGGTAGATACTGCTGTGGTCGCTTGTGTTGAAGCCTGGTCTACAGCGCTTGTAAGTGCTGTTCCGATATTTGTACCCATTTCGTTAATAGCGGTCGTCGCCTGTGTGGAAGCGTCCGTTATTGACGTCGTAAGACCTGTCGAAAGTGTTTGTGATAGCTGCTGTGTAGAAGCCGCTACCTGTGCGTTTGCCGTATCCAGTCCGGTAGTAAGACTGGTTCCCACCTGGGTACCCACATTCGTAGCCGCCGACGTTGCCGTAGCAGTTCCGCTTGTAAGACCTGTGGTAAGGTTGCTGGTAGTGTTGGTACCAAGCTGTAACGCCGACAGATCAAGTGTAGAAGCACCGTTATTAAAACTTGTGCTTAAGCTGTTAATAGTGTCCGTACCTAACTGCGAAGCCGTAGCTTGCAGACCGGCACCGCCTGTAAGAAGGCTGTTGTTTAAGTTTGTCGCCGTTTCTGTTCCCAGGGTCGTAGCTGTTGTAGTAAGCTGGACGCCACCAGTATTAAGACCAGCTAAAATACTGTTCGTAGCCTGTGTTCCACCAGAAGCAAGGTCTACAGTCTGCATACCGGAAAGAATACTGTTACTTGTGTTCGTTCCGACTGCTGTAGCACTATAATTAAGTGTTCCAGAACCCGTGTTAAGCCCATTGGCTACGCTGTTCGTCGCTTGCTGTCCGTAACCTTCCAGTACACCGTAGTCAAACTGGAAATTCTGGGTAGCTGTCTGTGTGGTTTGAGAAGCGGCAGACGCCACATTACCACTGGACGAAATTACACCAGACGCCACACCGTCACCGGCTGCGCTTCCGGCTTCTTCACCGTCACCAAACAGCCAACCTGTAAAGTCACTCCACAAGCCCTTTACGCTGTCTACCAAACTGGTAAAACCAGACATAAAACCATCTTTAATTCCGTTTATAATTTCGCCACCTACAGCTATCCAGTCTGTATTAAAGATCGTGTCTATGATAGCAGAAATTAACTGCGGAATTGCTGCGATAATCATAGGGATAGCCTGTATCAAACCGGTAACCAGTGAAACGATAATTTGAACACCCGCTTGTGCGATAGTGCCAAGGTTTGAAATAATTCCCTGTATCAGAGAAATAACAAGCTGTATACCGCCCTGTATGATAGTTGGCAGCATTTGAGTTAAGCCCGTAACAAACTGCTGGATTAAAAGAACCGCCGACTGTAGGATAAGTGGGATATTAGAAATAATACCCTGTGCTAATCCTAAGATCAGCTGTACACCAGCCTGTAAAATTACAGGTAACATTTGTAAAATTCCAGATAAAAACGTCGTAATAGCCTGTACCGCGGAAGCGATCAGCATAGGGGCATTTTGTACGATACCTTGAACCAGTGACATTATAAGCTGGGTCGCTGTCTGTAAGATCATAGGCAGACCACTTATAAATCCCTGTACCAACGTATTTATAGCCTGTGTAGCAGCCGTTAAAAGTTGCGGTATCTGCGGTATCATACCCTGGACAAATTGTAAGATCAGCTGTCCGCCGATCATAATTACCTGTGGGATTAACACAAGTAACCCGTTAATAAACGCGGCGATCGTGGAAGCCGCACCGGAAGCAATCGCCCCGGAATTTGCCTGTATTCCAGATAAGAAGCCCTGTATAAGCTGTACGCCCATACTTACCACTTGTGGCGCGTAGCTTGCTACCATGGTTACAGCTTGTCCTAAAACGTTACCCAGCTGTGCTACGAAAGCAGAAAAGCCGCCGTTCGTGAGTGCGTCGGAAAGACTACCCACCATTTTGGTAGCTGTTTGTGTAACGCTTCGTAATGGACCTTTAATATTATCATAAATCGCAATACCTAAACCTTCCAGACCAGACTTAAGTATGGTTACATCACCCTGTAAGTTATCCAGTTTAACTGCCGCCATTTGTGCGGCTGCACCTAAACCGTCATAACAAGTAGATGATTCTGCTATAGCTGTCGTTAAATCTTGAAAGTCTTTATCGGAAGCGTTCGCGATAGCCAAAAGACCCGACATGGCTTCCTGTCCACCAAGCATAGCGGCATAACTGGCCTTCTGGTCTTCTGTCATACCTTGCATACCTGTGCGCATATCTGTCATTACTTCCGCGAAAGATTTCATGGAACCGTCGCTTCGTGTAACAGACATTCCTAAAGCGTCCATAGCTGTCTGGGACTCTTTAGTAGGTTTTGCCATACGGGTAATGGTACTTCTTAAGGCGGTACCAGCCTGGGAACCTTTAATACCAGCGTTCGCCATAAGTCCAGTGGCTACAGCCATATCCTCAATGGAATAGCCCATAGCACCAGCGGCAGCACCTACATACTTGAAGGTTTCGCCCATCATTTCTACGTTGGTATTTGCATTACTGGAAGCCGCTGCCATTACGTTAGCAAATCGGCTACTTTCCCCGGCAGACATACCAAACGCGGTAAGTCCATCAGTAACAATATCGGACGTCTGGGCCAGATCAGCACCGGACGCGGCGGCAAGGTTCATAATACCGTCGATACCGGATACCATATCCGTAGTTTTCCAACCGGCCATAGCCATGTATTCCATAGCGTTCGCGGCTTCGGTGGCAGAAAAGGCTGTGGTCGCGCCCATCTGTTTAGCTTTTGTTTCCAAGTCCGTAAAGTCTTGCCCTGTAGCACCAGAAATAGACGCTACCGACGACATAGCGGCTTCAAAATTTGAACCGACTTTTACGGCGGCCGCCGTAGCCCCTGCTACAGCTGTTCCGGCAGCTGTGACACCAGCCGCCACGCCTTTCGTGATCGCGGTTATACCTTTACCCAGTCCACTAAGTACAGCGGAACCGGCGGACTTTGCCAAACTTCCGACTTTTGATAAGCCGGAATGTAAAGCAGAAAGCGACGTACTGGCTACCTTTTGCAAAGCGGTTTTTAACCCCTCTACGCCAGATTTACCGTCCGTCGCTTTATTCTTTATATTACTTAAACTGTTTACGATACCAGATACTTTAGTAGCCGCAAACGTCTTCATGTTGGAAGCTAAACTTTTCACGCCATTAACGGCACCTGTAACGCTTATCTTCCCGATATTTTTAAGCGCGTTTACGAAGCCAACGACACCGGTACGCCCTTCCTGTATGGTAGACTTGAACTCTCTAAAACTGGCTACCAGACTGGTAACCTTCTGCTGTGCCATTGTCTTAAGGTTCGTCGCCAAGTCTTTCGCCGACGTAACCCCGTTCTTCATGGATTCCACAAGCCCGGTTAATTTCTGGGAAGCGATCTGTTTTAAAGTTCCAGGTAATTGTTTAAGGTGTTGGGTTCCAGCGTCGAACTGGTCCATAGCAGCTTTCCAGCGGTTTGTACTTTCTGTAGACTGCTGGATAGGCGCTTGACTTTCCTGTGCGGCGCTCCCTATCTCCTGTATGGTATCGGCCATACTTTCGGCACCACTTACGGCGTCGGTCATACTGCTACCCATACTGTCGGCGATAGAACCGACATTCTGTAGCCCGGAACCTAACCCGTTCGCGGCGCTTGCTGTTTCTGCCATAGAAGCTGTGGAAGAAGACATAGCGGAAGAAATACCCGTAATCTGGCTTTTGAAAGCTTCCGCATTATGTCCGGCGGCGGTCAAGGTACTACTAAAATTATCCGTTAATGTAAGGGTTGCCCCCATTGTAAAATCGGACATTTATATTACCTCTTTTTCTGTCTTGCTTTTGCTGCGCGCTGTTCTTCTTTTATCTTAAGCAAAGTGGCTTGATAAACAAATTCTTTTTCGGAATAGGGAAGGTTATATATCTGACCCGGCGTTATGCCCTGGGTGTTCCAGATATAGGCCAGAAGCTTCGCTTCCCTGTCCGACTTTAAGAGTTTTTTACAGAGTCTTTAACCTTTTTCTTTGCCTTATTTCCAAAGCCAGAAGCGTTCTGTACAGCTACGGCGAAGTTTACGATTTCGCCAGGTGGAAGAAGTGTAGATAAAGCGCCTTCCGCTGTATGAACACCTAATTTTTTAAGCAACGCACCGTTTGCAAAAGTAAAGTTGCTACGCTGGTCTTTGTCTACAGCTAAAATAACGATCTTCGTCATAAGCTTGTCGTCGTCTACCTTTGTCTGGATAACGCCGTTTTCGTCCTGGTCGTAGGTTACACAGTCTTTCTTAGCCTGTTTATAGTCGTCGTAAGAAATAGCTGTGTAAGGAATATCCCCTAACTTTTCAGAATGGAAGAAGCCCTGTTTTTCAGCTGTAAGGTCTGCTGTATCCATGCCTAAGATTTCTTCCAGGCTTAAGAACTTCGGTTCTTCTGTAGTTACTGCTTCCTGGTCTGCTTCGTCTTCTGTCAGACCTTCCACATAGGACGGTACCGGTGTTACCGGCTCTACTGGTAACGGCTGTGTAGCTGTATTTTCCTGTGTAGCACCTGTGTTAATTTCCTGTTCCTGTCTGTTCATTACTGTAATATCTGCCATTTTTATTTTCCTACCTTTCTTAAAAAAGGGGCGTTTTTCACGCCCCAGATAATTAGTTAATAGATTTCAGATACTTGTAGTCGTCAAAAGTAAAGTCCATTTCGATTTCTCCAAGTTCCCCAAGTTCAAAGCTCATAAGCTGGGCGCTGTCGAAGGATACACCGATAAACATAATATATTCTTCGCCCCTAGATGTTGGGTCTTTCAGCTTCGCGGAAAAGTTGTATTTCGCGTGCGGATTATCCGCCGCTTTACGTTGAAGTCTACTGTCGATCTTGTGCGCTGTAATGGTTCCAGCACCAGAAGCAGCAACTACCTTATGACCTTTCATAAGTTTACCAGCCTGTAAGACTTCTTCTTTATCGTAGTCTACGTTCGCTTCAAAGGCTTTTGTTTCCTGCATCTGCTTACCGTTTTCGTCATAAACATAGCCATACAAACCGTTAATTACTTCGTTAGCATCAAACATTCTTTACACCCCCTTATTAAAATACCGTACTAAGCTTCTGATAAATCTTTTCTGGGCTTTCGTTCGGTGTGATGTCGCCTACGAAAAAGGCTTCATTTGCCTTAGCCTTCTTTGTGGCGTTCTCCCCGTAGTAGTCCGGGTCTGGCTCATAGGAAGCACCTTCTTTAAGAATTTCCTGTGCTACCAGCGGGTCAAGGTACTGCTGCTGTACCGTAGTCGCATAGGTCGCGCGGAAAGAATCTGTATTAGATTTCGTTTTCTTATATTCCTCGCCGAAAAGTTCCAGATCATGTACCACATAGTCGATCGTGGAAGAAACACGGATAGACCCCATTTCTTTAACCTCTCCCGATTTCGGGGAAGTAAGGGTATTTACCCCTTCGTCGATCTCTACAGTGTCGCCCTTCGCTACAAAGATAATGGTACCGGCTTTCTTTGCGCGTTCTCTGACACTCTTTTTCAGACGTACATTAACCGCCTGGTATGGTACGGTTTCGTCTGTAAGAGAACTGTTAAGGGCTACCGCCGCCACTCTTGCAGCTACGAAGATCGCCATTTCTGCCGCTGTATATCCGTCGCAACCATTACCTACGTTAATTACAGGTCTGTAATTGATTTCTCGCGACTTCGCGTTAGCGGTATCCGTAGCAGAATCCCAGGCTTTCGGACCACCTGTTACGAAGGATACGTAGAAGCCTTCCTGTCGTACATCTTTTACCCAGGCGATCACTGTAGAAATAATACTTTCGTCAGATACACCGTCTAAGGAAAAAGCGTTAGCGGTTCCGTCTGCTTCGATCTCGTCCAGGAACGCTGTGTAATTTGTCACAGTAACGGCGTCGCCGTTATTTCCGCCCTTAAACTCTACGCCCGCGTTCGCTTTCGGAAGCGTGGTACCCTTCGTCTTTACACGGATATAGTCAGAAGCATTTACCATAGTTACCAGGCTATCTACATCAGATACCAGGAACGAAGTAAGCTCTACAGCATTTTCTACCAGACTGATCTTAATAGAACCGTCCTCTACACCGTCTTTTACCACAAGCACAAAAGGTCTTGTAGTTGGGTAGACAGTTTCAAATACCCAGGTATCAACGGTAGCAGCTGCTACTTTAGCTTCTGCTGTAGCCATACGGTAACCCAGTACCTTTTTAGGCTCTCCGTTTGACGCGTGGGTATAAATCTTTCCTACGGAAAGGGAAGAACCCACCGCGTTGTAGTTGTCCCTTAATTCTCTAAGGTTTCCGGCCGTAAGTTCGTTTACCGGTCCCCAGTCAGCGGTAAACGGGTATGCTACGATACCACGACCGCCACTTGTTATAGAAGTTGAAATAGCAAGGATAAGGGAATATACACCACTTAAAATCTTGCTTTCGCCTTCTGTGTACAATCCAGCCATTTTACTTTACCCCCTTGTGTACAGGTTTTTTGAGGAACGCGGCCAAAGCGTCCGCGGCTTCCTGTTTTGTAAGTTCATCTTTTTTTACGCCGTACAACGCACCTGTCATAATGGCGGGCGTTGTGTTAAATACGGCGGCAGACGCGATTAAATCATTTTTTGAGAACGTAGAAGCGGTAACTTTTTCCGCCTGTGCGTTCCCGGTTTCTTTAGTTGCCATACTTTCGCTTCCTTTCTATTTTTCTGGTTTTACGTCCAGTCTGGTATACATAACGTCGGCGGCCGGCGTACTTGCGTCCCAGCCCTTACGCTTATAAGCTACTTCATACGTAAGTGTAAAAGTAGCGTCTAAGCTTTCGCCATTGTTAAATCTGGCGACGACGTTTTTTAACCAGCCTACGTGTTTTCCATCTTCTTTTATTTCCAGAACGTTACAGCGATCTTCCAGATCACTTACAAGCGCTTCCTGGTACCTTACAGCTTCGTCCAGTGTGTCCACATACAACGTACAGGGCCACGTTACCGTCTGTACGTAAGCATACCTGGTAAGGTGTCTAGCCCGTCCGCGTCCTGGAACGTCAAAAAGCACTACAGGGCGGGAAAGGTTCACATTTGTACCACGCTTAAAAGAATTAAGCCCAGCTGTAGACTTAAGCCACATTTGTATAGCTGTAAGTTCTTTTGAATACTCCACATTACCACCCCACTAAAAAAGCGCCCTAAAAAGGCGCTCTACTTCTGACTTTGTTATCTTTCTTAAGTCTTCCTTTGTATCCGGTAAAGACTTTTCAAACATATGTTGACCAGGAACGAATCTACCGGAAAGCTTCATTCCTGTTTTAGCCCCAGGATTATAACTAAAGTTACTACCAGAACCGGAACCCGGTACCCATAAAGACGGCTTTCGTCCAGTAGACTTACTTACACGGTTAGACTGGTTATAGCCTTCTTCCGCTGGTACAGCATATGGACAGTTAGAACCGTACCGCACCGACGCGCTACCGCCGCCAGCTTGTACGTCAAATATATTTTCATTCCCGCCGACTGTATAACTTTGTGCAAGTCTTCCAGATCGGCTGTGAATATTTGCCGCTACATTTTCCAAGCCAGCTATACCAGCTTGCCTAACTATGCGTTCTTCCATGCTGTCTACAGCTGCGGCGGCACTGTTTGCACCGCTGATGAATTTATCAAGGCCACCGTCTAACTCAATTTTTATAATCATAAAAACTTTACCCCTCTGTCTGTTTTGCTGGTCTGATCTTCAAAGGCGATTTTATACGCCCGAAGCATTTCCCTAACAATAACAAACTGGTCGAAAGCTTTATACTGGGTAGACGTTTTTATCGCACCTGTTGGCGGGGCTACCTCTGTGATATTACCGGTATCCGGGTTTATCTGTTTGGTTTCCCCTCGCGCCATGATTTCAAAGCACGTAGCTACAGCTATTTTAAGTCCTGGGCGGTCCTGTGGTTCTCCTGGAAGCAAAGGCGGCACACCGCCGATATATCCAATACACCAGGTATTCGCCCTGGAAAGGTAAAGGTCTACGTCGGCGTCGTCTATAGGATTTCCCCGCGTATAATACTTTTCCAGAAGTTCGGCTTTATTCAGCAGCATACCGTCACCCCCTTACTCTGTTTTCTTTGTACGTGTAGCCTTTTTAGGCTCTGGCTGATCTTCGGTAGGCGCTTCCTGTTCCGGCTCTGGTTCCGGCTCTGGTTCGTCTACGACTTCTACCAGTCCATAACCAGAAAGGCGGGTAGCGTCCTTTTCGGACATATCTACCACGGCGCCTACGTCAAGAATGGCGTTTTCCACTGTTACTCCGGTTTTTAATACTTTTACCTTCATGTTTTACCCCCTTATCGTACAGTACAGATTTTAATAAGTTCCGGGTACATGATCTTAGGGAATCCAGCAGCTACAACCTCTACGACCTCACGAAGCGGACGCTCCATAGTGAAAGTACGGGCAAAAATGCCAGGTTCCATGTTATTCTCATAAGTCGGACCCATCTGTACGTTACCGATCTTGTCACCTTCCATAAGGAACACGCCCTTCTTGCTGTCCAAAAGGCGGGCGGTAGTTCTCTTACCACCGTTTGTAGGATCACGGTAAGTAACCTTTGCGTCGAACGCTTCCATAGGTGGAAGTTCGCGACCACGAAGGAAAGTATTAAGTTCGTCCAGGGTAAGAAGCTTATCGCTGTATCCTGTAATTGCCTTTCTGATCGCTACGTCATTCAGTACGATACGGATATTTTCGATACCGGTAACGAATACGTCCGGCGCGTAGCCGTTGTCGTTTCCGTCGATATAATCCTGTACCCAGCGCTCATAGTTTGCCAGGATAGTAGCACCGTCAGCCCCCCACGCTGTAGCAGCGGTTACCTTGTTGGCTTCTGGTACACCAAAATCTACACCCAGTTTAATACCGGATTTATCATAGATCATAGCACCGTTACCCAGCGCTTGCCAACGAAGCCATTCTACACGGGCGTCAATGTTAGACTTAAGCTGTGCGGTCTTCTTAAGGACCTGCTGTACAGCCATCTTACGGCGACCTTCGTTACCCTTGTCAGACATAGCAGCAAGTTCTTTCTTTGTCAGAATATAGGACTGTCCCATATCTGCGATAGAACCACTTACACGTCTTACTGGGTCACGATCTGTTAAAGGCAGTTCCGCCCCAGCGTCTACCAGGTCGGCCATATCTGCCTGTCTTTCAATTACTGTTTCGTTCCACTCCATATCATATGTGTTTTCGGAAGGAAGGAAACGGCTACCGATATATCCGGTTTCCACTGGAACCTCACGGATAGTTTCGGTAAATAACGGGTTCTCAAAGAACTCGCTTAAATTTGCTAATCCAGCCATTTTTATTTACCCCTTTCTTTACACGAATCTGATAGCAGCGCCTACAGCTTTTTTAAATGCTGCGGTACAGCCTACCAGAAGACTTTCATATACCGCACCATGTACAAGAACCTGTCCGGCGGTAACATCCGGGTTTTTACCCTTGTCGTCAACTGTGAATTTGATACTTTCGTCAAGGATAACCGGGTCACTTTTTCCGGTCGGAAAATCACTTGCTGCATCCTTGTACGGTTCGTATTTGCCTGTGGTGTCGTCTTTTACAAGACAAGTACCTTCTTCTACGAAGCCGCCAGTTTCAAACTTAGAACCGTCCAGCGTGATACCACTTACGACATACGCATAATGGGCGCTGGCCTTGATCTCTTTAGCCGCTGCGTAGGATTTTCGTCTAACTGTTACGTCGTTATTCTGCATAACAAAAACCTACCTTTCTACTTTTTATCGTCTTTCTTAATACCCAGCATTTCTAAAGCTTCCGCTTTCTTTGCTTCCAGTTCGCCGTTTTTAGTGCTACCAGCACCGCCAGGACCTTTACCGCGGAAACCATTACCAGAACCACCAGCGCCGTTATCGTCGTCGCCGTCGTCCCCAGCTGGTTTAAATAAGTTCGGTTCGGCGTCGTGTACCTTACGGATAGCGCGGGCAATACTCTTTGCGTCCGCTGTTCCGTTTTCTTCGTCAAACTCGATACTGTCCAGGTAGTCAGCGCTGATCGCCCTTACTACCTGTGCGGGATTTACAGGATTATACTTACCGGCTTCCTTAAGAACCGCGTTTTCGATAAGCAACTTCTTACACTGTGCTGTAAGATCGTCAACTTTCGCTGCCTTAGTCTTAAGATTAGATAATTCTGTTTCGTCGATAGAAGAACCGCTTCCCCCTTCGCCGTCGCCTTTACCAGAAGAACCGTTTTTAATGGTTTCTGCCACTTTGCTAAGTAAGGTCTTATCGTCCGCTTCGACCGTTACCCCAGCGTCCTTAAGTGCTTTACGAACCATTTTTACGGCTTTCTTTGCTACGGTGCTGTCTACGTCGGCCTGGCTGTACTTAGGTCTTTCGTAGTCCGGGTCATAATCTAAAGCGTCGTCGTAAGCGTCCTGGTCTAAAATTTCGTCGTCCAGAAGCTTCTTACACTCTGCTTCATACTGTGCCTTTGTAAGTTCTCCTTTTAAGTAGCGTTCCTGTAATTTTCTAAGTTTTCCCATCTTAAAAACTCCTTTCCGTATTAAGCCCGTCGGCTATATCCAGCGTTCCGCGCTGTCGGGTTCCACGGCCAGTATTTGACGCCCTGGCTATGTTACGGCAATAAAAAACACGCCTTACAAGCGTGTCATATCCGCGGTATCCGCCGCGTCGGTATTATAAAGGCTTATGCCCTATAATCAATTATGAATATCAAGACCTAAAGGTACGGTTATGATCTGCCCGTTAAAGCGTTTCCGTACTACCTGTCGGTTAAGGTCTGCCAACGTTTCCCCTGGTCTTAAGTATTTCTTCGGATTATCCGCGTTTACCATATCTTTTACCAACGGAAGCCCTACTTCTTTCGCGTATTCGTCATAACTGGCGGCTTTCGTGTAATAAAGGTCGCCGTATTGATCTAAAGCGGCTTTCTGTCTGTCCTTAATACCTAAACCAGAAAGGATAGCTACCCATCTACAGCGACAATGTGGGTGGTTCGGTATACGCCTTCCTGGTAGCCCTGGGTTCATAGGTGTATCATAATCCAGATCATAAGGATTTCTTTTACTGTAGTCGGCGTCTGCTGCACAATAAGCAGACGTCTTACTATCAAAAGTGGCGTCCCTATACTTACCGTCTACAATATCCGCATTTTCCATAAGGCTGTAGGAAGTTCCTAAAGCGTTCGCCCTAGTCATTTCTGTACGGATAATACGGGAAGCATTATAGTAGCCTTCCTGTATTCCCTGTGAAAGCTTCTTAGCGGCGTCGCTATACTGCATTTTCTTTGTAACCAGTTCTTTTACGACTTCTTCACTCTTAGAAGCCACAAGGGAAACACTGGTACGTATACGATCACTGTAGGTTTTCTTATCCGGTAACCATGGGTTAGCTATAATACCCAACACGCCGGAAGCCGTAAGGTTTGGTACAGTTACCGCGCACTTCGCGGCCTGTTCCAAAATGTACGCTGTAGTATTAGCCCCATAAAAAACAGTTCCGCATATCACAGACGTAGCAAACGGCTGTAGTTTTGCGTTTAGTAAATTCAGTTCCGGTATGATTTTCGTAAGGTATTCTTCCTGTATCTTTTTCGCCCACCGTCTGGTAGGAACGAAGTCCGGGTTCTGTTCATTTACATATTTTTTAGCGACTTCTTCCAGGTAGCCTACAGCTGCTTCCTGTAACTGCCCGTATGCCGGGGCAAGTTCAAGAATATGATCGTCTACGTAATCTTCCAAAAGGGAAGTATAGTAGTCTACGTATTCTTCATAGTGCTTTTGGGCTTCGCTTATCCACGCCATACGCTACCCCCTATTCTGGCGGCTGTGTGATCGTGGAACCTGTAGCGCTGTTCTGCTGATCGTCTGGGTTATCCGGGTCGCCGCCGGTATCCCCCAGGTTATCCGCCCCATATCCAATAGCTGCCAGACTATTTGTAAGGCTTGTCTGTTGGCTTTCCTCTTTCTGCGCTCTCATTTCTTCAAGTGCTTTCTGTGGGTCGTCAATAAACCACAGCAGTTCATACAAATAACTATCTGGTACAATGTCGGCCAGTTCTGCCACAATGTCGGCGATCTCTTTATTATTCTGTGGAAGATTCCGGCTTATCGTAACTTCCAGCCATTCAGACTGGTACAGGTCGTCCCTGGCTTCGATCAGTTCCGGGGTAGTGATTGTTTCATACACACCAGAAACCGTACCGGCAGCATACAGCTTTTGAACATTCAAAAGGTCCGTAATGATCGCGAAGAAGCTACGGAACGCCTGTATAAGAAGCGGTTCCTTCTTACCGGCCTTAATATCAAGACCGGCGTATTTCATTTTGATTTCTGTAGCCGTCGCCCCGTTTAACTCTGCCAGTCGTGGGGTGTTGGTCGTGTCCATAATGTCGTTTTTCGTTCTAGTAAGACCATTTTCTACGGCGTTGTCGTCCTGTGACTGGGCTATAAAGCTGGCCTTACTATCCTTGTCCTTAAGTGCCAGGGCGCGGGCCTTTCGCATTTTCAGAACTTCGTTTTCATCTACATCTACACCAGTTAAGCATAAATACTGATCTTGTAGGTACTCCATAAGGTTCGCTTTATCGCTTAAACCGTGGCAGTAAGCTACAGCAAGTGGAACGACACCGTAGGCAAGATCAGACTTACCGTATCCCTTCACACGTTCGCTGTATTTCGCCGGTAGCTGGTTCTGGCAGACCACAACCGGGATACGGCCGGCCTTATGCTCTATCGGGTTCCCGGTCTTCGCTTCGGCTTCGTCCAGGTGTAGGCTTTCCATACTGTCACCGGTATAGTAAGTAACGTAGCGATCGTCGTAAACCTCTACTTTTGTTTTCGTGGTTTCGCTACCATTTTCCCATACCCCTACTTCATAACGCCGAAAAAGAAGCCTTAACCTCTTTCTGCCGTCGTAAATCGGTATGATCTCCTGTATCGGGTATTCACTGTAATCAATATTACCTTTTTCGTCTACCCATACGATAATAGAACCGAAGCCACCTATACACATATCGCGTAACAAGTCGGAAAACTCCCCTTGTGCCTTATCCTTTAAAAGCTTCATAACTTTTTTACGGTATTCCGTGATAATCTCACGTTCTTCTATTTCTTCGTCGTCCTGGTCCGGGTCTTCGACTGTATAGATAGGGGACTTACCTAGCATATAGTCCACAAGCGTATCTATGATAATCTGGACATAGTTAGAAACCAGCTTATTTTCTGTACCGCCGTCCCTAGCCTTGTCGCGCTGTTCGATTTCGTCCAGTTCGCCGTCATAGGCTGCCTGGTACAAGTCTACAGCATTATCCTTTATCCAGCTGTCGTGTTTTGCCACCATAGCCGCGACCCAGGAAGCGTTATCTTTAATCCAACGTTCCGCGGTCACCTGGTTTACTTTTTTCATTTCTGCCAATGTCTGCGGAATGTACGAAGATACCGCCATGCTATTACCCCCTTTCTATACTCCCGACTTTTCACGGTCAAAGGCTGTAGCCTTTCCAGTGTTCGGGTCTATGTTTCGTGCGGCCCTCATAAGCAAGAATAGGGCCATTACTAAGTCGTCGTGTGGAACGTGTCCCGGTTTACGTGGTTCGGCGTTCGCTGGGACATAAAAATTTATTGTTTGCTGGCGTTTGGCTTCCCTTGTAAGGTGTTCCACTTGCCACCGTAGTTCCTTCCATAGTTCCAGCTGGTCCGGGTCTTCCGGTGCCTTCGGAACTTTGATTAAATCGTTATGGTTAAAATCGTAAGCCAGATACCCCAGCTTAGATTTACTTTCGTCACCGGCTGCCTTAAACTTATAGGCTTCTACCAGTCCGTCGTTATTTCTGTCGAATAACTCTTTAAGGTGGTACGCCAACGGTTCACCGATTCCGGTACCGTCACATACCCCACCAATAGCACCCCAGTAACGTATGATCTTCGGTAACATATCCCTTACTTTGCTGTGCTGTTTTCCGACCCACTGATACAAGCAGATCGGAACTACTGTACCGTCCCGTAAGAGGTCGCCGACGATAAACGTAAGGGCGTCGCGCTTATGAATACCTACAGACGCTTCTACGTCCGTGGTTTCTTCTTCCTGTCCGGCTACGTCACACGCCCATATGTACTTATGTCCCTTAACTGGTTCTACTTGCATTTCAAAACCGCCGGAATACATACGGGCTACGCCTTCCGCGGAAAAGAAACGACCAATAGCGTCTACAGCTTTAAGAAGGTACTGTGTCTGTATGGCTATGTGGTCCATTCCCAGACGGGCTACCTGGTTATCAAACGCTTTCTTGTAGTTCGTATTACCGGAAGCGATAACCGCGTAGGCGTCTATCTTAAATACCAACTTCGGCCGGTACCCCAGTTCCTTCTCTAAACGATCTTCCATATCGTGGGCCATCAGCTCGCCACGATAGATAAAGCTGTCCTTTGTCCAGGCTACACCCCACAGCACCGTAGTAGCATTGTTAAACGAACCCATAGGCTGGGCGTCACGCTCCCACTTATCGGCGTCTATGTCCTGGCTTTCGTCACCTTCCAGTAGTGTGTATGCTGTCTGGGACGCGACGTTAGCCGTAGGGTTAATGGACAGGAACGCCCATTTATTACTATCGCGGGGTGGTCCGATATGGAATTTATAGCCGTCTGATTTACTGTACTTGCAAGGCTGGCCGTCCACCTTCGCTTGACCGGACGTTATCACGCTACCGGCAAGCCCGCCACTGTCCAGCGTTGGGGCGCCTTCCAGACGGTCCATAGACGCTTGTATCTGTGGCTTGTATACCGGGGCGAATTTTACGCCCGATACAGGTACACCGAAGTACCAGCCATACAGCAGTAAATAGTGTTGTAAGAAGGCGCTAATCTCATTCTTACCAGCCTGTCGTGTGATCTGTACCACGAAGTACCAACCCAGCCCATTTAAGCAGCTGTAAAGAATAGCGTCGGCTACCTGTATCTGGTAGTCGAAAGGGTCGTTTTTACGAAGAAGCCGCCACGCTTCCCGTAGGTTTTCCCTCTTAAACAGGTCACCGAAGTTACTAAGTACGTTGTATGGTATCCCTTGTTTCGCTGCCCGGACGGTCTGGGGTATCGCCGTCATTACCGGGGCGCCGGTTAAAGGGTCCGTGTCTGCCACGTAAGTAAATTCTGTCTGATATTCGTATGTCATAGCACGAAGTCCGCGTAATCTGCTTTCTTAGGCAGCTGTACGCCTTTATCGCATATGCTACGGATATGATGTACTGTATCTGTACATAAGCGACACGACTTAAACGGACACCGGTTAAAGTCCCCGTTCTGTTCGCTGTATTGGCAAGTCAAACAGACGCAACCCCTACAGCTTTTATTATCCTCTGCCATAATATTTACACCCCATATTCTAAGTAAAAAAGTCGTAGTTTCTCATAAATACAAGAAAAAGCCCTGTGTTTACATGGTTTCTGGTTATCAGAAAACCTGTAACAAGGCTTTTTACTACAGTTTTTACTACGTTTCCTGTTCTTTTTGTGTATGATCTTCGTTATTTCCCTTACTTTGCGCTTGTCCACCCCAGGACACGTAGACTTCACCTTTAGACGCTGCTCTTAACTCTGCATTAAGAGAAGCCATAATGTCGTCTGGTCCGTCGTCCTTGCCTTCTATAAGGTGTTTCTGTCCGATCAGACGCCGTAAGGTGTTCATAGCACGATCTAAGGCGTTATCTTCAATCGTTCCGGCATGGTAAAAAGTCTTCATACCGTCACCTTCACGACATATAACCCTAGATTTTCTGTAAGCCACTTCTTCGCCTTCCAGATCACGGTCTTTTATAAACCGGTCTTTATGCTTCTGTAGATAGCTTACGATCTTAACGGTCTGTACTTTTATCATCATATCCAGGGCGTTAAATTCTTCTTCCTGGTTAATGCTTTCTAAAATGCTTTCTTCCTCTGGAAGCAGTACCTTAGAAAAAAGACCGTGTTTTGTGGAAGCTGCTATTTGTCTGGCGCGTCCTTCCGCTGTCTTCGGACCTGTAGCAAGCCCGCCGTGTATCTTACACCGGCCATAGCCTTTATGTGGTGTTCCCATGCCCGCCGGATTCTTACAAGGCTGTCCGTTGTGCATGGCACCGCAACAAAGGTTATAGTTTTTCCTGGACAAAGCTATTACGTTCATTTTATCCGCCTGGTCTGAAAACTGGCGTTTAAGACGCATATCGTAAGGGTCGAAGCCTTCCGGTAACTGCACTTTTTTTGTAGTTGCCACTGACTTTACCCCCTTTTTTGTGTCGTCGTTCGGAAAATCGACGTTTCAGCGTGAGAAAAAGGGACAGGTCCCAGAAAATCCGGGTTTCCCTATCCCTTAATTTGTACATTATAATAGCATTGTAATGCTATTATATAAGATTTTCGGAATAAATACAAGCCTAGTTTTGTCTTACAGAAAACTACTGAAATTATTTATACCCATTGACAAACGCAAAAACAGAATTAACCACTTGATCGCAACGGTAGTAATACTGGTCTTTTGTAAGACCTAAGATAGTCAACGTCTGCAATAAACTGTACTGTCCTTTGATAACCCAGCGATAGTAAGCAACCCGCCTAAGTTCAAGGGGTAAACGGTCGTAAGCCATTTCCAGCATGATCTTGTTAAGCATACCGTTTGTAATTCCGTCCGCGGGCTTACAGCCACTATTAACCTTTACCTGGTCTTCCATAGGCTCACGCCTTTGTATATGCTCCCAGTTATCTAACCAACGGCGGATAGTCCGCCTACCTATAATTTCCTGTCCCATAGCTTGTACCTCTCTGAAAAATATATAATAAAAATTTTTAAATTATAATAAGGGGGTATAGAAAACCCACTCAAAAATGAATGGTAAAATGAGTAAGAAAAACAAGTACCCCCAAAGAAAAATAAATACTGTATATATTACATAATAACTATTATATTAGATATTATATATAATTATGTATATAGTAGTATGTATATAATATAGTAATATTAGACAATTCTTTTCTTTTGGGCTGTATTCCCTTCCCATTCGTTTACGAACCGCGCCTTACCTGTTACGTTCTCTGATCTTCGCTCTACGCTCTGCCTTCTACGTTCTTCGCTGTACCTACAGCTTTGTGATTTTCAGCGTGTCACTCTGCACGAACGCCGGAACCTTAAAGCCCTTGACGTCCTGGGTCGAAAGACTTAACACGGGTATCCTTACTTCCTTGTCTGGTTCTCCCACAATGCTACGAAGGTCGGTAGCTGTAAACAGATCGGTAAAGTTTCGGGTCGCGGTCATTTCCACGTTACCAATACTTAAGATCAGCTGCTTACGATCTGCGGTAACGCCTTTAATTACAGCTTCTACCTTATGTGTGTTATCTTCCATATTGCAGCAGTTCCTTTCTGGCCTGTTTACGTGCTTCCTTTTCCTGGCGGCGTCTTTCCTTTCGGTTTGCGTAGCCTTCCGGGAAACAGATACCATACCTTTGTACGCCGTGGTCTTCTCGGATATTCTCTAACGCCTGTAACACTTCGTCGGCGTCCGGGTGTGGATTACCTACGTAGTCTGGCAGCTTTCTTATAAAGTCAATCGGACTACTACCCAGACTGTTTACATAGCTTACGATCGCCATAGCCTTATCTGTCGGACAGTTACATACTACCTGGACTTCGTGTATCAGATAATCATAATACGGGTTACCTGTTACGCTCTGGTTTAACGGGTTTTCTTTTGCTTTCATATTACCGGTTCCTTTCCGATCGGTTACCCGTGTGTCGCTTCTCCCTTATGTGGGTTATGGGCGCCCTTTATGAAAACGTCCACGATAAGCGGCAGTCTGTTATGTCGGATAACTCCATCTTTGATACTAAAGTTTTTCATGCTCCACTGTTGCAGTTCTCCACAAAAATTATAGTCTACTACAACGTCTTGCCCGATAAGGGCTATAAATTCTTCTTTACTCATGCTTTCCACCTCTTATGGAACCATAACGGTACCTGTCGGCGTAGTATACTTAAAGCAGCTACGGTAAAAGTCGTCGTACTTCTCCATTTCGTCTTTCGCGTTTCTGTGCTTTATGGCGAAGTATTTACGGAAGGCAAGTACCGCCTTCTTATAGTCGCCGTTCTCCGAAACGTAGGCACCGTGGTAGATTTTATCGGTATCTGCCTTTAAGAACTTCGATACATTTAGGTACGGTAAGCAGTATCCGGCTGGCGTCTTATAGGACTTCGGCTTGTCTTCTACCTCTACTTCGTCCCTTACTACTTCCTTCGTTGCTTTTGAAAAATAAAATACATACAGCTTCATTTGTCGTCGTTCCTTTCTACGTGGTCTTCCAGCTGTGGGGTTGCGTCGTCGTTTTTAGTGAACGCTTTAACACCGATCTTCTTAAGACGTTCTTTTATCTGGTTCGCGTATGCCGGTGGGTCGTCGGCGTTTGCGGCTTCTTCGCTTACCGTGGTAAGTACCGATAGAAAGCGGTTAAGACGTACTTTGCCGGTCCACCCCAGGCGTCTTAAGGCTTCCAGTGTAAACGCTATGTAGTTGTCCAGGTCTTCGGTCTGCCGTTCCTTTATAGCGTCGTCGGCGTACTTATCCGCCAGTTTCTTTAATTCTTCTTTTACGTCGTCGTTTATCGTGATAGGCTTCTTTTCTGCCTTAGGTGGAAAATAATACTTACGTTTCCCCATTCTGCCCCCGCTTTCTGGCTGCCTTTTTCTCCTGGTGTCGCCATCTGAAATAATGGATAATGATAACGCCGACCAGGATAAGACCCAAAATTACACCAATTCCGAATAACGCAATAATTCCCATAAGCACAATACTGAAAAGTTCAAATAATGTCATACAGCCACCTTCTTTTTAATCTTGCGGACGGTGCCAGAATACTTATGAATGATCTGCATAAACTCCGGGGTATCTTTCTGTACTAACCAGTTAAAGGGGTCCAGTCGGTTCGCCCTTAAAAATTTCTTCTGGTTATACGTTGGTTTCTTCGCCATCATTGTTAAGACCTTCTTTCTCTGCGGCTACTTTACGTTCCAGGTGTTCTACAGCCATCTTAAGGAACTTAAGGCGGCAGTCGTCGCAAAGGTCTGTAAAGTGGTGGTCGTCCTTCGGGGTTCCTAAAGTTACCTCTACCACGATACCGGTACACCCGGCTATGGGTGTATCCAGTGGGATAGTGTCGTGGGCTTTCTTTACATAGTAGCCTTTACCTTCGCCGTTCGTGGTGGCGTAATCGTCCGGTAGCTGCTTCTGGCAATAGTCACAGTTATAAACTGTCGTCGTTTTTACGCTCATTGTCTTTACTTCCTTTCTGCTTTATTACGTCGCACACACTACCGATTAAGCAGATCAGTACAACGGTTATACATATAATGAGTAATGCTATCAGTCTTTCGGTAAGCATATTCCTTTACCCTCTTTCGGTTCATTCGCAAGGAAGTTATAGAACTGGCTTACGGTTCCAGAAATGACGTCTACATGTCCTACAGCTTTATCTAAATCATTTCTTTCAATATGACCTTTGCAGTCTGTAAGGTTTACCAGTGATACCAGGCGGTCCGCGATACCTTCAAGGTAAGGGGAAATGTCTACGCCATCTTCGTAAACACGATTACAATTACAGTTTTCCTTATTCCGCTGTGGTTTCTCCATGCTCATTCCCATAACGTTTACTTCGGCGTCGTCCGGGATACTAGCCACGATTTCCTTAATAAATTCTGGTACGTTTTCCTGTGCTAAAAATTCTGATTTTGTCATGTTCTTATTCTCCTTCTGGTTTTAATATTGATAAATCATTATCCTGTAAAAAGTAAAGCAGCTGCCACGCCAGGGCTTCTACAAACGTTTCCTTGCTGTCATAATTTCCGGCGTTTGCTTCAAATAGTACCGCGTGGGTAATCTCATGGACGACTACATAGCTTTTAATCTCTGGCTTAAGGTCTTCCATGATCTGTATATATAAGGTGTCATACGTAACACGCCCGCCCAGGTCTTCGTCTTGTAATTCTTTAAAAATGTCTTGCTGGATAGTGTAAGGAAGCCCGTTTATCCAGATCATGGAAGGGACTGGCTTACGCCCCTTCACAAAATCCATATCATTGTCAATAACCAGGCGGTTAAGTACACTTCCTACGCCAGCGTGGTACCTGTCTGCTTCTTTCTGTGACATACCGGCCGACACCAATAAAAGGTGTGCTACTTCCCACATGAAATACTGGCGCATTCTTGCCGGTGCTGCTTCCTGTGTAACCCGGATTTCCTGTACCCCTGGGTCTGCTTCATAACTGTACGGGTCATTTGAATTACAAACGCTGTAGGGTATCCGATTTACTATAATCTTTTTCGGTAATTCAGTCATAGCCTAGTTCCCCTTTCAGTTCGTCTATAATGTCGCTGGCTTCGTCCTTAGACAGTTCTTCTAACGGTGTATCCGTGTAGTCTTCCAGGAAGCCGCCCACCTGGTCTAACAGCGTGTCTATATAGTCTAACTGGCTATCTGTCGCCATAAGTCCAAGTTCTTCCATAAGGTCTTTATCCATGCCGCCCACCACCTTTTACCTCATTCTTTATACATTCTTCGTCACGCTTACCGACAACGTTATGGAAATATTTACAGTACAATTCCCCTTTGAAACGATAAATACCGCCACACGTTTCGCTACAGGTATCCGGTTTTCCGCGTTTCGTAGAAAAGGTTACTACTTCCCCTTCTGGGCTTCTGGTAAGTTTCCTGGCTGCCATCAGCTTTCCCCTTTCCAGCCGTTCCAGGCTTTCCCTGTCTTATTACTGTGAAGGGTATTAAACTGGTCTTCCAGCTGTTTTACAACTTCTTCCGCCTGTGAATAGTTTCTTACAATCCCGTCTTCGGCAATCTGTAAAAGGTATTCGTCGTCGGCGTAGTTTAAGTGGTGCCGGATACAGCTACAAAGGCTTTCGGAAAGCTTCTTAGTATTTAATACATCTGTCGGCGGTTCTCCATTTACCGCATAGCAGAAGATCACGGCTACGCTTCCTATATCGTCCTGTATGCACTTCGCGATCATTTCATTACCCAGGTAGCTAAACTTAAGCGAAAGCGGGCGACGCGTATTAACGGTATCTGAGTTTATGGGCGGTAAGTCAAATTCCGGGCGACGTTCTACGTGGTACGCTAAAATTTCCAAGCCTTTACCGATCGCGAACACGCCAGGCGCCCCGCTTAAGCCGTCTGTAGGTGTCCAGCCTTCCATAAAGCAGCCGCTTTCTACGTCCGCCTTTGTTTCAAGAAACATTTTCATAAGTTCGTCGGCGGTAGGTTCTTCCTTTTCCGGTACCATTTCTACCACATAATTACCCAGCGCTGTTACAATTATCATTCTGTACATCATGCCACCACCTTTAATAAAATCTGACCGATAATAATACCGGCTTCAATGATCGCCGCCACTTTCCAGTAAGTAACACGCTTCGTTAAGGTCGTCGTTAATTTAATAAGGTTGTCTACCTTCTCTTTTCGCTGATCTGCCACTTTTGTAGTCTGTTCCATAATACGTGTTACGGTATTCAGATCAGCGGATTTCTTAGCAAGCTTCTGGTTCGCTTCATTAAGCGAATACTGTAACATTTCAATTTCCAGTTTGCTACCGGCCATAACTTCGCGCTTTTGCGGCTGCTTATACGGTTTTCCCATTTTATAACCCCCTCGCTTTCTCCCAGTCTTCCAGGCTCATTTTATTACCCCAGCTGTAGGCTACACTGGCTTCTGCTTCCAGCTGTACAGGGAAGTCCTTAAGTGGCGGAACTTCCATAACGGCTTTCTGCCATTTTGCGTAAGTATCTACAAGCGTGGTATCGTCGTCCAATTCTACTATAATTTCGTCGTGTATCTGGGCTACCATATCGGTATGTCCGTGTAACATGAAAGGCTTACAGCCTAACAGTTCTTTTGTTTCTGTAGCGTAGCCGTCCCACGGTTCTACAGCTATACCGTTATGGCTTGCGGTATCCATACCACATTTTTCGTATACAGTATTCTGGGCGCGTTTCATAATATCGGCGGCGGAACCCTGTACCGGTGTATTCGCTGCCCGTCGTTCGTCCTCTGACCTTGTGTAACGGTTACTGCTGTTAATCGCCGGAAGCAGACGCTTATAGCCGTAAATGGTTTCCGCGTATCCCGTTTCCCTAGCTTTTACTTTGGCGTTTACTTGCATACGTGGGATACCTGGGTAAGTCTTCATAACGGCGTCTACGATCTTCTTACACTCTGGAAGGCTCTTACGAAGCCCCATTTTTTTAAAGGTTTTCTGTAAGGCGTGTTCTGTACCGCCGTAAACAGAACCGAAGTTTCCGGCTTTCGCTCCACTACGTTCGTGCTTCGTAACCTCTGCTTCCGGTTTACCCGTCATAGTAGCCGCTGTTTTTCTGTGTAAGTCTTCGTGATCTCTGAAAGCCTTACGCATAACTTCACACCCGGACTTCCAGGCAGTTAAACGAAGTTCAAAGCCGCTTTCGTCTTCCAGAAGGAATACTTTACCGGGTGCTGCCTTATAGAAGTTTCGTACCCCCAGTTCGTCGTTATCCGGGCGTGGTACGTTCTGGCCGTTTGGACTGTTGGACGCAAGGCGGGCCGTTTCTGTCCATGGTTCATACTTTGCATGGATTCTGCCAGTAACAGGGTTTACGTATTTTTCGCGGCCTTCTACGTGAGAAGATAACAGGGTGGCGTACTTCTGTATGGTCTGCATACTCTTTAAAAATTTAATGCCAATGTCCTTATACGGGTGTTCTTCTCTTCGTGCGATTCTGATACGTTTAACTTCTGCTGTAGTGTATTCGCGCGGCCATAAAAGACGCTGATCTTGATAAGATAAGTCCGGGTCTACCGTTTCCCATTCTTCCGGTAAAGGTGTTTCCAGGTACTTTTCTTCGTCTGGGTCTTCCAGCTTGTTTTCTAACATAAAGATCATATCCATAAGGGCGTTACTGTCCAGGCTAGGGTCTTTTGTTTTGTCAGACCAGGCAGCCGCCGGAAGCTTAAGCGTATCAAATACAAAAGATTTAACGTCTTTCGTTTTACCGCCAACACCTACATTAAGGTCTTTTATGCCGACGCTTGCGGCCAGGTCCTTCATAGTCTGGGCGGCTATCTCGATCGCGTTCTTTGCTTCTTCCCTTTTAACCTGGGCTATGTCGCTGTCCCATTTCATACCCCAGTATTCCATAATTCCGGTAACCCTTGTAAAAGGCATTTCGATATTTTTTAACCAGTCGGAATAGGTCGGGTATACTTCGTTATCATTACTTATCTGTTTCGCTACTTCGTCCCAGTAAAGGTAATGCTGTACGGCGTAGTCGCTATCCTCACAGCAATAACTTAAGGCGTCGTGTTCGTCGTTTGGTACCTGGTCGAAAAATAACGCCTGGTTACGTTCCAGGACAGAAGTAAATTCTGACATCTGTACGCCGAAGACTTCCTTCGTCATAGGCTTAAGACCTTTACCAACGTAAGGGCGTTTCGGATTTTTTATCTTGTTTGGTAATAGCAGCTGTGACAGCCTTATCCATGCTATGAACGGGTCAGCACATGGCATAAGAATATATTTTCCGTATTTCGCCGTGAATTTCGTTTCAAAGTTCATATTTACGGCAATCTTTACGATCTTATGATTAGTAAAGAAATGCTGTTCTAAGGTATCAAAAAGTCGTTTTCTGGCTTCGCTTCTGGATAAACCAGGCTCAAACTGATTAGCCCCCGGATTGTCAATAAAGATAGCCCTCGCTTCGTCACACGCTGCCGATAAAGACATAGCGCACACTTCCGCTTTCCACGGGTCAAGGTTGACGTCACGCGTCCAGCTGTCTAAGGCTTTTCCTGTTACTGTATTACCGTCTTCGTCTGTCGGCGGTATCCTGTGGTCTTTATCTCCACTTGTTTCGTAGTCGAAACCACCTAATCCGGTTTCCTCACAACGGTTACAGTAATCAATAACTTCCTGTATTGTAAGAAGCGGTCTGTAGTCTTTAAAACCTTGCTTACGAAGTTTCGGCCATTTAATCGCCCATTCTCCCGGACGCTTTCTTGTCTGCATACAGTCCGCCAGGGAAGAACCTACAGCTTTCTTTTCTGTAGGTTCCACTACTGCCGTAGTGACTGGCTTTTTAACCTGTGCTGCAAGACCGCCGGAAGCTGGGAACATATTACTTAAATTCAATATAGAACCCCCTTTTTTAAATGTCGTTTTCCATGTGATCGAATAATCCCATTTCAAAACACTTTGATATATAAGAGTTAAACCGCGGCGTTTTTCTATATCCACCGCTTGTCATAGTCAGCATACGAAGGCGGACACACTGGTTAATAATAGCCTTTGCTTCTTCCTTCTCAATGCTTAACATAGCTTCTACGTCGCCAAGTCGTAAGTATTTCTGTCTGGCGAAAAGGTCTATGAACTCGTTATACTTACTGGCACCTTTTAAGGTATCCAGCTTTCTTAACTCGTTTGTAATCTTGTCGAATTTATCCCCTACTATTTCTTCTGATACTGCCAGTCGTGCATAGTAATTAAGGCCACAACCAGGGGCGTTATACAGCTGTACCAGATAGTCATAAATAAAATTTACGTGTGCCGGGTAAACGGTAATTCGTTCCCCGCTTTCGTCTACGCTGTGCGTAAGTGAAGCAAGGGCCACGGCCAAACGTGCCACCTTGTTACGTTGATCGGAAGGCGATACCAGCGGAATATCTGTAGCGTTTCCGTATACCTTAGACAGCTTCGTAGCTGTTTCCAGAATGGCGTCTACAGTATCGGGTAAAAATACAACCTGTTCCGGTGTTCTGCTCCACGCGAATAACACATTATTTTTTAAGGCGTCGTCGCTCATGGTTCGCGGAAATGACGGAAGCGACCGGTTATACTTTTCCGGGTCTACGTCGGTCGATCGCATAAATATAGCAAAATCAAAACGTCGTATATCCTCATTGTTAAAGACGTCCTTTAAGCTTTCGGCGCCCTGTGCGTAATCGGAAAGACGTTTACCTTTCGGCGCGTTACCGGAAAGAATGGCCCTTACCCTACAAGGCGTTTCAGCTGTAACGGCTCTCTTAACTTCCAGCTTACCGTCTGATCTTGCAAGGGTCATTTCCCCGTATTCGTCCTTTTCTATACCGGTGTCTTCGTCTACCCATATAAGTTCTTTATCTGCCAGCGGCCAGGCACCCCAGACGATATACCAGCTTCCGCGGTTACCCTGTTCCATTTTGTAAGTAAGACCGGTACGGCTTGTACTCTCGGCATTTACACGGTTACCAAGTCCGATATATTTCATCATTTTTTCGACTAAAGCAGACTTACCGGTACCAGTATCGCCGACTATCTTAAGTTCTACCCACCCCCTTATAGGGTCGGTATCCCATGGAACACGGAAACGTAAAATACTGTGGTAAACCAGCAGCAGACCTAAAAGAACTTCGTCGCGCTCTACGATATGCGTTACGTTATATGTCAGATCATTAAGTATAGTTCCCAGCTTCGATACGATATTTTCCACTGTCATACTTTCCGGTCTAAGGCTGTCCAGTTCTTCCCGGACTTCTTCGGTCAAGGAAAAGCTTTCTACGACGTCCTGTAAAGGTGTCGCGTTCGTTACCAGAATGGTACTTTCCTGGTTCTTCGGGTGTGGGTACATATAACCGCTGATCTCATAGTATTTATTCGTTTCAATCTTCATACCACCGATAGCGTAAATCTTACGAAGTACATAGCTTCCGGTATCGTCTTCTTTAACGCCGTCTTCTTCTGCCATAGGAATAACCAGAAGTTCGTCTACGTTGATCGTTTCCACAATGGAAGTATCGTACTTTCCGCAAGACGGTATCCCGCTGATCTCCCGAAGGATTCCCTTTATATTGTCGTCGCCCGTTTCTGTCATTTGAATAAGTTCACGGTTATGATCGTTCAGTTCCTTATATGCCGTAGCTGTAGGAATGTTCAGCAGCGGACAGCCATACTTTTTACATTTTTCTTGTCCCCAGCATGAATACTCCACTTTTTTCGGGACAACGTAAGGCGTATGCTTCTTACCAGCCACCATTACGCGGGTCGTAATCAGCTTACCTGTAAGGGAAGCGTCGGAAGTTTTCGCAAGCGGAAGGTTTATAGCTTCTTCGGCTACGTCGGTGTTACCCTTAATACAAGGACACATATCACCGGCACATGGTACCCTGTCGTAATCGTTGTCGCCTTTCTTCTTTTCGCCGTGAAGTGATCGTATAAAAGCACACCCAAACTGGTAGTCCTTTTCACTTCCGTAAACACTTTCTATAACGTTTCTGGTGTTCGCCTTACGTTGCTGGATACTGTACCGACTGTCCGCGCTGGTAAACTTTACTACCCAGTCTTCCAGGATACTTGTAGCTTCTTCTTTTTTGTATCCGGCTGCCTTAAAGTAACAGCAAAGCTGCACAGTGGCGTTATTACGATCACCGTCTTTCTTCCAGCCATTGTTAAGAATGTCTTCTACACATACCGGCGGTTTATCTTTAACGAAAACATATTCTGTTTTATTTCGCTTATCAGATACCGTAGCGGCGGCTTCTTCGTATTCGTGTAACTTGTCCGCGTAGAATATCCCAGCTTTTGGTCTTTTACGTACCGTCTTTTCTTCTCTCTGGATAGGCTGGCCGGTACGCGCTCTTTCCTTAATTTCGTCTAATGTCAGTTCCTTAAGCTGCTGTAAGGTAAGTTCGATCTTGTAAAGCCCGGTCTTCTGGTGTCTGGAATATGGAAGACGTAACATACGCTTTACGGTATAAACCACAAGATCTACAGCTTTTAAAGGTTCTGTATACTCTACTGGTCGTCCGTTTTCGTCTTCCTGTTCCTGTACTTCTCCTAACCTGTAACGAAGGTATCCGGCAATATGCTTATATACTCTCTGTAAGTCTTTTCTAGGCTCTACGCCTAACGCTCTTTCGTCTACCAGAATATGGAAGCCCTTAGACCCGGAAAAGTAAATATGTAAGTCCTGTTCCTGTATGTCAAGTTCCCCGGTGAAGAACTCCACCAGCTTAATAGCTTCTTCCTGGGCTACTGCCGGATTTTCACTATAGTCAAGGTCGAAGTACAGGGGGGCTAAGAAGTCTTCCCCCTCTGTCTTCTTCTCATTTGCGTATTTCTGGACCGTGGCAAAACAATTAAAGTCCTTTGCTTCTTCGTGTTGCCACTTCGGTACGTCGTCCAAGTGTTTACGCTTCCACGGACTGCTTTTTCCGTTTTCGTCGCACTGGTAACAATCCACGTACACATATTCTTTATTTTGTTTTGCCATTTCTTAAGGCCCCCTGTTTTACTTTGTGGTATAGTCTTCTGGGTTAAATACTCCCATAGCTTCAAATTTGATAGCCAGCCATGATACGGAAGCGTCTGTACGGCTACGCTGTTCTTCTGTAGACAGTCTGGTAACCACGCTGGTAAGTCCTGTACGTGCCGGAATACCGATCTTTTTATACGCTCCACGGAATACGTTCATAGCATACTTACCGTAGGCGATCGTAGCAGTAGGGGCGAAGGACATAATATAAATTTTCGGAATACCGTCGGCTTCAGAAAGGGCGTCTACAGGAACTACAGAAGCCATATAACGAAGTTCCAGGTCTTCCACGCTGTAGCGTTCCGCTGCTTCCGGGTTCTCCTGTAACCACGCTGTAAGCTGCTGTACGGCGTCTTCTTTCTCTCTGCAAGCTACAATCAGCTGGCCGTCTTCTGGACTGTTCTGTAATCCCCATAAAGACCAACGTTTTTCACCTTTTCCAATAATGACGTCGATATGATCTTTATATTTAATACTGTCGTCGTCTTTATCCACAAAATCCCCCTTCTTATCCACAGTCAGCCAGGAACCCATGTAAACAAAGTCAAGGTCTAAGCCGTCGTTTGCTTTCTGGAACTCCTCAAAAGTGTTATTAAGAAGTGTGGTAATGTATGCGGCACCGTTCGGCTTAACCTCTGCTACAGCTGTTTCCGCTGCTTTTGCGATCGCTGTACCAGCTACTTCTTCTGTTCCGGCGTTTTTTGCTGCTACGTCCATGTTCTGTGTTGTGTTCTCGCTCATAATAAATACTTCCTTTCGTAATTAGAATTTAATACTATCCAGTAAACCGTCTATAACGTCCTTTTCGGCGCTTTTCGGCTTAGATGGTAACTTAATACCCAGACGCTTATATACCTTTCTTCTGCTGTAGTATTGACCTTTCAGAACGCCTACAGAAGCGTCCACATAGTCGAACCATACCGCTTTTTTATCTGGGTTCTGTGGGTCCTTTCTCATAATACGGCCTATTTCCTGTTCCAGATTAAGACCCGTATTACTCTTTCCGTCCCCACGTTTTGGTGTTACTGTATGCCCCACACAAAGGCTAGGTATGTCCAAACCTTCACGGGCTAACTGTGTAGCAAAAAGGATATTTACTTTTCCTTCCCTACACTGGTCTAAAATCTCTTGTCGTTTCTTTTTGGTAACTTGCCACTTCTTAAATTCTTCTTCGGTATACTGTGGCGTTTTTACTTTCCACCTTCTGGCTTTTCCGTCGTACTTACATTCTGTACCGTAGTCAGCTGCCAGGGCTTCGGCCTGTCGTTTTCCACCGGCTACCTTCCAGCTATACCGAGTAAGTCCGCCATGCACTACAGCGGTCTTACAACCTCTGTATCCCTGTTCCGTAAGAAGCTTGTCTACTTTCTCTTTCAGCTTAAAGCAATACCTTACGCTTTCAGAAAGAACGATAGACTGACCGTATTTAACCGCGTCTACGATACTTTGGGCTACCAGGTTTAACCGGTCTTCATTTTCAAAAAGTCGGTATAAAATGTCCTGGTAATCCAGGTCTTCGCCCCCGGCGTCTATGTTTCCGTCGGCGCTATCTTCATTCCCGTAAGTGAAGGACGTGTAGACAAACTTTACTTCTGGTAAAACTAGCTGATCGTCTTTGTAAAGGGCGGTTCGTGGAACCTCATGTAGTACCGGTCCAATACCTAAGTACATAAGCTGTTCCATTTCGTCTTTACGCTTCGGTGTGGCCGTAAGTCCTATAATACGCTTCGCCGGAAACTGGGCGGCGGTATCTAAAAACTGGGTACTGGGGAAGTGGTGTGCTTCGTCGATCACGACGACACCTATAAACTCTTTCAGCTTTTCTACAAGTCGCTGTTTTGCCTTAAGTGTCTGTACCGTCGCTATAATAAGCTTACGGTCGCCGAAGTCCTCTATACTGTCCCCCAGGATACCGACACGACCTACGCCTTTCAGTGTAGATAACGCCCTGTCCCTGGTCTGATATACTAAATCTCTGGTGTGGGTAAGCCATAATGTCGGGCGTCCAACTTCATAGATATATCGCATACCCATGATAGTTTTACCAGAACCCGCCGGGGAAACCCCGATACCGTTTTTACGTAACAGGCTATCTATAAGCGGGTTCTGATAATCTCTGATCTGGAAGTTTTCGTTCCACGGTCCGAAGTCTACCGGTTCCCCTTCTACCTGTTCCTTATCCCATTTAACGGACGTCGTTGTTTCTGGAATAAGACTGTATAAACGATCTGCATAACCACGGGGAAGTATTAAGCTTCCGTCGTTGTCATATGTAAAAAGCTGTAGCTTCTGGTCTATGCCCCAGGTAGGGCGACGCTGGTACTTCGCTTTTAAGTATGCCGGGTTATCTATTGTAAGATCGTCTACTATTTTCAGTTTCAAGGGAAGCGGATAGCCACTTACCCTTATGTTATTGCTTTCGTATATGTGCAATCTCGCACCCCCTTTAAATCGTATCCACGTTCGCCGTTTATCTCTATCCGTGGAAGGTTAATAGCTTCTATTTTCCCTTGCTGTAGTTCTTCCAGCGTTATATAACGCCGTCCTTTCTGGTTCATATACGCCATAGCGTGAACCAATCGGAAAGCATAGGCAACGTCTACAGCTTCGTTAAGGAAAGATATCAGGACAAGCCCTATATTTCTGTCTAATGCCTTTTCAAAATTTATCAGACCTTTAAGCTGGTCGGTGCGTAACATTGACAACTTAAACTGGTCGCCGTCCGTTCTCTTTTCCTCACAAAGTAAATTTACATGTTCCAGAAGTACCAGTTCGTCCGCTGGCCGTGTACCCAAGTTTCCACCGTCTGTAATGCGTAACCGCCATAAGTTTGGTATCTGCCGCCAGCTTCTTCTACATTCTTCCTGGAAGTCTTCGCCACGCTGTCTACGTTCCGCCTGTTTCTCATTACGCAAGGTAGGTAAGTGCGGCGGCTTGTAACTGTGCCTTCGCTCTGATACAGCTTAAGGCTTCTTTCTTCGCGTCCAGGTCTTCCCTGGTCTTGAACTGGGAAACCTCGATAGCCTTAATATCTGCTTCCACGCTTGCCAGTTCCTTACGTTCTGTGGCGCTAAAGTGTCTACGGAAAGCGTCGCGCTGGGTATCGTTTGTAACGGATACCCTTACACTTGTACCGTTTGGGTAGTTAATTACACCGTAAGCGTCCTTACCGGTTCCGCAGATCGTGTTAATTGCTTCTGCTTCTGTAATCTGTATAGAAGTTTCCAGCTGTCGGGCGTGTCTGACTAATGCCGCTTTATTCTGGTAGGTTTCTTCGTTCTTACGTCCGGCTTCCAGAATATCTGTAACAGCAGCGTCCAGCTGTGAGATAGTGTTAATCAGCTGTTCGTCTGTCACTACTGGGGTGTTAATAGTCGGTACGTGCTGGTTTGCGGCTTCGGCTGCCGCCTGTACTACGGCGTCCGCGCCGTACTGTTCAATAAGTTTCTGTAATTCTTCTTTCATGTTTTTACCCTTTCTTAATTGCATAATGTTTTTGTAAAGCTGCCTAAAATACCGTTTCTCTGCTCCTGTTCTTTTTCCTGTGCTTTTGCCTGTTCTACAGCTGTTTTAACTACGGCAGATATAACGACATTTTGTACAATAGGTACCGCGCTTGCGACTTCCATAACGGTACACGCTTTTAAGTCGTAAACCTGTTTTTCTAGTTCTGGGAAGCCGCCGTAAGCCTTTAAGGTATCCGCCATATTTGCGATCATAGTATCTTTACAAAGTTCATTGAAAGCATTTATCTTTTTACCGGCCACGGCTTCGCCCCCTTTCGGATATGTGGGCGTACCACCAGGAACGACCCACCCATACAAGAACTGTCAAACGGTTTACTGATCGTATAGGCGCCACAGTTCGGGCAGCTGATTTTTATAGCACCAGCGGAAGAAACCACCGGGTTAAGTTCCTGTAAATCGTTATCCGTAATCGGTTCTTCGTGTCCACAGTTACCACAAGTCCAAAATTTTACCTTCATACCGCTACAAGCTCCCTTTGTCTATCAATGATCTGTAAAGCCGTCTTTACTACTTCCGGGCTATATTTTTCTTCGGCTGCTACCTGGTCGATAATCTGGTTAATATCCATAAGAACCTTATTACCGGTGTGGCCCTGGATAAGTGCGCTAAAGTTATCCATAGCGTACTGTCGTTCCTTTTCTTCCTCGATACGGCTACGATCTAAGACTTCTTCCCCAGACTTTGCACATGACACCGGTATAAACTCCGCTTCATATTTTCCACTGATTTCGTCTATCTTAATCAGTGCTACCCTTATCTGTCGTTCCATTTCATTAACGGAAGCCGACATACGTAACAGGCTGCCAGGATTTACAAAAAGTTTGTCGTCGGCGCTTCTGTGATAAATTCCATAGCCTAAGTGATCGTGTCCAGTAAGGATAATATCGGCGGTCGTGTCCACCTTATATAAATCACTGTATCGGTCAAACGGTGGGCGGTGGTCTAATAACATACCATGCGCTATATGTACCCCGATACGGTTACCTTCCGGGTAATCTACATCCGGACCGTAGCCATAACCGTTTATATCCATATCTTTACTGTACGGTGTAGCAGTCAGATACACTTTATAGTGTCCCTTTGCCAGATAAATAGGCTTGTCGCTGGCACTTCTGATAACTGTAAGCTGCGGTACCAGCATTTCCAGAAGCCTTAAACTGGTACGGTAATAGCTGTCTACGTTATATCCGTAAATATCATGGTTACCCAGGGTACAGTAAATATTTACTGGACTTTCCTTTAACACTTCTGCAAATTCCAGAAGAACGGCTATACCAACTTCCGGCCGGTCGAATATATCCCCAGGCTGTAAGATCGCGTCTACAGCATTGTCTACAGCTATCTTAAAAACTTCCTTAAGCTTCTGTTTCGCGGCTTCCTTATAGTCGTCTATACGGTTTCTGGGGTTCGTGCCGCGTAAGTGTAGATCGCCCACGAATAAAAATTTAACCATCTTCTTCGTCCCCCTTTCTATCGTCTTCGCAACACTCACACCGTACCTGGTCTGGGTCGTCCGTATAGAAGATAATCCCACAGTCTATACAATGTTTTTTCATAATACGGACACCTCGCTTTCTCCACTCTGGGAACGCTTCACAGCTAAACTTACTTCCCCGATTTCTGCAAGGTCGGCGTTATGTGTGATAAGGATAATCTGTCTTCCAAAAGTAGCACTATACTCTTTTAAGAAATATGCTACCGACGGCGCGTACTCTTTTGATACGTGCTTACCTACTTCGTCCAGGAATAACGGACCGTCTACGCCTTCCATTTCGCCGACTGCCAGACGAAGCGCAAGGGCGATAATATCAATTTTTCCGCCGCCGCGGTCATAATCCGGCTTTTCCAGCTTCGTAATAACGCTGTCGTCGTTTAAGTAGTATTCAGCGATAGGCTGGTTACCTCTTAAGGTAAGGTCGATCATAAATTTATGATTTCCACCGAAGACCACGTTAAGCGCTTCGCTTACTATATCTTCTATTCTTACCTTTACCTGTTGTCTGGCGTAGTCGCTGGTCTTCTGTAAAAGAATCTGTACCAGTCCAAACACGCCTAACTGTTCTTCCGCTTCCGTCTTTACCTTTACCGCTGCTTCTCTTTGCTTTTCCAGTAATTCGCGTTTCGCCATCTGGTTATTAACCTTGTCCCTGGCGGTACGAAGATCAGCAGCTATACGGTTAATCTGCAAAGTGTTTAAACCCTTCGCAGTACCATAGCTTATCGGCTCTGGACGGATAAAAAAATCCATAAGTCCCATAAGCTACCCCCTAAACTTCCGGTATGTTACTTTCCACGTTCTTAAGGTTTTCTTCTACAGATTCCGACAAACGGGTAATTTCTGCTTCGATCGTATCCGGTGTAACGCCTAACTGCTTCATTTCCTCTACAACCTTGTCACACTGTTCCTGTGCGGCTTCCAGCTGTGTTTCCGCCTTTGTCTTTGCATTTTTAGCAGCTTCCAGTCTTTCTTTTGCTTTCTCAATACGTTCTTTAATATCCATTACTTCGTACCTTCCTTTCCGTTTTTACTTTGATACATAAGTATAGCTTTATTACCGGCGTCCCCTTTAAGGGTAAAAGTCTGATATACCGGTGCTGCTACTTTGATCGGGGCGTTTTCATTCAGTACCATAACTTCGCTATCGTCTGGCACGTCATAAAGTAATGATCTTAAATCTTTTACTGTCATTTTGTATTACCTTCCTTTCTTGTTATCATAAGCGCTGGTTTTTTGCCGTCCTTCAGCATAACCGCGGTTATTTCCACTTCTTCGTCTAAGGCAAACCCTACAGCTTCCCTAAAATCCCCCGGAAGCTGTAAACGCCCTTTTCCGTCAAGTTTTCGGACTACTTTTAATAAACCACCTTCATATAATGCCATTAGACTGTACCCCACTTTCCGTATTTCGCAAGGTAGCCGTCCGGCCCCAGGTTACGGAAGTCCGTAGCGCGTTCGTTCGCTACGCCGACGTCCTTATAAACTCCCAGGTTATGGGCTTTTCCTTTGTAGAAACACCGGACTTCGTAACGCTGTTTATCTTTCCGGTAGTGGACACCCTTAACCATGTCGGCGTATTCTGGACCGGTAGGCTCTACCGGTATGTAGCTTTCGCCGATCGGAAGATTAACAAGGTTATCCCTGGTAAGGTTCAAGCTGTTACCGTCCTTAAAGATTGTGTTCTGTCCGCGTTCCGGCTTCGATATAACCCTATGTAAAAGTGGCTGCTTCTGTTCAAAGCCAGAAACATTTACCACCTTACCACCGACACGGTGGGCGGTCGCTCTTATATAAAGCTGACCGTTTCTTTTGTGGATAAAGGAAAACCATGTACCAGGCCAGGACTTAACTAAGTCCATATCCGCAGCGTCTAGTTTTACTTCCACGGAACCATAGCCCACGTTTGGCGGCGCTTCTACAAAAAGCGTAGCTTCCTTTCCACGTATGATAAAATCGTTTTTCAAACTGCCGCACCCCCTAAAACACTGTCCAGATAACTAATAACAGACTTACCAATACCTTCCGCCAGCGTTACGGTAACCGCGTTTCCGAACTGCTTATACGCCTGTGAATTACTTACAACCTGTTTCCAGTTATCCATAGGAAACGCCTGTAGTCTGCCGTATTCCGTCGGCGTAAGTTTTCTTACTCTATACTTCGTGTGATCGAAGATTTTAATATGATGTGTACCACCCGCTACAGCTGTAGCTGTTGGGCTGATACCTTCCGGGTCGTGTACCCGTCTGCTATGATCGTGTCCACTACTCTCTAACATTCCTATCACCTCTATTTCTGGTAGCCCTTGCGGCCGTTGCTCTCTCTCTCTCTCTCTCTCTCTCTCTCTGTATTCATACATTCGTCTACCCTTTCCAGTACCAGCGGTACTTGTTTGTAGTCCGACGCCAGTAACGTAGGGGAACACCCTATAAAAGTCCCTTTCCCGTTACGCTGTGCCTGTATTACGCCGTCCTGTATCAGCTGATCTATGGCCGGTAGGCGCTGGCTCTCTCTCTCTCTCTCTCTCTACAATCATGTGTCATTTTCTCCGCCTTTCTTATCGCATATAACCACCTGGGAACACCCTGTAAGCAACGACTGGGCTATCTCTTTTCCGACCCGTCCGCGTCTGGTATTACTTTCCGGATAAGCTATATTTATGGCGTCCCCATATCTCCCTACAGCTATTCCAGCCTTTGTAGCTTCGGCTATCGGGAACAAGGGGGCGTCTTTTCCGTATCGTTTTTCGTGATATTCTCTACCACCTTCACCCCTTGCCGACTGCTCCGTAGTGTCGGGGCTACCTCTGTGTAAATCCTTTTCCGGCTCTCTCTCTCTCTCTGTAGGATAACCGTAAGTATCGTCTACAATGACGCCGTGTAAGTCCTGGGCGGTCAGTGTAAACATAGGGTCTTCGTCTTCCTTCGATCTACGCCCATTCTGTCTTTTATCTACTCTGTCCGGCGTAATCGTAGCGTGTACCTTACCCATAGAAGAAATACGCTGTAACGCCTGATCTATGATTTTGTGAGCCTTTTCGTCGGCAATGTAAAACTTGTCGTCTACATCAGCTTCAAGGATTGTAGAAAGCTTCGGTACGTAGTCGTGTTGTTCTTCCGGGTATGTATAGGTATCTGGTAAGCTGTCCAGAGTACCGACAACTATATACCTTTCCCTGTTCTGGGGTACGCCCCAGTATTTGCTATTAAAAAGCTGTGCGTGGCACTTGTACCCGGCTTTTCCGTATTCTGCTTCCAGCACTGGCAGAAGTTTCCTTAACGCCTTCACGTTTTCCGCTACAAGCACTTTCGGAACCTTCTCCGGCTCTCTCTCTCTTGCTTCGGCCAACAGCCGCATGATTTCAAAAAACATACCGCTTCTGGTCGCTGCCCTATGGTTCGTACCGCCACAACCCGGACATAAGTTTTCTTCGCTGTAAGTTTCCGCAGACACTTCCCATACGGTGCCGCAGTCGGCACATTCCAGCTTTATACCAGCCTGTTTTCCGGCTACGCTTAAGTCCTGGCAAGGAAACCCAAACGCCCAGACGTCGGCTTTCGGTACATCTTCAATGTGCATTTTCTGTATATCTGCCTGTACCACATGATCGCCTACATTTTCCCTGTATGTGGCTACAGCGTACTTGTCAAAATCCCAGGCGCCGACGATTTTAAACCCGGCGTTCTGGAAGCCCAGACCAAGACCGCCACACCCACAAAAGAAGTCGTTTAATGTGTACAATTTTCTTTTACCTCACTTCCACACAATGGACACACGCCCCCGGCAGCTTCCCAGGCGGCCTGTAGTTCTTCCTGTGCTTCCTCTAATTCTCTGTTACATTTTTCTACGTATCTTCCAGCTGCTTCATAGGAAAGCTGTCTTGTCTGACTTACCGCGTTTAACCTCTTAAGGTTGTCCAGTTCGTCGTACTGCTTAGAAATGCTTCCTAGAATGTCCGCCAGGGCTTCTGTGTTCCCCATGGAAGATACCTTATATCGTAAGTCGCGTTCTTCTTCGCTTACTTCGTTAAATCGCTTATAGGCACGTTCCAGGACTTCTAAGGCTTGTGTGTCTTTTTCCGCTTCGTCCAGCATGAACGAAAGCCCTACCGCCTGGTCTAACTTCACTACCAGCGCCGACGTTCTTCTTATGGTTTCCTGTAAATTGATATATCCATACTGGAAACCTAAAAGTGCGTCGTACCTTATTACGTCTGTTTCCACTTCCTTAAGATCAGCCTGTAAGTCTTCCAGATTCCGCGTAATATGGATAACCCTTAAAGGTTCGTTCTGATCTTGTACCGCTTTCCAGAATCCTGTGTTAAGGTCTTCCAGCTTTTCTTTTTTTGCCTGTTCGCGTTCCGCAATACCAAGCGATACAGAAGCGACGACCACACCGGCCAGACGTTCCACTTCGTCGTAATATTTAATACGCTGTTCCGTGTTCAGCTGGTAACTATTCATAAGGGCGGTAAGCGCGACGTGTCGGCTCTGATCTTCCTTTAATTTTGTAAAGGCAGCTTCCGCTATTTTAAGTTCAGCGTCGAACCGGTCAAGGTCGAAGTATTCCGTAAGAGATACGTCGATTTCCCCTATCTGTTTGTCGGCGTAAGAAATATCATTACGTGTCTGGTGGGTCTTTTTATTTACCTCACTGATCGACTTATCTACGATTTCTGTACCCGCCAGCTTTCCTAAGACCTTCGCCCCTACGCTTGCGCTTTCCGAAAGCATAAAAGGCGCGTCCAGCTGGAAAGCAAAATTTAAACAGGTTTCAAAATCACCGTACTGCTGTTTTACCAGTCCCAGGGTTTCCTTAATCTCTGGTGGTATCTCTGCCTTTTCCCACGCTGTAGGAAAAGCGCTGTGTGTATAGGTCGTCTTACCCTTTCTTCTGGTCTTCGTGATCGTGATACCGTTATCAAATGTTACGGATACCTTAACCTGGTCTACAGCTTCTTTAACTGACCCGTCCGGGTTACGGATTGTGTGTAAGAACGCTTCCCCGGTCGGCTCATTAAAAGCGAACCACCGAAGCGCTCTTATGATCGCTGTCTTTCCGGCGTCCGACGGTCCGGTAATGACCGTCAGCCCAGGGGAAAGACAAAAGGTACTATTTGTGTGTGACTGATAGCCTTCTATCGTCACTTCCTGGATTTTCATTACAAAGGTTCCCCCTTCCTTACTTTCTCATTTATAAATTCTATAAGCAGCCACTTAGGTATCTTTATCTTCGGGCCGTCCTGTACATACGGGAAGCCCTCACTATGGATAAGTTCGTAGGTCTGTCGCTGGCCCTTTCCCAGAAAGTCCATTAAATCGTATGGCGTAAGCATTAAAGGCAGATCGTCCATACTTTTAAATACTTTCGGTTCTCTGGCTTTAGCCATTATCTACCTCGTCGCCCAGGTGTTCCATTTCTTCTTTTTCTTCTGCCGTAAGTGGCGTATAAAAGACTTCTGGTACCGTACTTCCTACAGCTAATGCTATAGATTCCATAGCGGACTTAGACGGCTGCTTATTACCGTTTTCAATGTGGGATAAATGCCCCACGGATAACCCTGTTTTCTCTGACAGGTCTTTGAGTAACAGACCACTAATTAGTCTGTAATACTTTACTTTGTTCATTGCTTTTTCTCTCCTTTGCCGTTGTCCTTGTGACGGTTTTACTTGTTTATTTGTCTGTGTGACAATTATACAGTGTAAAATATAAGGATACAAATACGACTTGTCTTCACGACAATTTTTATAACTTCCGCCGTGTGTCGTCGTTATCCTCTGTTATCCTCTGTTTACCTCTGTCACAGAAAAATATTTTTAAACTGTAGTATCGGCGTCACGCGGTACAATTATGGCGTAAGGAAAACCGGATTTCTTCGCCCGTATCACTTCCTTTTCAAGCTTCAAACGGTCGTCACTCTTATAGATCACGATACAGCCGTTTTCCACTATCACTACTGCACATTCCACTAGAATACCCCCTTTCAGTTTGTAAAATCGGTATCCAGCATACGCCCACGGACTACAGCACATAACTTAAAGATTGTGTTCCCGTTCGGGTATCGTCCGTCGTATCGCAGTATCCAGGTAATACCGTATACGTCTATAAAACAGCGCCCTTCCGTAGCAAGGCGGCACCGGCTACCGTCTTTATTGTAATATGCCGCCCAGAAAAGGGTACTAAGTTCGTGGTAGATCGCTGCCCGGTGTGGGCGATCGGCGCTATCATAGTCTTCCCGGTTAATTAAAAGTTCCAGGCGTTCCCGCTGGCGAAGTTCACGGCGTTTAAGTTCGCGGCCGTAGGTCTGCTTCCAGATACGGTAAGCTTCTTCCTTTGTCATTCCTTCGCAGTCTTCATAAATTTGTCCTATGATCTGGAACTGATCGTAGGTATCGGGCGTTTCTGGCGCCCGTGTACCCTTTAAAAACTCGCTGTAAAGCATTTTCTTAGCACCCCCTTAAAAGTAATCCGGTCTTATCGGATAGTCGTAAAGTTCTACTGGCTTAATGCCGCAGTCTTCCAGCTTTATGTTTTTGTGTGTAACGCTTCCGGTGTCTATCCAGATTGTGAAGTAGCCGGCCTTAATTGCTTCGACGTGTCCGGTAAAGACTACCCCACATTCTGGGTATTTTTTCTTTAACACCTTTTCGGTGTAGGCTTCACACTCTTTAAATTTTTCTTCCACCAGTTCGGCGTTGCGATTGGTAACCGCTTCGCACTCTGTAAAATACTGATACCATGCGTCCTTGTTCATATCTTTACTTCCTTTCCGGAAGGGGCCGAAGCCCCTAAATAAAGTCACTTACACACATTCCAGGTGCGTCCCATGGGTTGCTAGGTCCGTAATTTCTTGCACTACAGCAAGAAAAGCTTTCCATTTCCTGTCTGGCCTGTTCTGCTTCTGCTTCACAAAGTCTTTCTAAAAACTCTTCGCTTTCCGCTTCAAGCTGCTCTGGCGTTTTTACCAACTCCTCTTTAAGGCTTTCAATCCAGTCCTGTAAGCTACTGTCTGTCATGTAGCCTTTATCGAACCATCCTTGTACCTCTGCTACCTGTTCTTCTTTAGTCGTATACCTGTTTCCTACTTTTCTAAGTAGTAAAACCGCTTTTAAAATATTATTATCTCTCATACTGTTGCCGCCTTTCATGTTTAGTTATTTATCTTTCGTTTCTGATTAGATAATACTTCATAATGATTAGATTGTCAATACCTATTTTAATTATTTTTCTAACTTTTTTGATTGACTTTTCTAATCAATTTGATTATAATTATAATATCCTAATAGAAAGGGGGTGTACAGTTTGGCAGTAGCCGACAAGATCAAGGCACTTCTTAAGCTACAGGGTAAAAAGACAGAAGACTTAGCGGAAGCGCTGGGACTGGCTTCTAAACAGGCTCTTTACAATAAGTTTAACCGTGATAGCTTCACGGCGTCCGACTTAATAAAGGCCGCGGACTTTCTTAACTGTGACTTGAATTTTGAAACAAAAGAAGGTCAGAAGATCACACTTACAGTAGACGACATCAAAAAATAGTTACAGTTCGGAAGAACACAATTACCCAGGAAAGCCCTACAGCTGCAAAGCTGTAGGGTATTTTCTTTGTCGTCGTTGGGTGATATGATAAAAGAAAACACTTAGGGGGAATTATGGATAAAGAATATTTATTACGTATGTGTAATCTATTGGATTATGGAATGACAGTTAACGCTAACAATGCACACTGGTACGACGACGCTATGGAAAAGGGATATGTAGAAATACGGAAGCCAAAACGTGCTACTAAGTTCTTTCTTACGGACACTGGCCTAGAAGTTATACAGCCAGTTCTCTATCTTTACATTTTCAGAAAATATTATTTCACAAGGGATACACAGCTTACAGAAGATTACTATGAACGATACCATGACACACACCAAGAATTAAGCGCCTGGGACCTACTTATACAGTATCACGTAGACAAAATAAACGAATACGACGGAAACAAAACACAGAAGCCACCGCGTACCTATATTTATTTCGTAGCTAACCTTTATAAGTATAGCGGAAGAAAGACAGAAGCCGGACGCTATTACATTCTGGTTTATATTTTAGATATGTCTGGTGTTATGGAAATCCCGACGCTTAGTAGCCTAGATGTAATTAGCGTTCCCGCTAAAGAAAAAATATTAAAGAAAAGTGGGGTACTTCCAGGAATCGCTACAGAAATAGTAGACTGTTTAGAAGAAGCAGAAGCTATAGAGATATTCCGGGAAGTTTACAGCCGTGTTAGTCTTCCGATCAGTGTAAGGACTAAAGAAGATATGGAAAAAGGCCTTAAAGATTTATATGAGGATAACAGAGGATAACAGAGGATAACGCCATAAACTAGCTTACTTCGGATAACCAAGGATAACAGAGGTAAACAGAGGATAAAGAAAAAGACCTACAGCAGTAAGGTAGATCGAAAAATTTTTAAAGAACTTAAAGAAGGGGGTATAGAAAACCCACTCATAAAACGAATAGGAAAATGAGTTAAAAAACAATACCCCCTAAAAGAAAAATAGATACACTTTATATTATATACTAATCTTTATTATATATTTTATTTATTATATAGTTATGTATATATAGTTATTATATGTATATAATAAGGGTCTTTTATGCTGTAGTTTCTTACTGATTTTCTACTACGAATTTTACTACAGTTTTTACTACAAAGCCGCGGAAAACAGGGGTAAACAGAGGATAACAGAGGACAACGGAACATTTACAGAATACAGAGAAAAAGCCCAGAAACGCTATGTTTCCGGGCTTTTAAAATGGCTATATTACATTATCCATGAAAATGTCATAAACTCTGGCGAAATCACTGTATGCTTCCATAAAAACCTCCAAATATTTTCCGGGCGTTCCATCGCCCGCAGCGTTCACATTATACCATGTCTTCCTGTATAAGTATACGCCTCTGACATAATATGACACAAAAAATCCGGGACCGCAGCCACAAAAGCTGTGATCCCGGAATTCTTATCTAACCGAATCTCCTGCTACTCCAGGCTTTACTGTACAGGCATATAGTATACGTCTGCAGCCTCACCGTGCCAGTAAAAGCTTGTTCCATCCTCTTCATATACATCACAGTCATACTGAGAAGAGAAGGTGAAACGGTTTCCTTCGTTATCCATCCATGCACCGTTTCCGTCCGGAACGATAACACGTGGTTTACCATCGGAGTTTCTGTAAATAGTTCTTGTCTCATCTGTGTTGCCAAGCTGCTCATCTGTAAATCCGCCATTTACGATAGCACCGGAGGAGCTGCTGTCAGTGGATGCAGTTCCATTGGAAGAACCATCAGATGTACTGCTTCCGTCTGTAGATGTTCCGTCAGATGCTGCACTTCCGTCTGTAGATGTGCTTCCGTCGGCAGCTGTAGTTCCATCTGCTGCTCCGTCAGAAGAAGCTGCTGCATTACCATCTGCAGATGCACTTCCGTCAGAGGAAGCTGCTGCATTACCTTTACCGGCAGTCTTGGCTGCGGAACCATTTGCCGCACTCTTCAGAGTGGAATCACCAAGGATCGCAAAGCTGTCGACAGACTCCTGAACCTTTTTCAGAGCATCCTCTTTTTTAACAGATGCCACAAGGCTGTAATACTCACTGTCATTTACAAAGTATTTATTGATAGCATATACATAACCGTCACTCTTGGTCGTATCCTTATATTTCACAGTATAGGAATAAATGTTGATTCCGTCTTTCTGATCTGCCTTGTAATCCTGGATCTCAAAATCGGTTCCATTTACCATGTTCTCTGCCTGTGTCATGGAAACTGCCATATCCTGGGAGTTCGGGATCACTGCGGATTCCAGATCTGCGCCGGATCCGTGAAGGATCAGGATCCTGCCCTGGTCCGGAGACTCGAAGCTTACCATATCTGTCTCGTCGGACTTGTTGGCCCAGGTTGCATCCGGAAGCTTGATCGCTACGGATTTATCCTTGGATGTATAGGTTGTATTCTGTGCGTCTGCTGCAACAGTCGGTGTAACCTTCGCTTTTTTCGCCGGTGTCGGAGTAGGAGTAGACTCCACAACCACGCTGTCCTCTTTTCCTCC
This sequence comes from Ruminococcus sp. AF17-12, assembly GCF_003479245.1. Taxonomy (NCBI): domain Bacteria; kingdom Bacillati; phylum Bacillota; class Clostridia; order Eubacteriales; family Oscillospiraceae; genus Ruminococcus; species Ruminococcus sp. AF17-12. The sequence goes on from NZ_QUGY01000005.1 coordinate 134,330, forward strand.
TCCGAAACTACATGCCGTCATGACACCAGAAAGAGCAACAGTCATAGCTAAAAGTGCAATAAATTTTTTATTCTTCATAGTATCCTCCTCATAATCATCATCAGTCACAAAATGTGTCCGGAACATTCACTCCTGAACACACTCTTTGCTATAGTTTACGATTTTATTACAGCTTTGTCAATTGATTTCTCCCTGTACTTTATGAATATCCTGTAAGCAGATATCCTGCTCCGTACAGGATTTTTCTAACATTATAATTTTCCCAGATATACCTATCTTATTCTCTTCTTATGCTGATCCTGTATTTCCCGTTTTACGCCTTCATTACGAAAGTTCTGATTTATTCCCCACCAAGTAAGCCTCCTGTTTTAATGACAAATATCTCCTTGAATCTGTCCCCTCTTTTTTTTCTATAATTGTGTCTTTATTCATGTACACTCATGTTGTAAAGTATACCCAACCAAAAATATATGAAAAGAGGACATCCATACATCGATGTTTTCGGGAAAGGATCTATCACTATGGAAAAAGCAGTTCAGACATCTCAGAGAACTGACCAGGAGCTTTCATCTGTTCAGTTTCTCACCATTACAGCGGCATTTGTTGCACTGACTTATATCTTCACCGCATTTATTAATGTTAAGCTTCCGATCGCTGCCAACGGCGGACTGATCCACCTTGGAAATGTGCCGTTATTCATCGGTGCCATTTTATTCGGAAAGAAAACCGGAGCCATTGCCGGTGGGATCGGAATGGGGCTCTTTGACCTTCTCTCCGGCTGGACCCTGTGGGCACCATTTACTCTTATTATTGTAGGGATCATGGGCTTCACAGTAGGTAAGCTCACAGAGGATCACCGGCACCAGAACATCAAATGGTATGTGATCGCCATTGCCGCAGCCTGCGTGATCAAGGTTGCAGGATACTACATTGCAGAGGTTATCATCTACGGAAATCCACTGGCACCGGTATCTTCCATCCCGGGAAACCTGGTCCAGATCGGTGTTGCAGCTGTCATCGTTCTCGTAGTGATCACACCATTAAACCTTGCAGCAAGAAAAACCGGATTAAAAAAATAGCTGTAACAGCTGCCGTAATTTGCGGAAATAATATAAAGATCAAGAGGTGAGCTTATGTATAAGATCATGACACCGGGACCTACACAGGTCGCAGAAAATGTCCGTCTGGCAAGAAGCATGGAATGCACAAATCCGGATCTGGACGAAGATTTTGTCGAATTTTATAAAGAAACCTGCGAGAAGATCAGCACTCTTCTCCATACCTCCAACGAAACTCTCATCTTAAGCGGTGAGGGTATCCTTGGACTGGAGGCTGCCATTGCTTCCATGACTGAGCCCGGAGATAAGGTTCTTGTTCTGGACAATGGTATCTACGGAAAAGGCTTTGCCGATTTTGTTTCCATGTACGGAGGCAGACCGGAGCTTTATACCAGAGATTATCAGAACACTCTCAATGTAAAGGAACTGGAAGCCTTCCTTGCGGATAACCATAACTACAAATATGCAACCGTAGTACACGGCGATACTCCAAGCGGCATGCTCAACGATGTATCTGCCATCTGCCCGCTTCTTAAAAAATACGGGATCCTTACCGTTGTAGATTCTGTTTCCGCTTCCTTCGGCGAGCCTCTGAACATTGATGCATGCCAGATCGATATCATGTGCGGCGGATCACAGAAGGTGGTATCTGCACCTCCTGGACTTACCTTTGTTGTAGTCAGCAGCGATGCAAAGAAGGCAATGACTGAAAGAAAGACACCCATTGCTTCTTTCTACGCAAATCTCACAACCTTTGCACATTATTATGAAGAAAAATGGTTTCCATATACCATGCCGATCAGCGATATCTATGGTCTGCGGGCTGCTATTGACAACATTGCCGATGATCCCGGGATCCTTACACGCCACGCCAAAATCGCCGCAGCCTCCCGAAAGGCCATTACAGGAGCCGGCCTTAAGCTGTATCTCCACAGCGGCTATTCCAACACGGTAACTGTTTTTGAAGTCCCGGAAGGCACCACTGCCGCTGCGATCCTGGACGGAGTCAGAAAAGACTATAACATCATGCTGGCAGGCTCCTTCGATGTCCTTGCCGGAAAGGTTATCCGCATCGGTCACATGGGAAATAATGCAGCTTTCTACAATGTACGTGAAGTTTTCCATGCTCTGGACGGAACCCTGCAGAAGCTTGGCGTTCCTCTTACCGGATCCATGGAAGAAATCTTCTGCGAAAATATGAAATAAACAAAAAAACGCTGTAAAAGGAAATTTATCACTGCTGTTTCTCCATTTTGCTGGTATAGCCGGTAAGATGAAGAGACAGCTCACATTTCCATTTACAGCGTTTTGTAATGTTATTTATTCTGTTATTTCATACATATACAATTCATGCAGCGCCCTGGTTGCCGCAATATATCTGGCTCTCTGCACGATCGGACTTCTGTCAGTCCCCGGAAATACAGAAAATACCTGATCAAATTCCAGTCCCTTTGCCATATAAAACGTGGTAACAGTAAGACCTTTTTTGAAATTTGTGCTGTCCCTGTGAAGCAGTGACAGCCTTTCCTTTGTGTCAAAGCCCTCTGCTTCCAGTTTTTTCTGAAGAATATAATATGCCTCTCTCGCTTCATCTGCAGTTCTGGTGATCACCGCTGCTGTCTCGTAAGAAAGCTCCTCCCCGGTCTCAGTCCCATCTGTCTCCGAAGCCGCATTTTCCGGCATGTCTTCGTCGGCTTCCGCCACTGTCTGCTTCTCCAGTCTCAGTTCCTTTACCACACGCTCCAGTGCCTCGGTAAGCCCCGTAAATTCTTTCTCTTCCACCGGTTTTCCATGGCGTTCAAAAAGCTCCACCTCTGTGATCCCCGCAAGCTTATTCGCATAGGAAGCAATCTCAATGGTATTACGGTAACTCTTATTCATCACGATCCTTCTGATATCCTTGCCAAAGATCTTCGGAAGGAATGTAAGCACATCCTGCTGGTCCCCATCCATGGTCTGCTCCCGATCTCCCAGGATCGTCATTTTGCATTTAAAAAGCCTCTGGATGATGAGATACTGGATCATGGAATAATCCTGCATCTCATCCACGATCAGATGGCGGACACCGCTGTCTTCCTGCTGGGTCTCCAGACGGTATTTCAGATACAGAACCGGATACACATCCTCATAACGAAGCTTTCTTTTTTCGTACTGTACCTGTGGAAGCGCCGGAAATCCCTCCTGCCTCAGGAAACGATTGTATAACACATAAAGATCTCTTGTCTCATACATCCGGTAAAAACGACTCTTCACAGCATCCCTTTCTTCCTCCGGAAGGTCAAAGCCCTTCAGCGTTTCCACCTCATCAATGAAATACTCTGCCACTGCATCCATTCTGGAAAGCAGCGGGATATCCATGAATTTAAAATAAAACAGTTCAATAATTTCCTGTTCTTTTTTTACTACGCCACGATGTTCTATATCCCGGAAATTCATAAGACTGTCTTCCAGTTCTGCCAGATACCCTTCCATACGGTCCAGAAAATCCCGGGACTGTTTTTCCTTCAGAAGCTCCTCATCACATAAGCCTGAAATCTGCCGCTCGATCAGATCATAACGATCCTCGCAGTCAGACACTGTATTTTTCAGTCTCTTATAGGCAAAAAGATCAAAGCTCATCTCCCGGATGTTCTCCTCACCAAGCTCCGGCAGGATATGGGAAATATAATCCGAAAATACTCCGTTGGGCGAAAGTACCAGCACTGAAGAGGATTTCAGATTCTTTCTGTCATGATAAAGGAGATATGCGATCCTGTGCAGGGCAATGGAAGTCTTTCCGCTTCCTGCAGCCCCCTGAATCACCATGATCCTGTCCGAGGTGTTTCGGATAATAGCATTCTGCTCCTTCTGAATGGTTCGGATAATGTTTTTCAGCTGTACATCTCCGTTGCTTCCAAGCTCTGCCTTCAGGATCTCATCATCAATTTTCACATCGCTCTCGAACTCGTAAATCATTTTTCCGCCACGGATCTTATACTGCCACTTTGCCGCAATATCTCCATGGATCTCACCCAGCGGGGCCTGATAGGAGGCCGGTCCTTTGTCAAAATCATAGAACAATCCGGACACCGGTGCCCTCCAGTCATAGATCAGAGGCAGACCACCGTTTTCCTCCGCAAGGTTTGCGATACCTATATAAAAGATCTCCGGCTCATCATCACCTTCATAGCAGAAATCCACTCTACCAAAGAATGGTGAATCCATCATCTTACGGAATCTGCGGCGCAGCTCGATCTTTTCATTGCTGGCATTGATCTCATGGAAAAGTGCCTGCTGGTTATCGAAATTTTCGTAGCCATACTGGTCCATCTCTGTGTAGTTTTCCCAGTAATACTCGTGCATTCCTTCGATTTCTTTCTGACCGGCCTCTATGGAATCATCCAGCTGTGTGATCCGGTGACGCAGAGTTCCTGTTACATGTGCAAGATATTTCCGTCCGTTTTTTACTGCTGCCATACGCCTTAATCCACCACTACCGCTGTTCCGCTTGCTGTAACCATCAGCATGCCATTATCCGCGCCAAGTACCTCATAATCAATGTCCACGCCAATCACTGCATTGGCGCCCATTGCTCCTGCCCGCTGTTCCAGTTCTTCCAGTGCCTCTTCCCTGGCCTTCTGAAGCTCTTCCTCATAACAGGCACTTCTGCCGCCAAAGAAATTCCGAAGACCCGCGCCAAGATCTTTCATAAAATTAACTCCTGAGATCACCTCTCCAAATACGATTCCTTTATATTCACGGATTGCTCTTCCCTCTACCGATGGTGTTGTTGTTATGATCATGGTAAAATCCTCCCGTTTCTGTCATTTTTCATGGACACTCCAGGATTATTTCCGAAAACATGCTCCGGAGTGTTTATTACAGAATTATACCCGAAAGCGGAACAGATGTATAGAGTAAAAAAGCGAAGCGGACATTCGAAATCCGCTTCGCACCTTTTAAATAATAACGATCGATCTCAGTCTCACGCCTGAGCCTCTTTTTTCTCAAACTGACTGTTATACAGATCCGCATAGAAGCCCTTCCGTGCCAGGAGCTCTTCATGATCTCCCTGCTCAATGATATCTCCGTCCTTCATCACCAGGATCAGATCTGCATCCTTAATGGTAGAAAGTCTGTGGGCAATAACGAAGCTGGTTCTGCCCTTCATCAGGTTATCCATAGCCTTCTGGATCTGCATTTCTGTTCTTGTATCAACGGAAGATGTGGCCTCATCCAGGATCAGGATCTTATTGTCTGCCAGGATCGCTCTTGCAATGGTAAGCAACTGCTTCTGCCCCTGAGAAACATTACTGGTTTCCTCATCCAGGACCATCTGATAGCCGCCGGGCTGCTGCATGATAAAGTTGTGGATATGGGCCGCTTTTGCTGCTGCGATCACCTCTTCATCCGTTGCGTCCAGTCTTCCGTAGCGGATATTTTCCATAATGGTTCCGGAAAACAGCCAGGTGTCCTGCAGCACCATTCCGAACATCTCACGGAGATTGCTGCGGTTGAAGTTCCGGATATCATGTCCGTCAACCTTGATGCTTCCGCCATTTACATCATAAAAACGCATCAGCAGCTTTACGATCGTCGTTTTTCCTGCACCTGTAGGTCCTACAATGGCGATCTTCTGACCGTCATGCACATCTGCGGAAAAATCATTTACAATGATCTTATCCGGATTATAACCGAATCTCACATGCTCAAACTGTACATTTCCTTCCAGTCCCTCAATGGAATCCGGGTTCTCCGGCTGAAGCTCCTCCTCCGGCTCCTCAAGAAACTCAAATACCCGCTCAGAAGCTGCCGCCGAAGACTGCAGAAGGTTTGTAACCTGGGCGATCTGCTGGATCGGCTGTGTAAAGTTACGAATATACTGGAAGAAGGACTGGATATCTCCAACCTCGATAGTTCCTTTGATGGCAAAAAGCCCTCCGAGAAGTGCCACCATCACATATCCCAGATTTCCCACAAACTGCATGATCGGCATCATCATCCCGGAAAAGAACTGTGACTTCCATGCAGACTCATAAAGCTTCTGGTTGTCATGCTCAAATTCCTTCAGCGCATCCTGCTCTTTGTTGAATACTCTTACCACATCATGGCCGCCGAAATTTTCCTCAACCTGACCATTTACTTTTCCCAGGTACTCCTGCTGTGCCTGGAAATATTTCTGGGAGTGTTTCATTACTTTATTAATGATAAGCATGGAAACCGGCAGGATCAGCACTGCTGCCAGTGTCATCCACACGTTGATGGAAAGCATCATGATAAATACACCGATCAGTGTTGTTACGGATGTGATCAGCTGTGTCATGCTCTGGTTGATGCTCATCTGCAGGGTATCCACATCATTTGTTACCCTGGAAAGGATCTCACCGTTTGTTCTGCTCTCGAAATAATTCATTGGCAGACGGTTGATCTTCTTTGAAATATCCTTTCGGAGATTGTATGTAACATCATTGGAGATCCCCGTCATGACAAATCCCTGGATCAGGGAAAAGCATGCACTTGCCACATACAGTCCCAAAGTCCACAGAAGGATCATTCCGATCTTACTGAAATCAATACCGCCTGTACCGTTTACCTTGGCAACCAGACCATTGAACAGCTCTGTGGTAGCTTTTCCAAGGATCTTCGGGCCTGCAATATTAAACGCTGTACCTGCCACTGCAAAGATAAACATCAGGATAAAACGGAATTTATATCTGCCCATATAGCCAAAGAGCTTTTTCATGGAGCCTTTGAAGTCCTTGGCCTTCTCTGTTGGCTGCATTCCGTGTCCGCCCATCGGGCCTCTTCTTCTCTGCTGACTCATGCCAATTCCTCCTCTGATAACTGACTCATGGCAATCTGGCGATATACCTCGCAGGACTTCATCAGCTCCTTATGGCTTCCGATCCCTGCCATATGTCCATCGTCCAGTACAAGGATCTTATCTGCATTTAAGATCGTACTGATACGCTGTGCCACGATAATGGTTGTTGCTTCTTTTGTATGTTCTTTCAGCGCTTTTCGAAGTGTGCTGTCTGTTTTGAAATCCAGTGCGGAAAAGCTGTCATCAAAGATAAAGATCTCCGGATCTTTTGCGATAGCTCTGGCAATGGAAAGCCTCTGCTTCTGTCCACCGGAAACATTGCTTCCTCCCTGTGCGATCGGAGTCTTATATCGCTCCGGCTTGGTGTCGATAAACTCCGTAGCCTGTGCAACCCCTGCTGCTTTTTTCACTGCATCCTCCGAAATCTCTGTCTTTCCGTAACGGATATTGGAATCAATGGTTCCTGAGAAAAGTATACCCTTCTGCGGAACGTAACCGATCCTATCACGGACATCCTTCTGTGTCATTTTCCGGACATCCACGCCATCCACTTTCACAGATCCTTCTGTTGCATCATAGAAACGCGGGATCAGATTGATCAGTGTACTCTTACCGCTTCCTGTACTTCCGATGATCGCTACTGTCTCACCTTTTTCTGCCTTGAAGGAAATATCTGTGATAACATTCTCTCCTGCCTCCGGATATGCGAAGCTTACATGATCAAATTCTACAGTCCCCTTCACATCCTGGGAAGGCTGTACCGGATCCTCCGGATCCTGGACACTGACTTCTGTCTCAAGCACCTCGTTGATACGGCGTGCAGATACATTTGCTCTCGGCAGCATGATAGACATTGCTGTGATCATCAAAAATGACATGATGATCTGCATTGCATACTGGATAAATGCCATAACATCACCAACCTGCATGCTTCCGCTGTCTACCGCATAAGAACCGCTGTAGATGGTCAGTACGGAAACTGCGTTCATGATCAGCATCATCACCGGCATCATAAATGTCATACAACGGTTTACAAAGAGGTTTGTCTTCATCAGAGTGATATTTGCATCCTCAAAACGCTCCTCCTCATGTTTTTCACGGCTGAATGCACGGATAACCGGAATACCGGTAAGGATTTCTCTTGTTACCAGGTTCAGCTTATCTACCATGGTCTGCAAAGCTGTAAATTTCGGCATTGCAATCCTGAACAGCATTGCCATAAATGCCATGATCAGTACAATGGCCACCCCAAGGATCCATGTCATGGAGGAATCTCTCTGAAGCACGCGGATCACACCACCGATTCCAAGGATTGGCGCGTAAAGCACGATACGGAACATCATAGCCATTACCTGCTGGATCTGCTGGATATCGTTCGTGCATCGTGTGATCAGGGATGCTGTTGAAAACTTATGGTACTCTCTGCTGGAAAAACCTATGACTTTGTTATAAACCAGTCCACGGAGATCATGTCCCATAGATGCAGCAACTCTGGATGAAAGAAATACCACACATACTGCAGCCATCATGGTGACCAGTGCCATCAGCACCATGCGGATACCTGTTGCTTTCATGTAATCCATCTGTATGGCATCCACATCTTCACCCATGGCTTCATATTCTGCACGAACATAGGAAACACCTGCCTGTGTGATGATGGATTCCTGCATCTTGTCGATCTTTTCTCCGACCTGGTCCTTCATAGCAGCCAAAGCCTCTGCCGGCATCTGAGAAAGAGCCGCCAGTGGATCCGTCCCTTCCGGGATTCCCATTTTTGCAAGAGCTGCCTTTGATTCTTCACTGTCGGACATCAGAGTAGAAACGATCACCATCGGTTTGCCGAAGATATCGTTGAGTTCTTCTCTGTCTTCTTTGGAGATTTTATCCTTTAATACCAGATCATCTCCCTCTTCCTCATAAAATCCATCCACAGTTTTCGCATCATCCTCTTCCATAAACAGCTTCAGACTGTCCATAGACGTCTTTCTGATCTTCTCAGGAACACTGTCTTCAATACCGTTCTGCTGAATTCCCACATTAATGATATTTGATGTGTAATTCGGCAGAGACAGATCACAGTATGCCTGAAGAAAAAGAAGCGCAATGATGAGTACGATGTAACCTGCAGATCGTTTCAGATATTTCATCAGTTTAATCACGTTTCTGTTCCTTCCTTTCTGTCATTTCATCCGGATGAAGCTTTTCTATGGCTTCCTCCGGCTGGATCTTTTCGATATTTACAAGGATCTGCTCCAGAAATCTCCGAAGCAGGCACTGTTCCGCCTCACTGAAGCCTTCCATCATCACAGCCTCATTTTTATGGATCCGTTCCAGTGCTTTTGCCTTGATTTCCTTTCCCTTTTCTGTCATGTAGATCCTGGTCACACGCTGGTCCTTTTCATCCGGTTTCTTATAAAGAAAGCCTGCTTTCTCCAGTCTCTGTATCGATACATTTACCGTAGGCGGCTTGATATGCAGGATCTTTGCAATTTCCCGCTGACTCAGGCCATCCCTTCCGGACACAAGCCCCAGAACCGGTATCTGTCCCGGATAAATCCCAAGCTCCTGCATCTGACCAAAGCATTTCGTCATAAAATAACGGTCTACCTTCATAAACAGAGATAAAAAGCTGCTCTGCCTTTCTTTCTCATCTTCCTCCTTACAAAACACGCTGTCACTCCTCTCTCATCCGATCAGACACCTGCTCTTTGTTAATGATATACGAAGCAGTGATCTTCTTTTTTAATTAGTCGGCTAACTATATATAATATACATCTGCACAAAAAATGCAACTGGTTTTTGTGAATTTTACACTTTTTTAAGATTTACAGCTTCTTTAATTTCCACCTGAAATCTATTAATTAATTTGTCAAGCTAATTTATTTTCTGCTGTTTTTCATATTTTTTTCGCAAAAAAAAATACCCGCTTCGTTTTTTTATTCGAAACGGGTACTTCTTTCTGTTCCTGATTTTCTTATACAAACTGATTCACAGCCGGATCATAAGCATAATCGATCATGTCAAGCTTATCCTCCAGTTCTTTCCGGTTAAGTCCTCTGTCCTCACAGAAGGCATCCAGGGATCTGTAAAAATCCCGCAGCTGTGTATTTACGTAACTTAAAAGCATTACCGGGTCCTTTGGTATCATAATCTGTTTCCATCCTTTTATCTGATATTTATCCAATATCCCAGATGCTGCTGGATAGCTGTCTGATCTGAAATATCAGATTTACTATCTTACCAATTCTATTTTTTGTCAAGAGCCAGTAAAAAAATTTTTCAGGATTTTTTATTTCTTCAGTATCTGATAAAAATATTCCATTCCTTGTCCCCAAAAAAGAACTGCCTGGTTCCGATTTTCATCCTGAAATGGATTTCTATCAGAACCGACAGTTCTTTTCCTTGTCAATCTATCATAACTTTATGGAGTTATTTTTTACTTCGTGCTGACGGTAAACGCTCCGTCCTTCACATCCAGCACAATGGTATCTCCGGCATGTACATCACCGGAAAGGATCTTCTTGGCTGTCAGTGTCTCCACATAATTCTGGAGATAACGCTTCAGAGGACGTGCGCCGTAAACCGGATCATAACCGTTATCCACTACCATCTGTTTGGCAGCATCTGTAAGCTCCAGAGAAAGCTCCTGGTCAGCCAGACGGTCGCTGAGCTCTTTGACCATAAGATCTACGATCTTACCTACATTATCCTTGGTCAGCGGCTTGAACATGATGATCTCATCCAGACGGTTCAGAAATTCCGGACGGAAATGACCACGAAGATCATTCATAACCTGTTCCTGTGCCTCCGGTTTGATATCTCCCTTCTCGTCGATACCGTCAAGAAGGTACGGAGAACCAATGTTGGAAGTCATGATCAGGATCGTATTCTTAAAATCAACCGTACGTCCCTGTGAATCCGTGATACGTCCATCGTCCAGTACCTGCAGAAGTACATTGAATACATCCGGGTGAGCCTTCTCGATCTCATCAAAAAGAACAACACTGTACGGTTTTCTTCGAACGGCCTCTGTCAGCTGTCCGCCTTCCTCATATCCGACATATCCTGGAGGCGCTCCGATCAGACGGGACACGGAATATTTCTCCATGTACTCACTCATATCGATACGGACCATATTCTGCTCATCGTCAAACAGTGTGGCAGCCAGAGTCTTGGCAAGCTCTGTTTTACCAACACCGGTTGGTCCGAGGAACAGGAATGAACCGATTGGCTTTGTGGGATCCTTGATTCCGGCTTTGGAACGAAGGATCGCATCTGTTACAAGACGAACACCCTCATCCTGTCCTACTACACGTTTGTGCAGCTCATCCTCAAGGCCCAGCAGCTTGGTTCTCTCACCTTCTGTCAGCTTGGTTACCGGAATACCGGTCCATCTGGAAATGATACGAGCAATCTCATCATCTGTGACAGCCTCATGTACCAGGCTTCTGTCACTCTCCTTAACCTGCTTTTCCTCAACTTCCAGCTGCTGCTGAAGCTTCGGCAGCTCGCCATACTGCAGCTCTGCTGCTTTCTCCAGATCGTAATTCTGTTTTGCTTTCTGGATCTGTTTATTGATATCCTCGATCTGCTCACGTAATTTCTGAAGCTTCTCTACGGAATGCTTCTCATTATCCCACTGAGCTTTCTGGGTATTAAAAGTATCTCTCAGCTCTGCAAGTTCTTTCTGCAGATCAGCCAGACGCTCTTTACTTAAGTTGTCAGTTTCTTTTTTCAGGGCAGACTCTTCAATCTCCAGCTGCATGATCTTACGTCTCTGCTCATCCAGCTCTGTCGGCATGGAATCCAGCTCCGTCTTGATCAGCGCACAGGCTTCATCAACAAGGTCGATTGCCTTATCCGGGAGAAAACGGTCTGTAATGTATCTGTGTGAAAGTGTGGCAGCTGCAACCAATGCACTGTCTGTAATCTTAACACCGTGGAATACCTCATATCTTTCCTTCAGGCCACGGAGAATGGAAATGGTATCTTCCACTGTCGGCTCATTTACCATAACCGGCTGGAAACGACGGGCAAGTGCAGCATCCTTCTCAATATACTGGCGGTATTCATCCAGAGTTGTTGCACCGATACAGTGCAGCTCACCTCTGGCAAGCATAGGCTTCAGCATGTTTCCTGCATCCATGGCGCCATCTGTCTTACCTGCACCCACGATCAGATGAAGCTCATCGATAAACAGAATGATCTGTCCTTCGCTCTTCTTCACTTCCTCAAGTACCGCTTTCAGACGTTCCTCAAACTCACCACGATACTTGGCACCTGCAACCAGCGCACCCATATCCAGGGCAAAAATCTTCTTATTCTTAAGACCTTCCGGTACATCTCCTGCCACAATACGCTGTGCCAGTCCCTCGATGGCTGCTGTTTTACCAACGCCAGGCTCACCGATGAGAACCGGGTTGTTCTTGGTCTTACGGGAAAGGATACGGATAATATTCCGGATCTCCATATCACGGCCGATCACCGGATCAAGCTTCTGATTCTTCGCCTTCTCCACAAGATCCTCACCGTATTTATTCAGGGTATCATAGGTTGCCTCCGGGTTGTCACTGACAACTCTCTGGTTTCCCCTGACTGTAGATAATGCCTGAAGAAAACGCTCTCTGGTGATTCCGAATTCATTGAATAGCTTCTTCATGCTCGGGCTTGGATTCTTCAGCATGGAAAGAAACAGATGCTCAACCGATACATACTCATCTCCCATAGCCTTCGCTTCGTCCTCTGCACTGACCAGTGCCTTGTTCAGATACTGACCAAATCGAAGCTCTCCACCGGAAACCTTAACTCTGGCATCCAGTGCCCTCTTAACTGTGTCAATAAAATATTCCTTCTGGATTTCCATCTTCTCGATCAGCTTGAGGATCAGACTGTCCTCCTGTGTCAGCAAGGCATACAGAAGGTGTTCCTCTTCGATCTCCTGATTGCCATATTCATAAGCAATCTTTTCAAGATCCTGGACAGCCTGTACGGATTTCTGTGTAAATTTACTGATATTCATAGGCTTTCCTCCTATTCTATGAAAAGCATTTCCAATATTCGCATACTGGAAATGCTGTGCTTTTTTCTTGTTCTAGGAGAACTATAACACTATTTGTTAGCACTGTCAAGAGGTGAGTGCTAATTTTTGTGTTATTTTTTTGCAACCGTAAAATGAAAAACTAATTTCCGCCTTTAGCCCTTTATGCTCTTTTATTGGAAGGTGTTTCTTTACGAGCTCAAGTTTCAACTCCTTACTATACTGTTTCCTAGACATAAAAATATGCTCCTCATATGATAGATTTTTGGATATTTCCATTGTCTACCATATGGGGAGCATATCAATCCAACGGTTTTCAGTGCTTTTTTCATATTACTTTATTGAATATCCCTCATTCTGCCTATATAAGTGAAACTTAGCGAAACTTAAATTAAATCTCTTTCAGACAATTCAATTTGGATATTCACCAACTGTGGATTATTTCTCAGTGCACCAGTTTCCAACTTACCGCCTGCTGCCTTGCATCCACAAATCTCTTATAAATACCTTCCTGTTTCATTAATTGCTCATGTGTTCCCTGCTGTGCAATTCTTCCTTTTTCAACAACCGCAATCTGGTCTGCATGTCTGACTGTTTTTAATCTGTGGGCAATCATAATAATCGTTTTTTCCTTTGTAAGTGCATCTACTGCATCCATAGAATTCTGCAGAATCGCCTCGTTTTCCGGATCCGTGTAAGCAGTAACTTCGTTCCGATTAGCACAACCAGCGCAAACCCGCATAAAACCGGGACTTTTCAAAAATCTAAAGACAATTAAACCTCTCTATAATCACACCTGAAATGCCTTTTTCGTAAGTCTGCGACGAAAAAGGCATTTCTTTTTGCCCAAGGAAAGGAGGTGACGGGGTATATGCCATGATTAACAAAGATGAGCGCCGTGATGTGAGTATTCGCAAGCCCCGGCCATCTATCCGCAAGCAGCTTGCCGACAGCAAACAGGCCACCAGCCCGAAAAAGGCGGCGGCCAGAACCAAGAAAAATGAATTGGAGGTATGAGGAATGATGCACTTTACCGTGGAAGAAGAAAATTTGATCTGTATGTACCACAACGCAGACCGACGCAGGACGATAGGCAAGATCACCGCAGCCATGCCGGGTATGGACGGGAATAGGATAAAATATTCGCCCACCTCTGCAAACATGCGGGAGAAGCTTTGAAACTGGCGGTTATCAGCCCCGAAAGGCGTAGGTTACAGTCATTATTAGCCCCCGAAACAGGTACAGACGCGCAGCGGGTGTATCTGTTTCGGGGGTGTGCAGGTGATAGCCGCAAAGCGGCGTAAGAGGGTGCAGCCCTCTTGATCGTTATTCTTGTTCCAACGGGAAGCTCGGCAACGCTTCCAGCAGCTTTAAGGAAATGTGCTGCCGCATATCCTCGTCAATGACTTTTTTCACTTTGCCGCCCGGCTGCCTGATCTCCACCGTGGAAAGCTCGTCGATGTAGTCCGCATAGTGGGCCAGCACCTTTTCTGTGGCCCACTTCTCACCGGCAACGGCGGCTTTGATTGTTTCATAGTCCAGCAGCTTTTCTTGTCCGCCCATCCTGATACCCCCGTCAGATTGATTTTTTCCATGATACCATATCTGGGAGTATGGAGCCAGAGAAACCGGCGATTTTCTGCTGGTAAATTCTACGCATTTAGAGCAGCACTATGGCGGGGATAGGATAAAACACTCACATACCCCGCCGACTATGCGGGAAAAACCTTGAAATATAGGGCTTTTTAAGGCCCTAAATGCGTAGGTTGGTGCTTTGTTGCGATATGCTCCACGGTTACGGTATATTGTTCATATTCTGTTTTCGGGAATCTTTATGAAATCTTCAAAATTGCCCGGTATGCTATCCGTAGAATCAAAGAAAGGACTTGATTATATGGATATGATTTTGAAAACGACTGACCTCTGCAAAAATTTCAAGGGGCAAATGGCGGTAAACAATGTGTCACTGAACATCCGGCGCAACTCGGTTTATGGTCTGCTGGGGCCGAATGGGGCTGGCAAATCCACGATCTTAAAAATGCTCACCGGCATTTTGCGCCCCACATCGGGAAGCATCGAGTTTGACGGCCACCCGTGGAAGCGGAATGATCTGGAGCATATCGGTGCTTTGATTGAGATGCCCCCGCTTTACGAAAATCTGACTGCATACGAAAATCTCAAAGTCAGAACTACATTGCTCGGCCTGGACGATGCACGAATTAACGAGGTATTGCAAATTGTCCAGCTCACGAATACCGGCAAGAAACGGGCCGGGCAGTTTTCTCTTGGTATGAAGCAGCGGCTTGGTATTGCTATTGCATTGCTGAACAGTCCCCAGCTTTTGATTCTGGATGAACCGACTAACGGCCTTGACCCTTTAGGGATTGAGGAACTTCGAGAGTTAATTCGCTCTTTTCCCTGCAAAGGGATTACAGTTATTTTGTCCAGCCATATTCTGTCAGAAGTCCAGCAGATTGCAGATCATGTGGGTATCATTGCTGGCGGCGTCCTTGGATATGAGGGAGAGCTTCGCGCCGGTGAAGATTTGGAACAACTCTTTATGGATGTTATTCGCAGAAATGGTAAGGAGGGATATTAAATGGAGATGGCATATATTCAGGCAGAGAACCTAAAGCATAAGAGAACTTTCACAAAAACACTGATCGTTCTGGCCCCGTTTGTAACTGCGCTTATGAACTTTTTTGCCCCTCTTTGGTTCCAGCTCAATTCTTATAATTGGTGGTATAACCTGCTTTATCCTGGATTCCTTACGCTCACCTGTGCCTTGATTGAACAGCGGGATAATGGCAAACTAAAATATCGTGCCGTTGCTTCATTGCCTGTTTCGCAGAACAAAGTCTGGAAAGCAAAAATTGGAGTGGCCGGTATTTACTCCTGTGTGGGGAATTTCATTTTCCTGGCGCTAAATCTGTTGGGCGGTTTTGCAATATTAGTTATCAACGAAATTCCCCTGACAATCGGAATTTGCCAGGCTGCGGCCGGAACAGCTTGTATTGTCATTGCAAGCCTATGGGAAGTTCCGCTGTGCTTATGGTTATCAAAAAAAGTTGGTATCTTTGTCACGGTTATTCTTAATGCCGGACTTGGAAGCGTTTTAGGGATTTTCACGGCTACAACCTCTTTGTGGATGATCTGCCCGTATAGCTGGGTGCCGCATCTTATGATTTCCGTGTTAGGTATTTTGCCTAATGGTGAGCCGGTTGCAGATCAGAGTACGGCAATGGCATTTTGGATGATTATACTTGTATTGGTCATTTCGCTGGCCTGGTTTGCGGCGCTGTCATTTTTAACTGCAAGATGGTTTGAGAAAAAGGAGGTGGGGTAACTATGGTATCTGTGGTTCGCTGCTGGAAAGCAGAATATCAGAAGTGTAAACATAGCATTTTGCTCTATATGCACAGCATGATTCCGATTATATGTGCGGCGATTTTTGCGGGTTACTATCATATATCCAGATGGGAACTGGCAACCAAAATCAGTGCCTATCTGGAAGTGCTGGCCGTTGCGTTCCCGTTTCTGATCGGCATTATTGTGGGCCTGGTTGTTCAGATCGAAAATCAGGCCGGGCATTATCAGCTTTTGTTGGGAACAATCCCATCTCGCATGGCAACGTATATTGGTAAACTTGGTTTTCTGATGATCTGTGCTTTTGGCGCAACATTTTTAGCGTTAGGAACATTCGCTGCACTATATAGGGATGCTCCGGCAAGCCTTTACCTGAAAGCAGGGATTCTATTGTTGATTACCATGCTTCCCATTTACCTGATTCATTTGTTTGTGGGAATGAGCTTCGGAAAAGGTGCATCTATGGGATTGGGAATTGCAGGGAGTTTAATAGCTGCCCTTATGATAACAGGGCTTGGTGACGCTACATGGAAATATATTCCCTGGGCCTGGGGCGTTCGTGCTATGGATTACACTGTGCTTGCATGGGATAGCCCCCAACTGTATGCACAGGTAAAAACCGATTTTTTCAGCGGTATGATTATTTCTGTATGCTGCACTGTTTGTCTGCTGATTGCCAGTTTGGTTTGGTTTCATGGTTGGGAGGGAGGTAAAAACAGTGAATAAAAAGTGCCTGTTTGCCGTGGTAATTATGCTTGTAAGTCTTATATGCTTATCGGCCTGCGGTGCGCTCCGCGATACCGCCGATAAAAATAAGGCGTTAAATGAATCTCTGCCGTATTATGAGCTGAACGCCGCAAACTATGATGAAATTTCATATAACGGCCTGACATATACCATAACGGATGAATGTCTTGAAATGTCAGAACTGCAAGAAGAAATCGGGCAGGTATCGAAACGCTTCAAAAATGTGGCGGGGGAAGATTTCAGTTTCGGCTACGTTTACAGTATTGTGAATGTGGATATAAGCAATGCCGTAGCTGTAAATATCAACAATGAATATCGGAAAGCTGACATTAAAAATAATGATGAGTAACCTCGACAATGTGGTATAATGGGGCGGGAGGTGATTTTTTGACCCACTTACTTGTAGTTGACGATGAAGTTTCTATCTTGGAATTGATTAAGAACAGTTTGGGGAAAGATGGATATTTGATAACAGTCTGTCAAAATGCGGATGATGTAGACATCAAAAAGCTGCATTTCTATGACCTCATTCTTTTGGATGTGATGATGCCTGGCACAGACGGGTTTGAGTTTTGCAAACAGATCAGGAATATGGTAGACTGCCCGATTCTCTTTCTGACCGCAAAGACATTAGAGGAAGATATATTGTTTGGATTGGGCATCGGTGCGGATGATTATATTACGAAACCTTTTCGTATTCAGGAGCTTCGCGCCCGTGTCGCGGCACATTTACGCAGAGAAAAAAGGGAGCATCACAGCACACTTTCATTTGAGCCTGATATAAGATTTGACCTTTCCGCAAAGGTACTGTATGTTTCAGAACAGCCGGTTCCCCTTACCAAAAGCGAGTATTCAATCTGTGAATACCTTGCGAAAAACCGGGGACAGGTTTTTACAAAAGAACAAATCTATGAAGCCGTTTTCGGGTTTGATGGAATAGGCGATAACTCTACGATCTCAACGCATATAAAAAATATTCGTGCGAAATTGGAGCATTTCAAAATAAGTCCGGTCAGCACCGTATGGGGGATAGGATATAAATGGGAGTGAAAAAGAAACCTACATTGAAAATATTGTTTCGCCAGTTTGCTATCTCCCTCATTGTCATGCTGGTAGCGGCAATTATTGTCCCTTCTGGTTTGGAGGGACTTGCTGTAAATGCTGGATTAGCTACAAGAGCAAATCTAAGTGAATTGCAGGTAAAAGAGATCATTCCAACGCTGACGATTGCCCCGGATATTACAAAGGTTGTGATTCCACAGGGATGCGGCTACTTAATTCTGGACAAGAACTTTAATGAGCTTTACAGCAATATGGACGATGATGAAAAAGAAATTGCCCTGCTGTACGCAAAGGGAGAATATATTGAATATGCTACGGGGAGGCAGTTTGCACTTGTTGTCCGGGAAAACGAATTTTGCGTTTTAAGGTATTATATTGGTTCTCAATTTACAGTGTCATGGCTACCGGAATATTTTCCATCTCCTGACACGCTTGCGTTTATCCTGATGGCTGTAAATTCGCTGCTGGTCATTATCATACTGACCGCCAGATTTGCTAAGAACCTGCGTACACAACTGACCCCGCTTTTTGAAGCAACTGCGGAGGTTTCAAAGCAAAACCTTGATTTTGAAGTAGGACACGCCAAAATCAAAGAGTTTGAAGATGTCCTTGCATCTTTTTCAGATATGAAAGATAATCTGAAAATTTCGTTAGAACGGCAATGGAAAACCGAACAGACACAGAAAGAGCAAATCGCCGCGCTTGCCCATGATTTGAAAACGCCTCTGACGGTTATTCAAGGAAATGCTGATTTACTCACAGAAACAAATCTTGATGATGAGCAACGATTATACGCTGGTTACGTCGTGGAAAGCTCCGGCCAGATGCAGTCATATATTCAAACCCTGATTGATATATCACGGGCGGCGGTTGGTTATCAGCTCCATATTAAAAGTATAGACTTGCCAGCGTTCATGCAGCACTTGTTCGGTTATATGGAATCACTATGCCGGACAAAAGAAATCCGGCTGCAAATGAATACTGTTTCACTCCCTCAAATGCTGAAATTTGATAGGGTGCTGATAGAACGTGCTATTATGAATGTTATCAGTAATGGGCTGGACTACTCCCCGCAAGGCGGAACGCTTTATGTGGATATTCAGAGTAACAACGGTTTCGTGGAAATTTCAGTCACAGACGAGGGAACGGGGTTTTCTAAAGAGGCATTATGCCACGCACAGGAACGGTTCTATATGGGCGATCAAAGCCGCAATTCAAAGTTACACTTTGGTATGGGTCTATATATTACAAATTCGATTATGGAACAACATAATGGTCAGCTTATTTTAGAAAATTCAAAAGAAACCGGCGGCGCAAAGGTTACTATGAAACTTCCTTGCTGATTTTCCGATAGTGTAATGGACGTCTTTTATGTCCGTCCATTTTTCAAATCTTTATGGAATCTTCAAAAATTCCTCTTATCATGTATCTAAAGAAAAAACATCTGCCCAGCGGCAGAAAAGAAAAAAAACCGCTGCTGGGCAGACCCATTTTCACGCTTAATTTACCTTTGCAGCTTTTTTACTGTCTCCCTGTCCAAGTGTCCTTGCAAGAAGTGCATTGGTTCCTACACCGGTTCCAATCCCCACTGCCACCATAAGCATCTGCACTGGAAATACCAGTGTCAAAGCATTTAGTGCTGTCTCACTGCCTGCTTTCATATTTCCCACAAATGCACTGTCTACAATGTTATAGACTGCCTGCAATGCCATAGATAGGATCATCGGGATTCCCATCTGGATCATCAGCTTATTTACCGGCATATCCTTCATCTTGTTGCTTTCCGCCATTTTGTTTTAACAAATGTAGCAAGAATTCTCCCACCTCTTCAGGTGGTGAGATGAATTGCACATCTGGGCATATCTGCTCAAAAAATCCCTATAGTACAAAAGAAACACTTGTTCTCCATCCCCTGATGTAGTATACTAAAAAAGAACAATTAGTTCATAAATACATATCAGTCGATAAAAGAAAATGAATGATAAATATAATGGAATTAGACAATAATTCCCATTCAGTATTTCTACTATACTATCACCTGGTGATGGTTATAAAATACAGAAGGTGAGAAGAATGAACCGCGCCGTAAAAATAAGGATCTATCCAAATAAAGAGCAGAAAGTCCAGATAGAGAAAACAATCGGCTGTAGCCGCTTTATCTATAACCAGATGCTCACAGACAAGATCAGCTATTACCAGAAAGAAAAAAAGATGCTCCGGAACACACCGGCCGGATATAAGAAGGAATATCCCTGGCTGAAGGAGGTAGACTCCCTTGCCCTGGCGAATGTGCAGCTGCATCTGGAAAGTGCGTTCCGGAAGTTCTTCCGGGAACCATCCTGCGGATTTCCACGTTATAAATCAAAGAAGCATACAAGAAATTCGTATACGACCAATGCAGTAAACGGGAATATCCTTTTGCAGGATAGCCATCTGAAGCTTCCGAAGATGGCTGCCATAAAGATAAAACTCCACCGGCAGATTCCGTCAGACTGGAAGCTGAGATCCGTAACTGTGAGCCGTGAGCCATCCGGGAAATATTTTGCAAGTCTTTTGTTCTGCTGTGAGAACCAAACCGTGGAAAAAAGACCGGCAGAGAGATTTCTTGGGATCGATTTTGCCATGCAGGGAATGTGTGTATTTTCTACAGGAGAAAGAGCTGGGTATCCTATGTTTTACAGAAAAGCAGAGAAAAAACTTGCAAGGGAACAGAGAAAGCTCTCCCACTGTGAAAAAGGAAGCCGGAACTATCAGAAACAGAAGAAACGGGTAGCTTTATGTCATGAAAAGATAAAGAACCAGAGAAAAGATTTCCAGCATAAGCTCAGCAGGGAGCTTGCTGAAAGATATGATGCAGTATGCGTGGAAGATCTGAACCTGAAGGGAATGTCCGGAGGCCTGCATCTTGGGAAAGGCGTGCAGGATAACGGGTACGGGCAGTTTCTGTCCATGCTTGGATACAAGCTGGAAGAGCGCGGAAAACATCTTATAAAAGTAGACCGTTATTTTGCATCCAGCAAGATCTGCAGTGTATGCGGACATAAGAAAAAGGAACTAGCATTGTCGGATAGAATGTATGTCTGTGAATGTGGAAACAGGATGGACCGGGATGTGAATGCAGCAGTCAACATCCGGGAAGAAGGAAAAAGGATCTATAAAGAATGTGCCTGACGGCACAAGAAAAAAATCCGTAACCGGATAAACATAAAAAACAAAACCGCAGGACACGCGGGGATAGCCTGTTTTAGCTTTGCCCTAAAGGGCAATTGAGCAGGAAGCCCCCACTTCAAAATCGTAAGATTTAAGTGGTGGGAGCATGTCACCTCCTTTCTTTTTGGCACAAAAAAAGTGCGCACCCTGTCATATAAGCTGGACTTACGCTGACACGCTACACACTTTTTCATGACGATATTCATTTTTGTAAAATGAAAACGAGTAGCCGGTAAACTGGATTTACGCTTACTTGCCACTCGTTCCCTGTAATTATATTGCCTCTTTTTCAAAAAGTCAAACAAAATTTTATTCCATGCATCTGCCCTGTAAACCCTAGTTACTGTTCACTCCGTTCTCAGCAACACGCTTCGCGATGCACAGAATTTATGCTCCACTGTTTCCGTCAGCCCTTCCGACTTCATAAAGAAGAGTTCGTTTCCTGCTCAGGTTTCTCGATCCTGAGCATGCGATATCCAATTCCTATGTGCGTCTGGATATATTGTACACCGTTTTTTTCAAGCTCCAGTTTTTTCCGCAGTGTTGCCATAAAAACCCTGAGAGAAGCAACATCGTTTTCCGAGCAGCGTCCCCAGATCTGCTGAGTAATATATGTATGTGTCAATACTTTTCCAACATTACGGGATAAAAGGCAGAGCAGCTTATACTCAATGGGCGTCAGATGCAGTTCTCTGTCCTTCAGGAATGTGCAGCCAGCCGTGTAATCTATCTTTAATCCACCATTTTCAAAAACAGATGTTTCCGGCTGTTTTCCTGACTGCGTTATGGCAAGCCGCCTTTGGCTGACACGGATACGCGCAAGTAATTCTTCTACTGAAAATGGTTTTGTGATATAATCATCTGCACCCGCATCCAGTGCCTCTATTTTGTCCATATCTTCACTTCTGGCACTGATCACGATGATCGGCATATTCGACCAGGTACGGATTTTCTTTATTACCTCTACTCCTTCCATATCAGGAAGGCCCAGATCCAGAAGAACGATATCCGGATTGTGTGATGAAGCCTCCAAAATGGCCGAAGCCCCATTTTCTGCAGCCAGATATTTATAGTCATGTGTTTTTAAAGTGGTAACGATCAGGTTCCGTATGGGTCTGTCATCCTCAACCACCAGAATTAATGTCTTATTCATTTAATGTCACCTCGCTTAATGGTAAAGTAAAAGTAAAAGTACATCCATGCGGAGCATGATCCGAAAGAACCAGTGTTCCATCGTGAGCTTCTATGATCGAGCGGCAAAGTGCCAGGCCAAGCCCCAGACTCCGTTGGCTGTCTGCAACGGTTGTTTTCCCTGTATAAAACATCTCAAAAATATGTGGCTTCATTTCATCCGGGATCCCGGGGCCGTTATCTTCCACGCTTACCTGTGCTTTCCCGGCTTTTTTGAACCCCCGAATGCTGATGACAGAGCCTGACGGCGTATATTTTATCGCATTATCGATCAAATTTACCAGAACCTGTATAATAAGATGCACGTCCATACGTGTAAGAACAAGTTCTTCACAGTCCGCCACGATCTTATACGCATCATGCTTCCGGCTGACATGCCGGAGTGACTCTGCTATTACCTCATCCAAAAGCTGATCCGTAAATTTAAACTTCAATCTTCCATCATTGAGCCTGGTAATGGAAAGCAGATTTTCCACAACTCCGATCAGCCACTCTGAATCCTCATGAATGTCCGTGTAGAT
The DNA here is from genome assembly GCF_003479245.1 of Ruminococcus sp. AF17-12. Classification (NCBI taxonomy): domain Bacteria; kingdom Bacillati; phylum Bacillota; class Clostridia; order Eubacteriales; family Oscillospiraceae; genus Ruminococcus; species Ruminococcus sp. AF17-12. The sequence continues at coordinate 157,325 of NZ_QUGY01000005.1, forward strand.
CTGATACCTTGTAGCTTCATCCAGACGGTCACTGTTACTGAGAAGCATATCTGCATTTCCGGAAATAGAACAAAGCGGAGTACGCAGGTCATGGGAGATCGCCCGAAGAAGATCGCCACGCAACTGCTCATTTTTTGCTAAAACCGCATTTTTTTCTTTTTCTATGGCATTTTGTACATTCTCCATTGCAAGTGCACATTCATTTATTACAGACAGCAGGATGCTGTATTCATAAGAGTCCAGTGTTTCTTTCTGCAGAGGGATCCCGATTACGCCATAAACATTATTCCCGCTTCGAATTGCCAGATATAAGCATTTTGCCTGTGAGAAATACTGTGTGGATGCGCCGGCACGCTGTCTGTTTTCATAAGTCCATCTGGCCGCCTGTTGTTCTTCCTGTGTCAGAAAATCCTCAGTGCTCTCTTTTTCCCCGGAAAAAAGCTTTCCTTCTGATAAAGTTCCATTTTCCACAACATATGCCGTGATGCTGCGGTTTAACAGGCGTATCAGCTGTGTACAGGTAACTCCGAGAATTTCTGTCTCACTTTTTGCCTTTTGCAGCAGACGATCCGTATCAAACAGAACCTGTGTGCGAAAGGCAATCTGTGAAGACAGCTTTGCATGCATTTTCAGCTTTGCCGCAAGGGTTCCTGTAAGTACGGATGAAATAAGCATTATGAAAAATGTCACCGGATATCCCACCGCATATGTCTCAAAAGACATCCTTGGCTCCGTCAGGAAAAAACAAAATAAGAATACACTTAAAAAGGAGCCTGCTACACTGCAAAGATAACCATCTGTCACGATGGAAGTGATCAACACACCCAGAATGTATATCGTTACAATATTCGTATCTGTAAAATCCAGCTTCTGAAACAGCAGGCCAATCAAAGTGCATACTGCAAATATAAAAACCGTCAGCAAGTAATCTTTTGCAGACGGTTTTTCCACATACCATGCAAATGGCCGTTTCGGACAGGTTCTGTTTTTTACTGTATCCTCCATTTTCAAGCTCATTCTCCTTCTGCTGTTGTTTACTGGAATTATATCACGCAGCAGTTCTGTGGTCAAAAATTTTTTCTTCATGGCAATGAGCTATATGCGGAAGCACTTCTGAAGAGCTCTGTATTCTCCTAATACCAGTAATTTATCATTTTCTGTAAAATATGTTTCCGGTGAAATTGCAATACTGAATTCCTCTTCATTTTTTACTGCCAGAATATTAATATTGTAGCGTTTTCTGATGTCAAGTCCACCCACTGTTTTTCCAACCCATTCTTCCGGCACTTCCACTTCAAAAATTGCATGGGAAGCATCCACCTCCATATAATCCAGGATATGATCATCTGTATAACGGATGGAGGCCCATTTTGCCACCTGCTTTTCCGGATAAACTACCTTATCGGCACCATTGCGTAAAAGAAATTTTTCCTGAACATCACGTTCAGCTCTGGATATCACCAATTTTGCACCCAGTTCTTTTAGAAGGGATGTTGTTTCAAGAGAATTTTGAAAGCTATCTCCAATGGTCACAAAACAAATGTCGTAGTTTCCAATTCCAAGGGACTGTAAAAATTCAGCATTGGTGCTGTCACCAATCTGAGCATTCGTCACAAATGACAGTACTTTGTCCACTCTTTCTTCCTTCCAGTCAACTGCCATAACTTCATGTCCCAGCTGATTGAGCTGCATGGCAATATGTCTTCCAAACCTTCCAAGTCCAATAAGCAATACATTTTTCATAATATTATTTTTCTCCTTCTTATCCAACTGTGATTTTTTCCAGAGGGAGCTTTGCATTTCCCTTATTTCTTCCGGAAAATACCGCATAGATCAGGGTCAGACCACCTACACGTCCCAGATACATCAGTATGATCAACACGACTTGTGAAAAAACATGAAGTTCCGGTGTGATTCCCAGCGTCAGCCCTACCGTACCAACAGCTGAAGCAGCTTCGTACAGACAATTTAAAAGCGGAAGGCCTTCGTACACACTGATCGCTATTCCGCCGCCAAAGAACAAGGCAAAATATAACATGGCTATTGTCGCTGCATTTTTTATCACATGATATTCAAGTCTTCGCCCAAAAGCTCCTGCATTTTCCTGACTTCGAAATGTCGCAATTGCATTTAAAATAAGTACTGAAAAAGTTGTTGTTTTCATTCCACCTGCTGTAGATCCCGGTGAACCACCAATTAGCATTAACAGTATCATAACCGCTTTTGATGCCTCACTCATCTCTGAAATGTTTATGGTGTTAAATCCGGCAGTTCTTGTCGTTACCGATTGAAACGCTGCTGCTAACAGGCGTTTTTCCATGGGTAATTTTGTCAGATCACAGATATAGAAAAAAACTGTCGGAAATAAGATCAGACATGCGGTAGTCATGAGAATGATCTTGCTTTGCATGCGGTAGCGTTTAAAGTTCAGTTTGTTTGTATAAATATCATCCCATGTGAGAAAACCGATTCCTCCTGTAATGATCAACAGCATAATTACCAGATTTATAAGTATATTTCCGGAATACCTAGTCAGCGATGGAAACATACTGGAATCTGTCCCCAGAATATCAAAGCCGGCATTACAAAAAGCAGAGATTGAATGAAAAACTGACATCCAGATTCCCTTTTTTCCATAATCTCCCATAAAAACCGGCAGCAGCAACACCGTCCCTGCAGCTTCGATCAAAAATGTTCCCCTCAAAATAAACCTTGTTAGTCTGACGATTCCTCCGACTTTTGGAGCTGAAATTGCATTCTGCATGGTGCTTCTTTGCATGAGGGATATTTTCTTTCCGGAAAGAAGGGAAACAGACGCAGCCACAGTCACTACTCCAAGCCCACCTATTTGTATGAGTGCAAGAATGATCGTCTGGCCTGCCAGGGACCAGTAGCTTCCAGTGTCCTTTACCACAAGACCTGTAACACATACCGCCGAAGTAGCTGTAAAAAGTGCCTCATGAAATGGTGTGATCACCTTCTCCGCAGAAGAAAATGGAAGCATCAGCAGAACGGTTCCCAAAAGGATCACTCCTGCAAACCCCATGATAATCAGCTGAAAAGATGTCATATGTTTTTTCTTATATGATTTTTCCGGCATAAATGATCAGAACTCCTTATCAATACTTTTAACAGTGCTATCCTCGTAATGCATTTTATTATATATAACTACTTTCAAAGATAGTATAAAAGTCTCTGCTTCCGTATTAAGATTTTATAAAGATATGATATTGAATTGAGAATTATTTTAACCGAATCAAGGAAATTACCTGCTTTGATGATCCTAAGCATTACCTTAATACTACAGTTTTTAATTGTAAACTCATTTTATATTTGCAGTTGACATTCAATATTTCTATGTGATAAAGTGATACCCGTACAAAAAAACTCAAAAGGAAGGTATTGACATGAACACTGCATCATGCGAAAAAGAAGCTCCATCGCTTTCCAGAGATGAAGCCATTGCAATTTTAGATACTCCGGACGAAGAACTTGAGGCACTGATCGACCGCGCCAGCAGTTTACGTTACAAATATAAGGGAAACCGGGTAAGCATCCACATCCTTACCAATGCCCGCAGTGGTAACTGTTCCCAGGATTGTGCCTACTGTGCCCAGTCATGTCGTTCCACTGCCGATATTGATAAATACAAATGGGTAGATGAAGACAAATTATATCAGGACAATGATTTCGTAAATGATTATCATTTATCCAGACATTGTATCGGACTGAGTGGTATGAAATTTACAGATAAAGAGATCGAGGAGCTAGCCCGCAGGATCCGCAAAATGAAAGAACACGGAACTCATCTCTGCTGCTCCATAGGCTTTCTCACAGAGCACCAGGCAAAAATGCTCAAAGAGGCTGGTCTTGACCGGATCAACCATAACCTGAACAGCAGCCGTTCCTTTTATCATAATATCTGCAGTACACATACCTTTGACCAGCGTGTCCGGAATATCCATATGCTTCAGGGACTTGGTTTCGAGATCTGCAGCGGCGGTATCATTGGCATGGGTGAAAGTAAGGAAGACGTTGTTGACATGCTTCTGGAATTACGTGAGATCCAGCCGGAAGCACTGCCGATCAACTTTCTTCTTCCGATCAAGGGAACTCCTCTCGGAAATGCAGATATTTCCCAGCTGACAACAGAATACTGTATGAAGGTCCTCTGCCTGGCAAGACTTCTTGTGCCTAAAGCAGATATCCGATGTGCTGCCGGAAGAGAAGTTTATTTTAAAGGCGAAGAAAAAAAACTGCTCAGTGTTGTAGACTCTATTTTTGCTTCCGGTTATCTTACAGAAGGTGGCCAGGGAATCGAAGACACTCTCAAAACCATTACGGATGCAGGATTCACCTATGAGATTGAATCTGCGTAAGCATCCTTCTGTACATATGACCTGTCATACACACTTACAGCATTTCATTGCTTACCCGAACCAGTAAATATATTACCTTTTTCAAAGGAGGCTCTTTCAATATGAACCAGACAAATACTGTCTCTGCACCACGTACAAAAACCTACGAGATCACCATGACCGCTCTTATGGCAGCTGTCACTTGTATTCTTGCGCCGCTGTCCATTCCGATCGGTCCGGTTCCGATCTCATTTACCAATCTTGCCATTTATCTGTCCCTGTATCTTCTCGGATGGAAAAAAGGAACCATCAGCTATCTGATCTATCTTCTGCTTGGACTTGTAGGTCTTCCGGTATTTTCCGGATTTACCGGCGGCCCTGCAAAGCTGGCCGGTCCTACAGGCGGATACATCATCGGCTTTATCGTTATGGCTGTTATTGCCGGACTGGTAATTGACAACTGCCATAAGCCTCTGATCCAGCTCGTTGGTATGATCGCAGGAACAATTGTATGCTATCTTTTCGGAACTGTATGGTTCTGCATCGTTGCAGATTCCACTTTCAAAGCAGCTCTTGGAATCTGTGTAATTCCGTTTATCCCGGCAGATCTCATAAAAATGATCATCGCCATGATCATCGGACCAATGATAAAGAAACGAATCCGATAAGCTGAAACTCTGATACTCCCAAAAAAGGCAGCAGGAAATGTTGGAAATTTCCTGCTGCCTCTTTATCGCGTTTCATTTTTCTTATCTGAGTTTTTTCTTCAGTTCCTGGATCAGTTCAAAATAATCTCTGTGCTTCATCTCCGGGAAAGCCTTAATGATTCTTCCCTGGCCGAATACCGTATGGTTTGTGATAGAGCTTGACAGCTCATCAAACTGTGCCTGAAGCTCCGCTTTCTTCATTCGAAGCATTTCGGCAGATTTTTCTCTCTGAGCCACAGTCGCATCTCTGAGCTCTGCCTTAGCAAGAGCAACCTGAACCTTTCCCTCTCCCACCTTCTGTGCTGTATCAATGGTAGTTGTTGCCAGAGTATCACTGAGCTTATCACTCACGATCCGCAGATCCGCACGTACCTTATCCAGTCGAGTAAGCTTTTTATTCAGTCCGCGGATCACCGCCACTGTTACAATAAGATCAGCCAGATACACCGCATACAGAATTGCCATAACAACCCATTCCAGTGTGGAAGGTGTATGAGAAGCCTGACGCTCCACATACTTCTGAAAAACCTTTACGACCATCACAATGGCAAGTCCCCATATCAGGGAAAACTCAAGACAGATATAGCCGTGAAAATTCAGCGGCTTATTAGAATAATCCCACCATCTTGCATGGAAGCATACATCCAGAAGCCATCCGGCAACCAGCTCTACCGCAGTTGCAAGAACGATTCCAAACAGAAAGATCATTCCCTCACTCATCTGATGTCCGCCGCTCTGAAGCGTATTAAGCAATGCAAACACGGAAAGTACACCAAATCCGTACACCGGGCATACCGGACCGTTGAGAAATCCCCGGTTTATAACCTTTCCTAAGGTTACTGCATGGAAGATAACTTCAACGACCCATCCTCCAAAAGAATAAAACAAAAAATACAGACATATCTGAAAATACGTCATCCCGCAAATCATCCTGTACTCCTCCTTTACAGCTGTCAAGATTCCGGCAGCTATTTCAGGGGTCAGTACCATCACCTCTGCCGGGGTGATTCTGATTATATCATATCACCCCTCTCATTTACATCCCTTTATCCGGTCATTCTTCCGAAACAATTTCTTTTTTCACACGGGTAAAGTACAGAAAGAATCCGATGTTCAGAATGATTCCCACTGTGGTAGATACCGGTGCTGCAAGACCGATCTTTGTCAGGCTGGCATCCGGCTGGATACTCATAAAGTACGCCATTGGAAGTCGTACCAGAAGCGTCTGGATCAGGCCCTGGACCATAACCCATATGGTCTGGTTGTTTCCGTTGAAATAGCCTATCATACTGAACAGAACAGCCGTTACCAGTGTCTCCGGAGCAAACCCCTTCAGATAATCAAAGCCCTTTTGGATAACGCCGGCATCTATTGAAAAGAATCCTGCCAGCACATCACCCTTCAGCAGGATCAGGATAAATACCAGGCATCCCACAGACAGGCCAACTCCAATTCCCGTAAGCATGGATTTTCTCGCACGTTTCGGCTTTCCTGCTCCTACGTTCTGTGAAACAAAGGAGGCCATGGACTGCATCAGGGAGCTTGGAACCAGCATGGCAAAGTTTACGATCTTACATGCAACTCCGTAACCGGAGGATGCTTCCAGACCCAGGCGATTGACAAATGCGCACAAGGCCAGAAATGAAATCTGTGTCAGGAATTCCTGAAGTGCCAGCGGCAGTCCGATCTTAAGAAAACGTCTGCACTGAGGATTCAGCCGGAAATCTTTTTTTGTAATGGTAAACGGAAGCTTCTTCTTTATCAGCAGAACTACTGCAAATACAACACTTAAGGCCTGAGCAGAAACCGTAGCAATAGCTGCTCCTGCTGCATCCATATGTAAGCCGGCTACCAGTACCAGGTCTCCGATCACATTTACAATACATGCCACCAGCACAAACAGCAGCGGAGATTTACTGTCACCAAGGCCACGGAAAATAGCAGACAGTAGGTTATACGCGACAATAAAGAAAATTCCGCTGCCACAGATCCGTACATAAGATGCAGTCAGCGCTACCGCTTCTTCCGGTGCCTGCATCAGCATGGAAATCGGATGTGCAAAGCCTACCATAACAATAAACAGCACGATAGAGATCATGGTAAAGACGATTGCAGCCCCACCGATAACGGAGCCGATCTGCTCCGGTCTTTTTTCTCCAAGATAACGTGCGATCAGAACTGTGATACCCATAGCAAACTGGATCACTACAAAGGTAACCAGATTCAGTACCTGACTTCCGGTGGAAACCGCTGACAGTCCGGATGTGGAACCGAATCTTCCAACTACAAGAAGATCGACCGCACCATAGGCAGCCTGCAGGATCAGCGCACCGAGTACCGGCATCATAAATGCAACCAGCTTCTTCAGGATATTTCCCTGGGTAAAATCTGCCTTATCATTTGTCATAATGTTCCCTCCTGTCACACATGATCTGATAAAATTTCCCGATGGTCCGGATCATATTGTCTGCTTCTTCTTCGGAAATCTCTGAAAGATAGGGCGCCAGACTGCTGAAATAATCCTGATCATACTTCCTGGAAAGCCTCTCTCCTTTTTCTGTTATGGAAATGTAAGTAACGCGCCCGTCATCCGGAGACGTAAGCTTCTGAAGATATCCCTTTGCCTCCATTTCTTTCACTGTTCTGGTAACACCCGGACGCGGAAGGTTCATGGCATCACTGATATCAGAGAGCCGGATATCCTTTTTTTCCCGCTGCAGAGAATGGATCACATCCAGATACTGTATGTAGGATGGCATCACCCCCTGAGGCAGTGGCGGAAGCATATCCCGGATCCGCTTTGCCTGATAAAACGCATCAAACATCCGCTTGATCTTTTCATTTGTCATAAAAAAACTCCTTGTATAATTATCTTTGTTAATTACCATTGATAATTATATAAGGAATTTATGGTTTGTCAAGCATGTTTTATTTTTCTGTTACAGAGTAGCTTTCTATTACAGAGTAACTTTCTATTAATCTATGCTTCTAATGCCTCTTTCAGAGAAGCTTCAAAGATCTCAAGTCCTTTCTCCATCTGCTCATCGGTCATGGTAAGCGGTGCAAGGTTCAGATATCTGGCCTGTGCCATCACACGCTCTCGGCTTAAATGTTCTGCATCCAGAATAGAGGAAGACAGCTGCTCTGCGGCGTTTCTGTCCTTTTCCTCCAGCACGAGTTTCCGGCTGTTGTTGGTGACACTGGGATTTGTCAGAACTACGAATTCTCCTCCATGGATATAGTTATTCAATCCTGTATTCACTTTTGATGCACTGCAGGCAGTCTGCAAAATAGCCCCATCGTACAGACTACTCCAGACCGTTTTCCCCTGCTTTCAGCTTCAGAACTTCTGTAAGCTCCGGGATCTGCATCATATTTCTACAATTCATAAAACACTACTCCTCCCACTGATACTGCTTCATATCTACACATCCATTTGCCTTAAACTCCACACCCTCGTCTTCCAGAAGCATCTTCTGCTCTCTCCAGCCTGGTGCAGTACGCCCTGCATGGTTCACAACTCTGTGGCAGGGATACTTCCCGTAAAATTCTGCCATACCTAAGACTTTTCCTACAAGACGTGAATTTTTATCCCGCCCGATCAGCCGTGCGATCTGTCCGTAGGAGGCCACTTTTCCCTCCGGTATCTCTTCCACCACGGACAGTATCTCGTAGATTAAATCTTCATCCAGTATTTTTCCCATAATTATTCCTCCGAAATCCTGCTGGCAATTTTCATAGCATGCTTTCATAAATAAAATATCTGTCTTTTCGTGGACGCCTGCACCAGACCGTCCTCTCAGCCTGAGTTTTACAGTGCAGTTCCTTTCTTTGGAATAAACAAACAACTCATATCTGTATGTTCCAGCTTAAGAAGTGAAATTTTTTTGTCTATTCCTCCGGCGTATCCTGTCAGACTTCCATTTGTTCCTACGACTCGATGGCAGGGAATGATAATGGAAATTTCATTATGTCCAACCGCACCGCCTACTGCCTGGGCGGACATATGGGAAGTGTTTTTCATCTCTGCCATTCTGCGCGCAATTTCTCCATATGTGATCGTCTGTCCGTAGGGGATCTCCAGTAAAATCTGCCACACTGCCTTTCTGAATATTGAACCGTTCGGATGAAGTGGTGGAGTAAAGTTCGGTTCTTCACCGGAGAAATATACATCCAGCCATCTTTTTGCTTCTGTGAGAATTTCCGTCTCCTGTTGGATATGGTCATTGGGAAGTGTATTTGCAAAATATTTCTGTCCTTCAAACCACAGACCGGTAAGTCCTATTTCATCTGCGGCAAGTAAAATATCTCCGATTAGCGATTTATATTTGCATGTGTATACCATATTTCCCCCCCCCACATTCATTTATCTCTACAATATTTTCTATAGCATTCCTCTTAATTAACACAAATGTCACATGCGCGTCCCCTCTGCGATTTCCTCGACATTGTGAGTTTTATCCCAACAAGCAGCAGGAGATTGCTGATATTCTTGACAATTTATAATATTATACCATTTTTGTTTTGAACATGCTATAATGCTGTTGCTGCCGAACCTCCAGCTGAAAGGATGTAAAGTCCTATGACAAGTTCTATAATTACTTTCTTTGTTTCTGTTATGGCAACTGTGGCTAGGCTGGACAGAAACGACAGGCAGTAACAGCCTAAAGGATTAAACCACCTTACATAAACGGAACAAAAACCCCCGGAAGTCTCGACCACTTCCGGGGGTTTTCGTATCAAATTCGTATCACGGGATCGTCAAACCCAGTGTTTTTTCTGCTTTTAAAAGTTTTTCAATACTCTCTCCACAACAATATAAAAAGCGGCAGAGCCTCTATTTTTGCAGGCTCTACCGCTTTTTATCTGAATTCCCCTCAAAAAATCTCTATACTTTATATCAGAACAGTCCTGTGATCTTACCGCTCTCGTCTACGTCGATCTTGGTTGCTGCCGGTACTTTCGGAAGACCTGGCATGGTCATGATCTCACCTGTCAGTGCAACAATAAATCCTGCACCTGCGGAAATCTTAAGATTTCTTACTGTTACCTCGAAATCTGTCGGAGCACCAAGCTTTGTCTGGTCGTCTGTTAAGCTGTACTGGGTCTTAGCCACACAGATCGGGCAGTTGCCAAATCCAAGTGCCTCCAGCTGTTTCGCCTGCTTCTGGGCATTTGCTGTAAGAACCACTTTCTTTCCACCATAAACCTTCTGTACGATCTGGTTCAGTTTGTCCTCGATGGAGCCTTCCAGTTCATAAGCATATGTGAAATCATTCGGCTCTTCAACAAGACGGATCACTTCCTCAGCAAGCTTGATTCCGCCTTCGCCACCTTTTGCCCATACCTCGGAAAGTGCTACGTTTACGCCAAGCTCCTTGCATTTTGCTTCCACAAAATCAAGCTCTGCCTTGGTATCGGTCGGGAATGCGTTAATAGCTACCACACATGGAAGCTTGTATACATTTTTGATATTGCTTACATGCTTCAGAAGGTTCGGGATACCCTTTTCAAGAGCCTCAAGGTTCTCATTGTTAAGATCTGCTTTTGCAACGCCACCATTATATTTCAGAGCACGTACGGTTGCTACGATAACAACGGCACTTGGTGTAAGACCTGCCATACGGCACTTGATATCCAGGAATTTCTCAGCTCCAAGATCAGCACCGAATCCAGCCTCTGTGATGGCATAATCAGCAAGCTTCATAGCCATCTTTGTAGCGGTTACGGAGTTACATCCGTGAGCGATATTTGCGAATGGTCCGCCATGAACGATCGCCGGAACATGCTCCAGTGTCTGAACAAGGTTTGGTTTCAGGGCATCCTTCAGAAGTGCTGTCATAGCACCCTCTGCGTGGAGGTCTCCTGCTGTTACCGGTTTCTGCTCAGCAACCTTACCGTAAGTATATCCGATGATGATTCTGGAAAGTCTCTCTTTCAGATCTTTGATATCACTTGCCAGACAGAGAACTGCCATAATCTCAGATGCTACAGTGATGTCATATCCGTCTTCACGCGGCATACCGTTTGTTCTTCCGCCAAGTCCGTCTACTACATTACGAAGCTGACGGTCGTTCATGTCCACGCATCGTCTCCAGGTGATCTTTCTCGGGTCGATGTTCAGTTCATTACCCTGGAAAATATGGTTGTCGATCATTGCTGCAAGAAGGTTGTTTGCCGCACCGATTGCATGGAAATCACCGGTAAAATGAAGGTTGATATCCTCCATCGGAACTACCTGTGCATAGCCGCCGCCTGCCGCACCACCTTTGACACCAAATACCGGTCCCAGGGATGGCTCACGAAGAGCTACCATAACATTTTTTCCAAGTCTCTGCATTCCATCTGCAAGACCTACGGTTGTCGTAGTTTTTCCCTCACCTGCCGGTGTCGGGTTGATGGCTGTTACCAGGATCAGCTTTCCGTCTTTTTTGTCTGTTTCTTTCAGAAGATTATAGTCGATCTTTGCTTTGTATTTACCATACTGCTCCAGATATTTGTCATCAATACCTGCTTTCTCTGCAATCTTGGTAATTGGCTCCATTGTGCACTCCTGTGCAATCTCGATGTCACTTTTAAATCCCATAATGTTCTCCTTTCTCCGCTGCAACCGTCTGCATCTTTTATCCCATAAAAAAGAGCAGTATCTGAAGTTTTTCAAATACTGCCCAGACGGTCGACTCATCGAATCTCCGGCTCCCTCGTGGTTATCCCACAACTCCGTCAGTCACCGAAGACTTTATTAATTTGATGATTGAATACTAACATATTTATTAGTACTTGTCAAGAAATTATCAAATTATTTTTTCACTTTTAAAGTGAGCTAAGTCTAATTTTCTGAATCATTTCCGTTCTATGTATTAGTTTTCTCTCCAACATTCGTACATATCTTTTTTCATCAAATCCTCTGTTATTTAATCGTATCTTGTACTGGTCATCCGTTAATGCGACTGTCCAGACGCCATAAACATATTACCACACTTATGAAATCAAATCTGCAAATCCTGTAGATACCAGGAATAATATCAGCATTACAACCGGCACTACATAACGGATCATAAAGCGATATAACCCTGCCCGTTTGAAGTGTTCCCCATTTCGTTCCACTTCTCCTATGATCCAGTCAGGGCCGATCACCCAGCCGATCAGAATGCTTGTCAAAAGTGAGATAAACGGCATCAGAAAACTGTTGCTGATATAATCCATCACATCCAGAAGCTGTCCAACGGAACCATTTGGCAGTTTAAGTTCAAAATACAGTTTGTTATAACCAAGGCAGATCAGTACTGCTGTAACAAGAGAATAAATTCCGACAGCACCACACATTTTCTTACGTGGTTTATGATAAAGTTCCATGCAGTTTGCAACCAGTGTCTCCATGACAGACACGCAGGAAGTCAGTGCCGCAAATCCCATCATCAGGAAAAATGCAATTGCCACCGGACGGCCAAATACTCCCATGGCATCAAAAACCTTTGGCAGTGAGATAAATATCAGGCTTGGGCCGGAAGCCATTCCATCCTTTCCGAGAAATACAAAAACAGCCGGTATGATCATCATTCCTGCAAGAAACGCAACGCCGGTATCAAAGATCTCAATCTGATTTGTTGCTTTATTTAAATTAACTTCATTTTTCACATAAGAACCATATGTGATCATGATTCCCATAGATACACTTAAGGAAAAGAATAACTGGCTCATCGCATCCAGAAGGATCTCCAGAAAGCGTTTTACCGTCAATCCATGAAAATCCGGTTTGAGGTAAACAGCCAGCCCCTGCATACCGGTGCGGACAGTTCCATCCGTATCAGTATGGGACAGTGTCAGTGAAAAAATGGCAATGATCACGATCAGAAGAATCAGCCCCGGCATAATGATCCTGGAAAACTTTTCGATTCCCTTTTCCACACCACGAAATACGATCCAGGCAGTCAATGCCAGAAAGATCAGCATAAATACAACAGGTGCAATATCTGATGTAATAAATGATGTAAAGTATACATCTGAAGCCGCATCTTTCCCTTCAGAAATAATATAAGTAAAAAAATATTTTACAATCCATCCACCGATAACAGAATAATAGGTCATGATCAATGCCGGAACCATAAACGTTAAATGTCCTAAAAATTTCCACTTTGGATCAAGAGATTCAAAAGCCCTCAATGCATTTTTCTTTGTCTTTCTCCCAAGTGCTACATCCGTTGTCAACAGTACAAATCCAAAAGTCAGTACCAGTACCAGATAAACCAGCAGGAAAAGTCCTCCGCCATCTTTGGCACAGAGATATGGAAATCTCCAGATATTTCCAACTCCTACTGCACTTCCGGCTGCCGCCAGGACAAAGCCTATTGAGCCGGAAAAGCTACTTCCTTTTTCTTTCATTTCAATTTCCCCTCTTCAAGTATATATTTGATATAGGCTGAAACCTTCAGCCTAACAGCCATATCTTACCTTAAATAAAGATAAGTGCAAATGGCAGAAGTTTCTTTTTACGAAATTTTATTTCAAAAAAGTTTCTTACTACTTTACAAAATACCGGTTTTTCCGATATAATCGTATACAATAAAAATTAATAAGAAAAATAGATAGTATGAGGAAACAAAATGAGTAATTTTACCTGTTATGTAGGTGAACAAATAAGAAAATACCGAAGAGCCGGAAAGATGACTCTGCAGGATTTGGCAGATGCCATCCATAAAAGTCGAGCTACCGTATGCAAATATGAAAATGGAGATATCTCCGTTGATATCGAAACTTTATATGAGATCAGCCAGATTCTCCAGGTATCTATGTCCCAGCTTACCACTGGTCTTCCTGAAACAGCCAGTAAACCGTCCAATGCACCGGGAAAAGGACAAAAAAGCCCATTTTTTCAGGCACAGCGGCTATATTTTTACTTTTACGATGGACGCTATCAGCGTACGAAGGATGGCGTCATCGATATTTATGAAAAAAAAGGCGAATCCGGAAAATACGAAGCAACCTTAACGATCTGTTCTGTTTCTGCCAACGGAAGAAGCAGTGAGATTTTTTACACCGGAAAAGTTCTTTACAGTGATATGCTGATCCGTTTTTCCTTTGTAAATCAGTATAACCCACTGGAAGAAGATCTCCTGTACATTTTTAATCCTCTGGAGCTTCGAGATTTTACAACAGGACTTTTGTGTGGGATTTCCAGTGCGGATCTGATGCCCTGCGCATTCAAATGTGTGATCACTTTAAAACCACAGGAGCTTACCGAAGCGTTCCGCCACCAGCTGCTTTTTACAAAAAAAGATCTGAAGCGCTGGGAACAGCTGAATATGTTACTGATAGATAATATGGAAAAGTAGTTTTCTGCAAAAAACGGTACACCTTATATTTTATAAGCTGTACCGTTTTCGTATTTTTCTGTATCAGGGTTTGCCTGCAAACCCACACCGGATCGCCTGTGTCGGACATATCTTTTTACATCTTCCACATCGGATACATTCTGTACTGTTTGGATTTTCCGTCGGATCGACCTCCATCTGGCAGATATTCCTGCATTTTCCGCAGTGAACACATTTTTCTTTATCTACTCTGTAACGAAAAACGGAAACTTTATTAAATACCGAATAAAAAGCTCCCAGCGGACAGATATACTTACAGAATGGCCGGTATATCATAATTGATAAGATAATGGTGATCACCAGGATTGTATTTTTCCACATGTACAGCCAGCCTACTGCACTTCGCATGGATTTGTTCAGCAGCACCAGAGGGATACCTCCTTCCAGTGTTCCTGCCGGGCAGATCAGCTTGCAGAAATATGGTGCTCCCTGGCCCATGATATCTACTACAAACATGGGAAGTATGATCACAAATACAAGAAAGATCACATATTTCAGTTTTCGCAGAAGCTTATCTCCCCGAAATGTCCGGATCTTCTTTGGAAAAGGAATCTTGTTCAACAGATCCTGGATCAGTCCAAAGGGGCAGAGAAATCCGCACACCAGTCTTCCAAGCAACGCTCCTACAAAGATCAGAAATCCAGCTACATAATATGCCATCTTGAAGTTCCAGCTTCCGATCACAGCCTGAAGGGAACCAATAGGGCAGGCCCCTCTTGCCCCGGGGCAGGAATAACAGTTCAGCCCCGGAACACAGACATTTTTCAGTTTTCCGGTATAGATCTTTCCAGTCACAAACCCTGATATGTGACTGTTTGTAAGGGCCGCCCACAATGCCTGGATCCCATGCCGCGGCCATTCATTTATTTTCATCTTCTTATTATCCAATGCCAATACACTCCATACAGATGTTGATCGCTTTTGTAAAAACTACAGACACCTCGCCCCTGCAGATTCCCAGTATCATCAGTAAAATCCCCAAAACCGCCAGAGCAGGTCCGATCCACCTGGATGCTGTTATTTTCCGAATCATTTTTTCACTCTCCGTAATGATCATCTTTTACTTTGAAACGTTTTTAAGCTCTTTTTCCACGATTTCCTTCCATTCGTCCAGTGTATGGCTTCCTGTATAGGTATCGCCTACAATGTTTCCATCTTTGTCAACAAAAAATGTTTCAGGAAATGCGGAAATCCCCTGCAGACGGCCATTCATCATAGTAGTATCCGGTATCAGGAACGGATACTCTGCTTTTGTTTTTTCCTGAAGAATGCCTGCTTTTTTTACTGCCTCCTCGTCCTGATTTCCCTTTTCATCTGTAGTATCAAGCACCACGCCTGCTACTCCGACGCCTTTCTCTTTCATTTCTTTATAAAGCTCCTGAAGTTCCGGAATCTCTTTTACACATGGTGAGCACCAGGTTGTAAAAATATTTACCAGCGTCAGGTCATAGTCACTGAATACTTTTTCTGTATATGTTTTTCCATCTATTCCTGTTGTTTCAAATTTTCCTACAGATTTTACATCCTCCGGGTTGACGCTGGTATCCTGTGGCTGTTCAAACACGGAAATATTCTGATACGGTGTCATTTCCGTAATGTCGGTTTTGATCTTTTCCAGCTCCTTTGTCAGCTTTTCATCTGCATCTTTGTTAGTGCTCAGATAATATTTGTATTTCCCGTCACTGCTGCTTCCAAGCTCTTTATGCTCTGTACAGCCTGTGATCTCATCCAGCTTTTTCTGTGAAGCTTCGTCATAAACGCCAATTGTACCAATTCTGTCCAGACCTGCCACCCAGTCGTCATATCCGGTTCCCATCTTCTGTATTTCGGCATTTTTCTGTTCCTCTGTCATTTTGCTCCAGCTTACATAGGCATATGTCACTGCATTGGTCTGATTCTCAAAATCTTCCGTAGTAAGCATTGCAATGCTCTGATCCTTGATCTGATTTAACAGCTCCTTCGAAAGTGAAAGCTTCAGTCCCAGAAACGGATATTCATAAGAATCCTGTGCCTTGCAGGTTACGTCGGAAGGCTTAAATGTACCTGCTACCAGATCTGATGAAACTGCCTCTCCATCCACCGCCATTGCCTCTCCGATATCTGCTGTTTCCGTGCTTTCTGCCGCCGTTACCGGTACGCTTCCAAATGCAGATATTCCTAATACCGCTGCTGCCATAAGTGCTGTTATTTTCTGTGTTCTTAATTTCATTGTTTATATTCTCCCTTCTGATATCACCGGCCCATATCCGGAACCGACGTATATTTTATATGTAAATCTTGCTCTCTGTAGCCTTACTATATCATCCCCTGTATAAAATCTCTGTTAAGAAATAAAAAAATTTACAGGAATTTTATGCTATACATGATATGATAGATAACAAAGCAAAATCAACTGTTTTTTAGGAGAATTTATTATGCATATATTGATAATTGAAGATGAACAGCAGCTTTGCCAGTCTATTGCGGAGGGGCTTCGCATGGATGGTTATGAAGCGGACACATGTTTTGACGGGGATGAAGGACTGGAATTATGTCTGGTGGAAAATTATGATCTCATCCTTCTTGATCTGAACCTTCCAGGCGTTGATGGTCTGGAAATCCTGCGCCAGTTTCGGGAATCCGATACTTCCACTCCCGTTTTGATCCTCTCTGCCAGAGGACAGATCCAGGACAAGGTTGAAGGGCTTGATCTCGGTGCCAATGACTATCTCACCAAGCCTTTTCATTTTGAAGAGCTGGAGGCACGGATCCGAAGTCTGACACGAAGGAAATTCATCCAGCAGGATATATGTCTGCAATGCGGACGTATCAGCTTTGATACCCGTACAAGAAAGGCCAGTATCGATGGACTTCCTCTTTCTCTGACCCGAAAGGAAAGTTCTCTTCTGGAATATTTCCTTCTTCATCAGAACCGTATCATAAGCCCGGAAGAAATGATCGAGCATATCTGGGACGGAAGCGTCAACAGTCTCAGCAATTCCATTCGTGTCCACATTTCTTCTCTTCGAAAAAAGCTGCGCACAGCTCTCGGCTTTGATCCAATACAGAATAAGATCGGCCAGGGTTACATTTTAACGGAGGATATACAATGAAAAAAATAACCGGAAAGCTATCTCTTCAATGGCGTCTGACACTGATCACCGCACTGCTTATGACAGTCACCTGCATTCTGATGTATTTTTTTATCAGCCAGTCTGCAGTTGCCGGAATGGAGGATCTGGGAGATTACATGATACGGATCGATAACACAGATTCTGCTCCCATCACCTTTAATATGGATCCCTCCGTCTTATTTCCGGAGCTTTCCGATCAGCTGCAGCTAACAAAAAAACTGTTTCTCACCAAAGGACTCATGGTAACAGGGATCATCATCCTTCTCAGCAGCATCTGCACTTATTTTATCAGCCGTCAGGCATTACTTCCGCTTCGCAGACTCAGCCAGGAGGTAAACCAAATAGAGGTCCAGAACCTTTCAGAGGCTCTTGAAGTTCCTGCTACCAATGACGAAATTTCCCGCCTGACAATTTCATTTAACAAAATGCTCGCACGCCTGGATGAGGCCTTTACTGCCCAGAAGCAGTTTTCTGCCAATGCAGCCCATGAGCTGAGGACTCCTCTTGCCGTTATCCAGACAAATCTGGAGGTCTTTGCCCGCAGGGAAGCACCTGCTTTAAAAGATTATCAGGAGATTTTTGCCATGCTCCAGGAACAGACCGGGCGACTTTCCCATCTGGCTGAAATCCTCCTGGATATGACCGGTGTACAGACTGTTGAACGTTCCGAAAGGATCTCTCTGGCAGCACTGACGGATGAGGTTTTCTGCGACCTGGCTTCTGTAGCGGAACAGAAGGATGTTGAACTGATCCAGCAGGAGGGGGACTGCATTATTACCGGAAGCTATCTGCTGCTGTATCGCGCTGTGTACAATCTTGTGGAAAATGCGATCAAATACAATCACTCCGGTGGAAAAGTAACCGTAAATATCCATCTTTCCGAAGAAATAACAGATACATCCACGTCGGTCAATTATGTCTTTCTTGAAGTCTCCGACACCGGGATCGGCATTCCTCCCGAATATCAAGAAAAAATCTTCACCCCGTTTTTCCGTGTAGATAAATCAAGAAGCCGCGCTATGGGAGGTGCCGGCCTGGGGCTTGCACTTGTCAGTGAAATTGTCCGACAGCATAACGGACAGGTAAAAGTACTGGAAAGCAGCAAAAAAGGCAGCATGATTGCAATTATTCTGCCAGTCTGAACATGTTTGTATTACATTTACTTTATATGCTCATGAACGCAATCGCTTTGCGATCTGCGTTCAAATCCGAGTATATTTTCTCAACAATACTGTCTGTATCCATTTCGCAGGTAATAGCCTGTTCCCTGAGAACTGAAGAAAAATCTTTTTCTCTCCACCATCTGCGCATATCTTTTTCACCAAATTCTCTGTTTCTTGTATTATGTCGTCTCACGGTTTCTTCGAACGACAGATCAAAATAAACAGTCAAAAACAATATCTGATTTTCTCATCCTTTCGTTATCCTAGCAGAAATATCTGATTCCGGCAACTCAAAAAAAGCCTGGAAGAAATCAGCCACAGGCATTTTATTTCTTCCAGGTTTTTCTGTTTTCTGATTCTCAGTCAGCTGTCTTTGATCCGGCAGCTGATACAGCTCTGCATCCAGTTACATTCAGACTTATTCTGCCTGTGGTTTGCTTACCTGTGCTGTATCATTCTTTACTCCGGCAGATTTTTCGGCATGCTCTTTCACAAGATTCCGTCCAAGTAGAGTCAGGCATACCAATGCGATCACTGCAAAAACAGCTCCGATCCCAAATACCACGTTCATCTCATAACCTTTGCTACTCACCAGACCGGAGATCGCCGGTGCGCCAAAGGTTGCAAATACAATGCCGAACATGACAAATCCGTAATTCTCCCCGGTGTGCTTCATTCCGAAAATAGAGCTTGTCAGGGACGGGAAGCTTCCCATGATGCCGCCGTAGCAGCCGTACATCAGCACAACAGCAACCGTTACTGCCAGGGATCTTGATACAGCGAGAACTCCCATAGCGATCACTGCCACGATCAGCACTCCTTTGATGCAGACGATCCTTCCCACTTTATCTGCCAGTGTCGGAAGCACCAGTCTTGCTCCCGCATTGACAATGGATCCAAGCATAACGGCGCTGACTGCCACTGCAGACGGGATCCCAAGGTCGATCTGGTAGGTCTGGGATACCGGTGAAACCATAAAATAAGAAATCAGTCCAAAGAACATGGTCGCAAGAAGAAGATAAAAATTTCTTGTACGCATCATCTCTCCGGATGTATACTGCTTCATCTCCGATGTTCCGGACTTTGCCGCAGAGCCACCTGCGTTCACCAGACTCTTATCGGGTGCCTGAAAAAAGATGCCGCACAGAATCCAGGAAACTGCGATGGCTGCCCCAATGATCAGAAAGGTTTTCTGCACACCCTCTGCCTCCAGCAGCTTTCGACTCAGCGGCGCCAGGAAAAATCCGCAAAGTCCGTTGGCAGTTACCACAACGCCGGAAGCAAATCCGGTACGGTCCGGGAACCATCTCTGCACAGTTGCCAAGATCACCGTGTAGATCATTCCCTGTCCAAATCCCTGCATCACGCCATAGGACAGATACATAGGAAGCGGTGTAGGAACGATCAGAAATGCAGATGCCAGGATTCCTGCCGCAAAGATCCCGCCTCCGATCCATACAATCGTCTTTTCCTTAAAGCGGTTCTGCATCCTTCCGCCTACGATATTTCCGAATACAAAGGTGCTCAGTGCCAGATAAAAGCACATGGATGCCTGTCCCTGACTCCAGCCTGCCTGCTCCATCACATAGGGCTGGTAAATAGACCATACATGGGGATATCCGGTAAAAAAGATCGCGAAAGCTCCAAATATCATAGTCAGCAGACGCTGTTTTTTCTGTATTCCTGTCATAATTTCCTCCTCTGAAAAAGATTTCAGGCCTGCTCTATATTCTCTGCTCACAGAATGCAGCCTGTTTCTGTACACACGATCTGCACGTTTTCCTGCACATTAGCTCCGCTTATCTTTGATATTTTCGTATTTGCGTGCCTTTTCTCTTTGTTTGCGTGTTAAATGCGTGTTAATTATGTTGTGTGTATGTTATCACACGCAGTCTGATTATGCAATATAAATTTACAGCTTTTTCTGTTTTCTCGTTTTTGTCCAAATTTTCCTGTTATTTCTTTGTATATTATTCACAATGGCTGTATTTCAAGCACGCATATGCACGCACATGTTTTTTATTTAAAAATACCGTCTTTATACGTTTTTTCATTTTATATTTCTTTATTTACGCAAAAAAGCACGCCATGTTGCAGGCGTGCTTTCGTAATTTTCTATGATTTCTGTTTCTTATTTGATTATCTTCAGCTCATATTCCCTGATTCCCAGGCCGATCTTTTCTGCCTGATCCAGGGTTGCCTTCCACTCAATATTCGGATTGGAATCCTTAAAGTGGTCATGGTGACAGTGCCATCCCGGCTCTGCCAGATGCTCTCCAAGCTGGCTGTTGGCGATCGGTGTTGCCTTCAGGCAGGCATCTGCACAGGCCTGATCCAGTGCAACCGGGTCAAAGCTTGCGAACATTCCGATATCCGGAAGGATCGGCGCATCATTTTCACCATGGCAGTCACAGTTAGGGCTGATATCCTGTACCAGTGCAATATGGAAATGGGGACGTCCGTGACAGACAGCCTGTGCATACTCTGCCATCTTGCGATCAAGAAGCTCGTTTGCACTGCTATTCGGATTGTATACGGCATCATAGCTGCAGGCCCCGATACAACGACCACAGCCTTTGCATTTATCGTAATCAATAACTGCTTTCTTGTTTACATATGTAATCGCATCACTTCCGCACTCTTTCGCACAACGGCGGCAACCACGACAGACATCTTCATGGATGGCCGGCTTTCCGCTGGCATGCTGCTGCATTTTTCCGGCACGGCTTCCGCATCCCATACCGATATTCTTCAGAGCACCGCCAAAGCCGGTTGTCTCATGTCCCTTGAAATGGCTGAGACTGATAAAAATATCTGCGTCCATGATAGCATGTCCGATCAGGGCAGTTTTGCAGTATTCTCCGTTTACTACCGGAACTTCTACTTCATCGGTTCCTCGAACTCCGTCACCGATGATGATCTGGCATCCGGTTGTGATCGTGTTAAATCCGTTAAGATTTGCACAGTCCAGATGCTCCAGTGCATTCTTTCTGCTTCCCGGATAAAGAGTATTACAATCTGTCAGGAACGGCATTCCGCCCTGCTCCTTACAGAGATCTGCTACTACCTTTGCATAGTTCGGACGAAGGAATGCCATATTTCCAAGCTCTCCGAAATGCATCTTGATGGCTACGAATTTTCCATCCATATCGATATCTTTGATTCCTGCGGCAACGCAGAGTTTTTTCAGTTTGTCCAGCTGGCTGGTTCCCACCGGACAACGAAAATCAGTGAAATAAACTGTTGATTTTTCCATTCTGGTTTTTCTCCTGCTGATTCTTTTTATGTAATTACATTTATTTAAACTCTACACGTTTTTTCTGTTTCTGTCAACGGATACTCGCATTCGTAAAATTCCATCTATTTCTCCCATATTCCTTTACAAAATCCTTCATCTTATTACCCACGGAAAAGAACCTGGGAAAAATAACGGATCATTCCGTCGCTGGTCCAGCATAGCATTCCTGCAGCGTCTGCCATTTTCTGTGCATCCACACAGTAAGCGGACATGCAGGAATTATGTTTATAAGGTCCCGCACTCATGATCAGAAGATCAGTTATTCCCTCTTCTTTCATCTTCTCTGCCAGCTGTTCTGTCAGTTTGTTATGAGCAAGTTTTGCCTTTTTGTAGTCCATAAGGCCATCCTGCATTGTCTGGAGTATCAGCGTTTTTTCATATTTCAGCGCATGCTCTTTCATCTCCTCTACAGTGCCGCTCTGTGGTGGACATGCCGGGTTTTTATCATAATTCCCGCAAAGATTGTCCTCGCAGAAAACCCGGTATTCCGGCACAAATACAAGCTGATCGGTACTTATGACCGCTGCGTCGGAAAAACCAAGAGCTTTTGCTTCTTCAATAAGATTCATTTTTTCTCTCCTGTGTTTTTTTCTTTTATAGTGCCACATTTTATTTGTTTTTACAAGCTCTGACTTTCACTCTGCCGCCAGACGGATAAACTCCTCCATCTCTCTCGTCTTAAACTTATTCTTATGGTAAAAGATCTGCCGGTACATGGATATCTCCACATCTTCCACATGTAAAAGGGCAATTCTTCCTTTCCGGATATCCCGCTCCACAGCCAGATAGGGAAGAAAGGAAAGTCCGTGGTTCTTTTCCAGCATGCGGATGATAAAAGCGGTATCGCTGATCTCCAGTACCGGTGACAGGGCCTGCTTCTTAAGCGCCAGCTGCTGATCCAGGGCCTGGCGATAATTGGCATTCTTTTCCGTGAGAAAAAAAGGCTCTTCCAGGATATTCTCCATCTTCAGCGTCTTTCCCGCAAACTCCGAATCTGCAGAGGCCACAAATACTACCGGCTCCGCCTTCTCCATGACCTTCACCCAGTTCTGGTCCCACCTTGGAGTATCCAGTATATAAATAAGATCCAGCCCGTTATGCTCCATCATCCGTATCAGCTGCTCCGGTGTATCAATAGTCACCTGCATATTTACTTTCGGGTGAAACTCACGAAATTTGCTGAGAACAGCCGGAAGCTTTGCTGTGCAGAGAGATTCAATCGTCCCGATATGTAATGGATTTTTCAGTTCCGCATCATCATTCATTGACTTTTTTGCTTTATTTACATCATATAAGATCCGGCTTGCATGCCCCATAAACTCTTTTCCGGACGGAGTAAGCACCACACGCTTTCCGGTTCTGTCAAAAAGTCTTGTTTCCAGCTCATTTTCCAGAAGACGGATCTGAACAGTGATCGCTGACTGAGTGTATCCCAGAACCTCTGCTGCCCTGGAAAAGCTCTGAAGCTGTGCTACATGTACAAACGTCTCCAACTGACGGATTTCCATGATTTTCTCCCTTTTACTATGAAATTTTTTCATCGTGATGATGAAATCTGTGAATTTGCCTTATTTTTATGTCAATGTTACAATACAATCACGAGGACGTCAATCGTATTTTTGTGCAAAATGAATAAATTCATACTTAGGAGGAAAGAATCCAAATGGAAAAGAAAAAAATCAAGATCGGACTTGTGCCGAAGCTGATCATTGCCATCATCGTAGGTATCCTGTTCGGCCAGTTCCTTCCGGAAGGCTTCTGTCGCTTTGTTGTAACCCTTTCCGGATTTTTCAGTACCTTTCTGAAATTCGTCATCCCGCTGATGATCCTTGCCTATGTGACCATGGGTATTGCGGATCTTTCACAGGGTGCAGGGAAGCTTCTCCTGATCACAGTGGCTCTGGCTTATGGCTCCACTCTGATCGCAGGTTCCGCATCCTATCTGGTATCATCCAGCCTGTTCCCGCACTTTATGAGTGAAGGTGCACTGGATCAGATCGCAGCTACCGCAGACGCATCCCTGACACCGTTTTTCTCCATCACACTGGAGCCGGTCATGGATACTCTTTCTGCTGTTGCTCTTGCCTTTGTCATGGGACTGTGCCTCTCTTCCATGCGTGGAAAAGAAATGGGAAACAGCCTTTATAACGGAATGAGTGACTTTTCCAAGATCATTGACAAGGTCCTTCATACCATTATCATCCCGCTGCTTCCGCTTTACATCTGCGGAACCTTCACAGATATGACTATTTCCGGAAAAACCTTTGCCATCTTAAGCATCCTCTGGAAGGTATTCCTTGTTGTTATCATCATGCACCTGATCTGCATTACGATCCAGTTTGTGATCGCAGGTACTGTCAGCAAAAAGAATCCTTTCACTCTGATCAAAAATCAGATTCCGGGATACACAACTGCTCTGGGAACCCAGTCTTCCGCAGCTACCATCCCGGTCAATCTGGAATGTGCCAAAAAAGACGGCGTGTGCGAGCAGATCCGCAACTTCGTAGTACCGCTCTGTGCAAACATCCACATGGCCGGTTCCATGATCACCATCACAGCCTGTGCTACTGCAGTCTGCCTTATGAACCAGCTGCCCATCAGTCTTGGGATCATCGTTCCGTTCATCATGACTCTCGGTGTTGCCATGGTTGCATCTCCCGGTGCTCCCGGTGGTTCCATCATGACTGCCCTTCCATTCCTTTACATGGTATTCGGAGCTGAAGCCGGTGATCCGGACGGTGCAATCTGTGCGATCATGGTTGCCCTTTATATCACACAGGATTCCTTTGGAACAGCCTGCAATGTATCCGGTGACAATGCTATCGGCGTGATCGTTGACACTATTTATAAGAAATTTATTGTAAAAACACCACAGGAGAATTAAGCAAAATGTCTTTTATCAGTGTATTTGACGTTATGGGTCCCAACATGATCGGTCCTTCCAGTTCTCATACCGCAGGGGCTGCACGCATTGCTTTCCTTGCCCAGAAGATGATCACGCCGCCCCTGAAAAAAGTGGAATTCATCCTTTATGGTTCCTTCGCCAGAACATACAAGGGACACGGTACAGACCGTGCCCTCCTTGGCGGGATCATGGGCTTTTCCACAGATGACATGCGTATACGGAATTCTTTTGATATTGCCAGGGAACAGGGGATCGACTTTTCCTTTACTCCAAATGAAGCGGAAACCGATGTCCATCCCAACACTGTAGATATCCATATGGTCAATGAACAGGGACAGGAAATGACAGTCCGGGGGGAATCGCTGGGCGGCGGCAAGGTCCGTATTGTGGAGATCAACCACGTGAAAGTGGATTTCACCGGCGAATACAGTGCCATTATCGTGATCCATCAGGATACTCCCGGTGTTGTGGCCTACATCACCAGATGCTTAAGTGAACGTAACATTAACATTGCCTTCATGCGCCTCTTCCGTGAATCCAAAGGAACCACAGCCTATACGATCGTGGAATCCGACGGTCATCTCCCGGAAGATATCGTAGAAAGCATTCACCGGAACACCAACATCCATGATGTCATGGTTGTTCAGATGTAGGGAAAAGGAGGATGTGTTTTATGGATTTCAAAAATGCCAAGGAACTTCTTGCTCTCTGCCAGAAAAAAAAGCTTCCGATTTCCGAAGTAATGCGCCAGCGTGAGATCCTTCTCGGTGAAACCACTGCTGAAATCGTGGACCAGCGCATGGACCGTGTTCTGGAGATCATGAAGGATGCTGCTTTTTCCCCTATCAAAGATCCGGTGATATCTATGGGCGGACTGATCGGCGGTGAAGCCCGAAAGCTCTGCGAATTTCATGACCTAGGAAAAAGCCTGTGCGGAAATGTTCTCGGAAAGGGGATCACCTACGCTATGGCAACCCTTGAGACCAACGCTTCCATGGGACTTATCGTTGCCTCTCCTACTGCCGGCAGTGCCGGGATCGTTCCCGGAATGATGCTTGCTCTTCAGGAGGTCTACGGCTTTTCCGATAAAAAAATCCGCCAGGCACTATTTAATGCAGGCGCGATCGGCTATCTTGCCATGCGTAATGCAACAGTTGCCGGTGCTGTTGGCGGATGTCAGGCTGAGGTCGGAATCGCTTCTGCAATGGCTGCTTCCGCTGCTGTGGAACTTCTTGGCGGTACACCTCTTCAGTGTACTTATGCTGCTTCCACCGTTCTTATGAATATGCTCGGTCTTGTATGCGACCCTGTAGGCGGCCTGGTGGAATATCCCTGCCAGAACCGTAACGCAGCCGGTGTTTCCAATGCCCTTATCGCAGCGGAAATGTCACTGGCCGGTATCCCCCAGTTCATCCCGCTGGATGAGATGATCGATGCCATGTATACTGTGGGCAAAAAGCTTCCTGCAGAGCTTCGTGAAACTGCTCTCGGCGGTTGTGCAGCCACACCGTCCGCCTGTGAAAAGTGTCATCTTTGCAGTTGAAATGCAACTATGGCAGAGAAAAAGCAGTTGGATATCTTATGCCCCATTTGTTGCACAGCTCTATATTGAATAATAACTTCATAGTTTGCTCAGTCAGATAATAAAACGGAGAATTCCTTAAATTTTTCTTTCGGGAATTCTCCGTTTTATTTTTTATAAATCCTAATTTATAATTTCATGTGTAAATATCTTTTATTTCTCCAGCACCGGGATATTCTCCTTTTCTGATGCAGTAATTTTACAGGTTTGTCATAAAACAGGCATTCTGATCTCGCATTCGCTGATTGCTCAGATTTTTTCGATTTTATTTCGTAATCCCAGCATTCTGTGATCCAGATTAGCAATTTCTTCTGCATATTTTTTTAATTCTGTTTCAATTTCCGCATTGTCTCTTTTTTTATAATACAATTCATATTCTAACACAGACCAGTAATCCATCGCAATGGTCCGAAGCTGTATTTCCACCAGTTCTTTCTGTTCACCTTCCGCAGAGTAGATAGGTACTTTCACGATCAGATGAAGACTTTTGTAGCCGTTTTTCTTTGGATTTTTAATGTAATCCTTTATCCGGACGATCTCGATATCCTTCTGCATTTCCAGGGATTCTGCAACCTGGTAAAGCTCATCCTCAAACGGACAGACTACACGGATGCCGATGAGATCTTTCAGATTTTTTCTGGCTGTCTCGAAATCCGGTTCCAGGCCTTTTTTCAGAAGTTTTGCGTAAATACTTTCCGCACTTTTGATCCGACTGGTAGTCTGACTGATCACAGTACGTTTTTTCTGCCCGGAAAGCTCTGCATTGATCATCTTCAGTTTTGCCATAAGGATATCGATGGCCGCCTTACAGCGGAGGCGGTAGTCCGGATCCTTGATGTAGCATGCGATGGCTGCTGTTTTTTCTGCTGTCAGTTTCTGATTTTCTGGTTCTATTGAATCCGGAACTCTGCTCTGCTCTGACTTCTGAGCCGGAGCATCCATTTTTGGATTCTCCTTCTCCTGCTCTTCTTGGTCCTGTTCGAATCCATCTTTAATAGATTTCTGTTTTTTTCTTATTTTTTTCTTTGATTTCTTTTTTGTCATGTCTGCCTTATCTATTATTTTTAGTTTTCGTGTACATCTTATATATTATACCGGCCACATGCTGTTTTTCATCAAATCAACGTAAGACTATTGTTAAATCTGTGGTAAAAAAGTCCTCCGAAAAATCTCAAGATTATATCTCCTGATATCTCTGCGACTTCCCGAAGGACTCTTTCACACATAATTTACATATTAATAAAACAATTTACAGAAATTCCGACTGCAGCGCATCGTATCCTGTCTCACCTGTACGGATACGAACAGCGTTACGAATCTCATAGCTGAAGATCTTTCCATCGCCGGGATCACCGGTAAACGCTGCTTTCTGCACAGCATCAATGACTTTGATCTCCCAGTCCTCCGATGATACCACGATTTCAAACTTGATCTTCGGTTTCAGAAATACATCAATTTTGGAACCACGGACATATTCTGTATAGCCGCGCTGTGTTCCGCAGCCCATGATCTGGGTTACTGTAAAACCGTTAACCTGGATCTCATTTAACGCTGCTTTGACATCTTCCATTTTTTCTTCTCTTACGATTGCTTCTATTTTTATAAGCATACGATTTCCTCCATTTTCACACGATCATTGCCGGACAAATTCTTTTATCAGTCAAATCCATTAAATGACGGATATGCATTCTCTCCATGCTGGGATGCATCCAGCCCTACCATTTCTTCCTTCGGATCTACACGAAGCGGTGTAAAGATCCGCACGATCCCGATACAGATCAGCGTTCCCACAATAGCAACCGCAATGGTGATCACAATACTCAATACCTGCGCCAGGAACAGACGGTGATCTCCAAACACAAGGCCATCCCATTTTGCAACCGAGTTAATGGAAGTTTTTCCGAAGAGACCTGTTGCGATTCCTCCCCAGATACCACCGATACCATGGCAGCCAAAAGCATCCAGGGCATCGTCGATCTTCAGCTTCTGTTTCAGAAGGATCACAGTAAAGTAACAGATCGGGCTTACCAGGATCCCAATGATAAAGGATGCCCATACCGGTACGAAACCAGCTCCCGGTGTAATGGCTACCAGTCCGATAACAAGACCTGTGGATGCACCAACCAGTGTCGGTTTTCCCTCGCGGATCACCTCGATCAGCATCCAGGTCAGCAGTGCGCAGGCAGAAGAAATACTGCTAGTCATAAAGGCATGTGCCGCAAGGCCGTCTGCCTTCAGCGCACTTCCTGCATTAAAACCGAACCATCCGAACCACAGCATAGCTGCTCCGAGAAATACAAATGGGATATTGTGTGTGCGATAGGTTGCTTTTGCATAGCCTCGTCTCTGTCCAAGATAAATGGCAAGAACCAGTGCACTGACACCGGAACTGATATGTACCACATTTCCTCCTGCAAAGTCCACAGAGCCAATGGCTGCCAGAAATCCACCGTCTCCCCAGACCATATGTGCCATTGGATAATACACGATCAAAGACCAGATCGCAATAAAGAAAAACAGCGCCTTAAAACGCATTCTTCCAACCACGGCACCAGTGATCAGTGCTGGTGTGATCATCGCAAACATCATCTGGAACGCCACAAATACCAGATGCGGGATCGTATCCGCATAAGGTCCCGGCTCCCAGCCTACGCCATTCAGCGCAAACCAGCGAAAATCTCCGATGATCCCGCCATGATTTCCTCCAAATGCCAGAGAATATCCAAACAATGTCCACATAACTACGGACAGTCCCATGATCGCCCCACAGGCCATCATGGTATTTACCACATTTTTCCTGCGGACCAGTCCTCCGTAGAAAAACGCAAGCCCAGGTGTCATAAAGAACACAAAGGCCGTACAGATCAGCATAAAACCAGTATCTCCTGCATTCATAATCATTCCTCCTCGATTCCCTCATTTATTTCTGCAACGCAAAAAGCGCCTGGAAACTCAATTTCCAGACGCCTTTGTCATGTCAGTTAGCATAGCAGATAATTTGTGGGTTTTCAAGAGTTTTTTCGCTATTTTTCTGTTTTCTTACAGAATTACTATGTTTTATGTGGATATGAAATTTATTTTCGGCAATCTATCCGTTTATAAATATTGGAGAGATTTTATTTTATCTCTTACTGTACTATAACACGGATTATGCTCAGGATCAGCAGATGTGCCGGATAAAAAATATAGAAAAACCACTTGGAAAACTTCGGTGCTTTTTCGGATTTTTTGCCATTATAGAAGCACAGGATGATGATTCCTGATGCCACGATCCCTGCTGCCGAAAACAGAGCATGGATCATTGCCGGTCCGGCTGCCATTTTTTCCACGTAGGAGCTGTAGTTAAACAGCACAAAAAGGGCAGCACCGACTCCGTACGCTGTTATCATCCTCTTCCTGTTCCCCCAGCTCTCATGGAACCAGATGGTAAAAACCGGTGCCAGGATTGCCCAGTCCGAACAAACGGATAGTAAAAGAAGCAGGATCAGAAGTGGAATTCTCCATTTACTTGCCATCATCCTTTCCTGAACAACCAGGATCATAAAGCAGATAAACAGAGTAAAGATCATATTCAGCTGTGAATTCCCAAAGGCCATCATATAGGGAACCTGGGAGATCCCGGCAAAGATCAGAAGTCTTTCGCCATATTTTCTCCTGGAATGTGTATAGTAAAAACCTTCCACAAGAAAATAGCACATGGTAATGGCTGTGAAGTAGCCAATGTCTATAAACACTTCCCACAGGATCGTGTTTTCCGGCAGAAGCACGTTGGCGATATGATTCAGAAGCATGGTAAAAATTGCCAGATATTTAATGGCATCCCGGGTCAGTCCCGGCTTTTCTGTTGTTGGCATGATCTTCTCCTTCTGTGCAGAAAAATTTTCAGACCTTTCACATCTTCTGCACAATATAATACATTTATCTTACACTGATTTTCTGACTCATACAACTTTTTTTGTTATTGCTGGAGTTGCCTTTTTCTTAAGGTAAGCTTATACTGTAGAAAGCGTGCTGTATTTTATATGGCAAAACTTCTCAGCAAACACTGTAAAACAATAAATTCGGAAAGGAATTATCGATCATGATCCAGGATATCGCACCACATGCCTATCACAATGAGTACAAACCTGTGGCCCCGGATAAAGAAAGCCACATCCTCGCCTATGAAGAAGGAAAGATCCTTATGAAAAAAGATGGCGAGACTATGACTCTTCCAAGCTTTGGAGAGCTGGAAGGAAAAGTTGAAAATCTCTATGAGAATTATATCTATCTCTTCTCCATTGACGAAGAGCATTTTTATCTGATCCCGGATCTTGACACCAGTCTCCTTCCTGGTTATCAGTTTGAGATCACAAGAGTTCTCCGCACAGCAGAGCCACAGTATCTGGCTTTCGCAGGAATCACCGGATATCAGCTCTTTCAGTGGTACAGCAAGCGCCGTTTCTGCGGCTGCTGCGGAAAACCGATGGTACATGATAAACATGAGCGCAAGATGATCTGCCCTGCCTGTGGAAACGGTGAATATCCGGTGCTTTCTCCGGCTGTGATCGTAGGCGTTACCAACGGCAACAAGCTGATTCTCTCCAAATATGAGGGCCGAAATCACACCCGCTACGCCATGATCGCAGGTTTTGCCGAGATTGGCGAGACCATCGAGGAGACTGTCCACCGTGAAGTTATGGAAGAGATCGGCGTAAAGGTCAAAAATCTCCGCTACTACAAGAGCCAGCCATGGTCCTTTTCCGGAACCCTTCTGTTTGGCTTCTACTGTGATCTGGATGGCGACGACACTCTGACTGTAGACCACGATGAGCTTTCCATGGCCTCCTGGTTCAACCGGGAAGACATTCCGGATGAAGGAGATAATATCAGCCTTACCAAGGAGATGATGATGGCATTTAAGCATGGAAAAGCCTGAAGTATCGCTTGCCTGATTCCGTAAACAATTTTTCGCAACCAATTTCACAAAAAAACACCGGCCATTCATCTGTACCATGTCCTGTCCAGGCTGCCAGATCATCTCTGACATCTCAGCCCCAGTACATATTCCGATGAATGCCGGTGTTTTTATTTTCTATTTTTCTATTTTTCTTCCGAGCCGGAGCAATCTGCCTAAAACCGTTTTATTTCTCCGGTGTCAGATGCCAGATATCTCTGTTGTACTCTTCGATGGTTCTGTCTGAAGAGAAGTATCCTGCTTTTCCGATATTTACAAGCATTTTCTCTGCCCATGCGGTTCTGTCCTCATAATCGGACAGTGCCTGATCTTTCACCTTCGCATAATCCTCGAAGTCAAGAAGAGTCATGAACCAGTCTTTGCTTACGATCTCATGATGCAGTCTTCTTAAATGCTCCTCACTTCCAATAGAAAGAAGCTCGTTTCCTACGATAAAGTCTACTGCACGACGGATGCGCTCGTCTTTCTCATAAAAATCTCTGGAGCAGTAGTCCGCCTTTTCATAGTGTTCGATAACCTGCTCACTGGACTCTCCGAAGATATAGATATTATCCTTGCCTACCAGCTGGCTGATCTCCACATTTGCACCATCCATGGTTCCCAGTGTTACAGCACCGTTGAGCATGAACTTCATGTTTCCTGTTCCGCTGGCCTCCTTGGAAGCAAGAGAGATCTGCTCGGAGATATCGCAGGCAGGGATCAGCTTCTCTGCTGCACTTACGTTGTAGTTTTCCACCATAACAACTTTCATGTACGGAGAAACCTCCGGATCATTGTTGATAAGCTCCTGTAAGCAGAGGAGAAGGTGGATAATATCCTTTGCGATAACGTATGCAGGAGCTGCCTTTGCACCGAAGATAAAGGTTACCGGGCGCTGCGGCTTCTCGCCTGCCTTGATCTTCAGGTAACGGTCAATGATGTAAAGTGCATTCAGCTGCTGACGTTTGTACTCATGAAGACGTTTGATCTGGATATCATAAACACTGTGTGTATTGATCTCTTCACCTGTGTTGGCTTTGATAAACTCCGCACATCTCTTCTTTGCATCCTGCTTGATCTTAAGGATATTTGCAAGAACGTCCTGATTTCCCTTGAAGCCAAGCATCTTGTCAAGCTCAAAGGAATCCTTGCGGAAGCCGTCACCGATCATGGATGTGATGTACTCTGTCAGCGGATGGTTGCAGTGAAGGAGCCATCTGCGGAAGGTAATTCCGTTTGTCTTGTTATTGAATTTCTCCGGATAGATCTCATAGAACTGATGAAGCTCTGTCTCCTTCAGGATATCGGTATGAAGGGATGCAACACCGTTGATGGAAAATCCGTAGTGGATGTCCATATGTGCCATGTGTACCAGGTCGTTCTTGTCGATGATGGCAAGATTTTCCTGCGGATATTTTGCTTTGATACGCTCGTCCAGCTTGCGGATGATCGGCATCAGATCCGGAACAACCTCCTCAAGATAGGAGATCGGCCATTTCTCAAGTGCCTCTGCAAGAATGGTATGGTTGGTATAAGCGCATACATGAGATACGATCTCGCATGCCTCCTCGAACTCGATTCCACGCTCTGTAAGGAGACGGATAAGCTCCGGAATTACCATACTCGGATGTGTATCGTTGATCTGGATCACTGCGTAATCGGCAAGGTCATGAAGATTGCAGCCTTTTGCTGTTGCCTCATCCAGGATCAGCTGTGCCGCATTGCTTACCATGAAGTACTGCTGATAGATACGAAGCTTTCTTCCTGCATCATCGCTGTCATCCGGATAAAGGAACAGTGTCAGATTGTGGAGCAGATCCTTCTTATCAAAGGAGATTCCCTCGCCCACAATGCTCTCGTCTGCAATATCAATATCAAAAAGGCGAAGCTTGATTGCTTTGTTCTCATAGCCTGCAACATCAATATCATACAGTGTGGATTTCAGCATAAAGCCCTTAAATGGGACATAATAGGAAACGCCTGCATCTGTAAGCCAGCTCTCCGGCTGGATCCAAGGATTCGGTGTCTCAAACTGAAGATGATCCTTAAACTCCTGTTTGAAAAGTCCGAGGTGATAATTAAGTCCGATTCCTTCTCCCGGAAGTCCCAGAGTTGCAATGGAATCCAGGAAGCATGCTGCCAGACGGCCAAGTCCGCCGTTTCCAAGAGATGGCTCCGGCTCGATCTCCTCGATCATGGAAAGCTCTTTTCCGTTTTCTTTAAGATATTTCGCAACTTCATCATAAACGCCCAGATTGATCAGGTTGTTGGAAAGAAGCTTACCGATAAGGAACTCTGCGGAAATATAATAAATTTTCTTTTTTCCTTCCTGGTAGCCGCGGCCCTTCAGCTGCTCCTTTGTCCAGGAGAGAAGTCCATGATAGATTTCCTCATTTGTACAATCTTTTACATTTTTGTTATATTTGTCTTCAAATACTTTGCTTAATGTTTCCATTTTGATCTCCTTTCATGGATCTTGATGGGATGAAATATGTTTTTACAAGGTTGTTTGCTTTGTTTTTGATGATATTAGGATATCACGCATTTCTTTTCAAAAATATAACAATCCTGTCATGATATGCAAGATATTTGTCAGACTGTTTTTCACTTTTTACTGTAGCTCTGCATAAAAACATAACCGGTACATATGCGGTTGTTTCGGGATCTGTCTCAGATCTGTCTCATACTCTTCCTGTACTTATGCGGTGAAACCTTATTGGACTGCTGAAATTTCTTTATAAAATAACTTGTACTGTTAAATCCCACCTGCATGGCGATCTCCGTCACAGGTGCATCGGAATGCGTAAGAAGATACTTCGCCTTCTCCATACGGAAGTCATTGATGTATTCCACCAGGGTTTTTCCCGTATACTGGCGGAAAAGCTTCATAAAATAATACTCACTGTAATTGGAAAGTCCGGAAAGCTCTGAAACAGTAAGATTCTCCTGGTAGTGAAGGCTGATATGATCCAGCACTTTCTTTACTGCTGCAAGGCTCTTGTTCTGCTCTGTGCTTACCGGGATAATATAATGCTTCGTCAGCATCTCATAAAAGAAATCAAAGAACAGCATTTTCAACTTCACATAGAAATATGGCTTCTTCTCCGTATGACAGTCATGGATCTCCAGAAAAATTTCCCGTAGCTTCTCATATCCGGAATCTCCTTCTTCTATATGATGGCAGAATTCTGCCTTGTTTTCTATTAATGGTGATACCACACATTCCTGGCAGATATCTCCCGGCTGACCTGCAAGGAAGCCCAGGCTGAAAACCACACTCTTATAATAAAGAGGCTTCTTAAGATCCGTGCGCATACTATGGAGAACTCCGCAGTTCACGATCAGGATATCCCCCTTTTTCAGGCGGATGCTCTCCCGGTTCAGTCTGGCAAAGCCACTGCCTTTTTCAATATACATGATCTCCATCTCACTGTGCCAGTGGTCATACAATGCATGAAAGATCTCACAGTTCGCCATATAGGTTTCCACCGGCAGCTCAAAGGAACCGTGAGGGCTTAATTCTTTTAAATTATCATCCACTTCGGATACATGAAGAGGATTTTTTGCGGATGTGTCTGTTTCTGGCATGATTTCCTCCGTGATCAATATCTATCCTGCGGACATTTGCCTTCCGCTGGATATCCAATCCTTGCATAATGATTCTGTTTGACTCCCTTAGTGTAAAGGATATTTACAACCATGACAATATTATATTTTCCTGTTTTCTTTTTTATGACGTTACGGTTACTCTGTTCTCAGCAACACGCTTCGCGATGCACTTCCATAAACGGCAACCTTGACTTTTCCCCTTCCAACTGCTATATATAATATTTAGAATAAAATAATTTGACTTTAAAAGGAACGAAAACTACCATGAATCCATTAAAAAAAGCTTACTGCCGGGTTTTCCAGAATGTCTTTAAATTCGCCCTTCCACTGCTTCCTTACCGCAATCCGAAGATCATCGGAAGCGTCAAAGGTATTCCGGAAGTTCTGGAAAAAAGAAACTATAACAATGTACTCATCATCACAGATGCAGGGATCCGAAGCCTTGGCCTTACAGAAAGGCTGGAGCAGACACTGAAGCGAAGCTGCATCTCTTACCACATCTACGACAAAACCGTTGCCAATCCAACAACCGTCAATGTGGACGAAGCCCTTCACATGTATCTGGACAATGACTGCCAGGCGATCATCGGCTTCGGCGGAGGTTCCAGTATGGACTGTGCAAAAGCCACAGCAGCCCGCATTGCCAAGCCACACCAGTCTCTTGCTCAGATGAAGGGAATCCTGAAGATCCACAAAAAGCTTCCTCTTCTCATCGCCATCCCCACGACTGCAGGAACAGGAAGTGAAACAACACTTGCTGCTGTCATTACCGATGCAGAAACACGGCACAAATATGCCATCAACGATTTTCCGCTGATCCCACGCTACGCAGTCCTTGACCCGAAAGTGACTTTAAGCCTTCCGCCGTTTATCACAGCTACCACCGGCATGGATGCCCTGACTCACGCGGTGGAAGCCTACATTGGAAATTCCACTACACCTGGCACAAGAAAAAATGCCCTGGATGCTGTCAGACTGATCTTTGAAAATCTGGATACCGCCTACACAGACGGCAATAATATTGAAGCAAGACGAAATATGCTCCGCGCCTCCTATTTCGCAGGCTGTGCCTTCACCAAATCCTACGTTGGATATGTCCACGCAATTGCACATTCCCTCGGCGGAAAATATAATGTTCCACATGGGCTTGCCAATGCAGTGATCCTTCCTATGGTACTGGAAACATACGGAGATTCCATCACTCACAAACTCCGCAACCTTGCCGTAACTGCCGGTCTCTGCGATAAACATGAGGACGATAAAACTGCTGCCCGGATGTTTATTGATGCAATAAAAGATATGAAAAAACGCTATGGCATCGGAGACTATATCCCGGAAATCCAGGAAACGGACATCCCGGAGCTTGCCCATTACGCAGATAAAGAAGCCAATCCTCTGTACCCGGTTCCTGTGCTGATGGATGCCGGCGAACTTGAGACACTGTATTACAGACTGATGCCTCCGGCAGGCAATTGCTAAAACAGCCATTGGCATAGAAAGATTTTTTCGATATTTCGAATACAGTTTTTTCAGAAAGGACTACAATTCCATGGAAAAAGAACAGATCAACCAGCTTTTAGATAAACAGCGCCAGTACTTCTACTCCGGCGCAACTCTTGACCTTGATTTTCGCATCAGCGCCCTGAAACGTCTCCGCGCTTCCATCCGGAAACACGAAGATCAGATCCACGCCGCGCTGAAAAAGGATCTGGGAAAAAGTAATTTCGAAAGCTATATGTGTGAGACCGGACTGGTGCTCTCCGAGATCACACATATGCTGAAAAATATCCGCTCCTACGCAAAAGAACAGACCGTTCCGACTCCACTGGCACAGTTCCATTCCCACAGTTTCCGCAAACCATCCCCCTACGGTGTTGTTCTCATTATGAGTCCGTGGAACTATCCGTTTCTTCTCACCATAGAACCACTGGTAGACGCCATTGCAGCCGGAAACACAGTCATCCTGAAACCAAGTGCCTACTCACCGGCAACAAGCGAAGTGATCCGTCTTCTCATCCATGAATGTTTCGATGAAAAATACGTTGCAACTGTCACAGGCGGACGTGCGGAAAACACACATCTTCTCAGTCTGCACTTTGATTACATCTTCTTCACAGGAAGCCAGTCTGTGGGAAAAGAGGTCATGAGAAAGGCTTCCGAATACCTCACACCAGTCACTCTGGAGCTGGGTGGAAAAAGCCCCTGCATCGTGGACAAAACAGCCAATCTCCGCCTTGCGGCAAAACGTATCGTCTTCGGCAAGTTTCTGAACTGCGGCCAGACCTGCGTGGCTCCGGACTACATCTACTGTGATCCGGAGATCAAAGAAGCCCTGATCGCAGAGCTTCGCAGACAGATCACACGCCAGTATGGAAAAGAACCTCTGAAAAACCGGAATTACGGAAAGATCATCAACGAAAAGCATTTCGACCGTATCAACAGTCTGATCGATCCTGCCAAAACTGTCTGCGGCGGTGGTTCCAGCCGTGAAACACTTCAGATCGAGCCAACGGTTCTTGACAACGTAACCTTCGATGATCCGGTCATGCAGCAGGAAATCTTCGGCCCGGTACTTCCGGTCCTCACCTATGACTCTCTCGGAGGTGCCGTAACAAAGATCAATTCCATGGCACATCCGCTGGCTCTTTATATCTTCACCGAAGATGAAAAAAATGCCCGGGAAGTTACTTCCCGATGTGGTTTCGGCGGTGGCTGTATCAACGATGTCCTCATACATCTGGCAACCAGCAATATGGGGTTCGGCGGCTTTGGTGAGAGCGGTATGGGATCCTATCATGGCATCGACGGCTTCCGAACATTCTCTCATTATAAGAGTATTGTAGATAAAAAGACCTGGATCGATCTTCCTATGAGATATCAGAAATATCGGAAGATTTATGAGAAAATGGTACGGTTGTTTATGCGGTAGATATGAAGGGAGGGCGCTGCCTGATTCATCGCCCTCCTGTTGCTTTAGATTTTCTTATTATTTTTCCCAGATGATCTTTACCGGCATGATTCCGGTCAGTTCTTTGCTTTTTTCATCCGGTTGGCTGCAGCCTGCATAAATTTCAAATTTCTTTCCTTCTTCCATCCGTTTCCCCATTTCATCTACTACGGTGAATGCTTTTTCCCATATTGGGATTTCTATTTTTCGGCATTCTCCCGCCTTCAGGAATATCCGCTGAAAACCGGCCAGCATCGGATTGGGAATGGCGTTTTTGCTGTCGATATTTTTTACATAGATCTGAACAACATCCTCTGTATCATATGCGCCGTTATTCCGCACTTCTACCTCCACGTTTACCTTCTGTCCACATGTTTTGACCCCTGCTTTATCTACTGCCACATTACTGTATGTCAGACCATATCCAAAAGGAAACTGTGCTTTTCGTTCCATATAGCGATATGTTCTGCCTTTCATGGAATAATCGGTAAAATCCGGAAGTTCTTCCAGACTTTCATAAAATGTCACCGGAAGTTTTCCTGATGGCGAGATTTCTCCAAACATTACCTTTGCCGCTGCCTTCCCACCCTGGCATCCAGGGTACCACAGCATCATGACTGCATCAAATTTCTCTGCCGCATATTTCAGATCAAGGTCACTTCCTGCCAGCAGACAGAATACTACCGGTTTTCCGGTGTCTGCGATTACTTCCATCAGTTCCCGCTGTACTCCGGGAAGTTCAATATCTTCTTTATCTCCCGATACATAGCTGTTTCCGGTATCTCCTTCTTCTCCTTCCAGTGTCTCATCCAGTCCCATACATAAGATCACTACATCGCTGTTTTCCGCAACCATCTTTGCTTCCGTAATACGATCTCTGGTAAACGCAAGGTGCTCCGTCCGGTCTCGGAACAGATCACAGCCTCTGGAAGTAAGGATCCTTACATCGTCTCCCACATAATCCTGGATGCCTTCCTGTATGGTAATATACCTGGAAGCTGTCCCGTGATAATTACCGATCAGCGCCTGTCTGCTGTCTGCATTTGGTCCAATAATTCCTATTGTTTTCAGTTTTTCTTTATCAAGCGGAAGAATCCCGTTATTTTTCAGCAAAACAAAACTTTTTTCCGCTGCTTTCTCCGCTGCAGACAGATTCCCGGGAGATTCCACCTCCAGGTAGGAGATATTGTCATATTCGCTTCCATCAAACAACCCCAGCAGATACCTTGTAGTAAAAAGCCGCACTGCTGCCTGGGTTATGGTTTCTTCTGTGACAAGCCCTTTTTCGTATGCTTTCATAATGTGAAGATAGGTGTTTCCACAATTCAGGTCACAACCATTATTAATAGCCAGTGCTGCAGATTCAACGGCTGTATCCGTTACCATATGGTGTTCGTGAAAATCACGGATCGCCCAGCAGTCTGATACAAAATGCCCCTGAAATTTCCATTCGCCTCTGAGTTTTTTCTGTAATGTGGGACTTCCGCAGCAGGGTTCCCCGTTTGTCCGGTTATAAGCTCCCATAACCGCTTCTACTTTCGCTTCTTTTACCAGACCTTCAAATGCCGGCAGATACGTTTCTTCCATATCTTTTGCGGATGCTTCCGCATCAAATTCATGACGAAGTGCCTCCGGCCCGGAATGTACTGCAAAATGTTTGGCACAGGCTGCTGCCTTCATTGTATCCCCATTTCCCTGAAGTGCTTTTACAAAGGAAACTCCAAGTTCTTTTGTAAGATACGGATCTTCCCCATAAGTTTCATGGCCTCTACCCCATCGTGGATCACGAAAAATATTGACATTAGGAGACCAGAACGTCAATCCCTTATAAATATCTCTGTCACCGTTTACGGAATATGCATTATACTTTGCTCTGCCCTCTGTTGCCACGATACCGGCCATCTCTGCCACGCTTTTCCTATCAAAAGTTGCCGCCATTCCGATCGCCTGTGGAAAAACCGTTGCCTGCCCTGCTCTGGCAACACCGTGAAGTCCCTCATTCCACCAGTTATATGCCGGAATTCCCAGTCTTTTTATTGCAGGTGCATCGTACCTTAACTGACTGGCTTTTTCCTCCAGCGTCATTCTGGCAACCAGCACTTCTGCTTTTTCCTTTGCTTCCTCCCGATTCATCCCCAATTTCCTCCTCACCTTTTTTTATATCATCTATCACCTGGTCTCTAACTGTCAAGTAGATATTTTCTGTAATTTCTCCGAAATCTGCTCAGCACGAAAAAAATCTGCTTTACCCTTTTTTTGGATAAAGCAGATTTTTATTACACTTTGTGATCTGTGTTCCGATTTCAACCGGAAATTTATCTGATCGCATCCTTCATCTCTTTCACATAAGCCTTCACCTTCGGCACGCAGTCTTTGCCGTAGGCACCACAAAGCTTCACAATGGCAGATCCTACAATGGCACCGTCCGACTGATCCGCCATCTTTTTTGCCTGCTCCGGTGTAGAGATTCCGAATCCTACTGCACATGGAATATCTTTCTGGGCTTTTACCAGCTTCACCATAGCTCCGATATCTGTGGTAATGCTGGTACGCATTCCTGTTACCCCAAGGGAAGATACGCAGTAAACAAAACCTTCCGCCTCTTTTGCGATCATGGCGATCCGCTCATGGGAGGTCGGTGCGATCAGGGAGATCAGATCAAGGCCATACTGTTTGCACACAACATCAAACTCTTCTTTTTCCTCAAACGGAACATCCGGAAGGATCAGTCCATCCATTCCAACTTCTGCTGCTTTCCTGATAAAACGCTCTGTTCCGTAAGAAAATACTACGTTTGCGTAGGTCATAAATACCATTGGGATTTTTGTGTTTTTACGGATTTTTTCTACCATTGCAAAAACTTTATCTGTAGTCACGCCGCCTGCAAGTGCCCGAACATTGGCTTCCTGGATCACAGGTCCCTCTGCGGTAGGATCTGAGAACGGGATTCCAAGCTCGATCAGATCTGCTCCTGCTTCTTCCATTGCATAAACCAGTTGCTCTGTTACCTCCAGAGACGGATCTCCGCAGGCCAAAAAAGGAATAAATGCTTTTCCGTTTGCAAATGCTTCTGTAATTCTATTCATGAATATCCTCCCCTCTGTAGCGGGCGATCGCCGCACAGTCCTTATCTCCACGTCCTGAAACAGTAACTACCATGATCTTGTCCTTTCCAAGTGTCGGTGCGATCTTTTTCGCATAAGCCACTGCATGAGCACTTTCGATCGCAGGAATAATTCCTTCTGTTCTGGAAAGATATTCAAAAGCATCTACTGCTTCGTCATCTGTAACAGGCACGTACTCTGCTCTTCCGATATCATAAAGGTGTGCATGCTCCGGACCTACACCCGGATAATCAAGACCTGCGGAGATGGAGTATACCGGTGCGATCTGTCCGTACTCATCCTGGCAGAAGTAGGATTTCATACCATGGAAGATTCCGAGACGACCGGTTGCGATGGTTGCCGCAGTTTCCGCAGTATTTACGCCACGTCCTGCTGCCTCACAGCCGATGAGACGAACGTTTTTGTCCTCAATGAAATTGTAGAAGGTTCCGATAGCATTGGAACCGCCACCCACACAGGCCAGGACAACATCCGGAAGTCTGCCCTCTTTTTCCAGCATCTGTTCTTTGATCTCCCTGGAGATCACTGCCTGGAAATCACGTACGATAGTTGGGAACGGGTGCGGTCCCATAACAGATCCCAGTACATAATGGGTATCTGCAATACGGTTTGTCCACTCACGCATGGTCTCCGAAACAGCATCCTTTAAGGTTGCGGTCCCGCTTGTGACTGCATGGACTTTTGCTCC
This sequence comes from Ruminococcus sp. AF17-12, assembly GCF_003479245.1. NCBI lineage: Bacteria > Bacillati > Bacillota > Clostridia > Eubacteriales > Oscillospiraceae > Ruminococcus > Ruminococcus sp. AF17-12. The sequence continues at coordinate 199,127 of NZ_QUGY01000005.1, forward strand.
GAGGAGACGCATTTTGTAAACATTCAGGGCCTGACGTTCCGTGTCTTCTTTTCCCATGAAAACTTCACATTCCATACCCATCAAAGCTGCTGCGGTTGCAGTTGCAACACCATGCTGTCCGGCTCCTGTCTCAGCGATCACACGTGTCTTGCCCATTTTTTTCGCCAGGAGCACCTGACCGAGTACGTTGTTGATCTTGTGGGCTCCTGTGTGGTTCAGATCCTCCCGTTTCAGATAGATCTTAGCTCCGCCAAGGTCCTCGGTCATATGTGCCGCATAGTAAAGACGGGAGGGTCTTCCTGCATATTCATTCAGAAGCTCTGTGAGCTCACGGTTGAATTCCGGGTCGTTTTTGTAATGGTTGTATGCTTCCTCAAGCTCCAGAACGGCGTTCATCAGTGTTTCCGGGATGTACTGTCCGCCATGGATGCCGAATCTTCCTTTTGACATGTTATATTTCCTCCTTTATGCTCCTTACTGCGTATACTGCTTCTAATATTTTATCCGGGTCTTTGTGACCACCGGTTTCTACACTGCTGCTTAAATCTACTGCCCAGGGGTGAAGCAGATGTATGGCTGATTCCAGATTTTCACAGCCCAGACCTCCTGCCAGAAACCAGGGACGTTTGATCGCCGGTACCAGGCTCCAGTCGAAAGTTTCTCCAGTTCCTCCTGCGCCCTGATCCAGAAGAATATAGTCTGCTTCCGAACGGATCGCTTTCTTTATATCTGCTTCTGTTTTTATAGAAAAAGCCTTTATCAGAAGCTGGTCTGTCATGATCCTAAGCTGTCTTATATAATTCTCGTCTTCCTGTCCGTGAAGCTGTGCCAGGGCAATGGTTCCTTCATTTAAAAGCTGTGCGGGAAGCCCCACCGGTGCATTGACAAATACGCCTACCGGCAAAATGCTCTCATCCAGTTTTTCCCGGAGAGCCTTCAATTGCTCCACGGTGACGCTTCTTCTGCTTTTTGGGAATTCTACAATGAATCCTACAAAGTCCGGTTTAGCCTGGTTAACTGCCTGGATATCTTCCGGGCGGGTCAGGCCGCAGATCTTGATCCTGATTCTGCTCCCATGTTTCAACGGTTGTTCTCTCATATTCAGCCAATCCTGCCCTTTCTGTCTGACCCTGCCCCTTCCTGTTTCGTTACTATTTGCTGCTGGTCAGCTCTGTTACTTATTTGCTCTATTCTTTCGTTTGGCCTTTATACAAGCGCTCCACCATTCAGATTTTCCAATGCTGCTTTCTTATCCGGGCTTCGCATCAGGGTCTCACCGATCAGGACTGCACCTACCCGGTTTCTTTCCAGGATAGCGATATCACCTGCGTTTTTGATTCCGCTCTCAGACACAAATACCACATTGTCCGATGCCAGGTTTCGAAGACGGATGCTGTTATTCATATCAACCTTAAAGGTTTTCAGATCACGGTTGTTTACACCGACGATCTTTGCACCTGTCTTTAATGCTCTTGCCACTTCATTCTCGTCATGAGCTTCCACCAGTGCATCCATTCCCAGAGTTTCTGCAAGCTCTCGGTATTCCAGGAGTTCCTGGTCATTTAAGATAGCACAGATCAGAAGTAAAGCCGATGCACCGAATGCTTTTGCCTGATAGATCATGTACTTATCCACCGTGAAGTCCTTCCGAAGAACCGGAATATCCACTGTTTCTGTGATCTCACGGAGATAAGTGTCACTTCCCATGAAATAAAATGGCTCTGTGAGGCAGGAGATCGCAGATGCACCTGCTGCCTCGTATTCTTTCGCAATTTCCAGATACGGAAATTCCGGTGCGATCAGCCCCTTGGAGGGGGAAGCTTTTTTTACTTCACAGATGTAGGACATACCCGGCTTTTTCAACGCTTCCAGAAAGGACGGCTGCTGTGGTGCTTTTTCTGCCAGGATTTTCAGCTGATCCAGGGGAAACTGAAGTTTTTCCTTCCGGATACGTTCTCTTGTTTTTTCTGCGATTTCCTCCAGAATGTTTTTTTCGCTCATTCTTTGTTTGTCTCCTTGATATTTCAGTTCAACTCTCATTCGGCAATTTCAAGAAGTCTGACCGATTAATGTTTCCGTTCGTATCTCTTCCGATAGGGATTGCCGATTTCTCTTCTGCCGCTATTATTTTCAAATCTCGTTACTTAATTTGATAAATTCCGCAAGCTTAGCAGCAGCTGCACCACTGTCGATCAGGTTTTCAGCCTTTCTTACGCCGGCTTCCAGGCTCTCTGCCTTTCCGGCGATATAAAGTGCTGCACCTGCGTTCATGCAGACCGCCTGACGCTTCGGGCCTTTTTCGTTTCCGTTTACAATGGCTTTTGTGATCTCTGCGTTCTCTGCCGGTGTGCCGCCTGCCAGATCTTCTTTGCTGCAGCGTGTATAGCCGAACTGCTCCGGTGTGATCTCATAGGACTGGAACCATCCGTCCTTGATCTCGCACACAGAAGTCGGTGCGCTCATGGAGATCTCATCCAGCTTATCCTGCCCGAAAACTACCATTCCGCGGTTCACGCCAAGCTTCATCATAACCTGTGCCAGCGGCTCTACCAGAGACTGGTCAAAGACTCCCATCAGCTCCATGTTTGCGCCTGCCGGGTTGCTTAATGGTCCGAGGATATTAAATACCGTGCGGATTCCCAGCTCTTTACGGATCGGTGCCACATATTTCATGGCAATATGATAATTCTGGGCGAACAGGAAACAGATGTTAATCTTTTTCAGGATCTCTGCACTTTTTTCCGGCGGGATGGTGATCTTTACGCCAAGTGCTTCCAGAACATCTGCTGCACCGCTCTTGGAAGATGCTGCACGGTTTCCGTGTTTTGCTACCGGAACGCCACCTGCTGCGATCACAAGAGAAGATGTCGTGGAAATGTTAAAGGAGTTTGCTCCGTCACCACCGGTTCCTACGATCTCCAGAACATTCATATCGTGGAGAAGCTTGATGCAGTGTGCACGCATTCCGGCTGCTGATGCAGTGATCTCATCAATAGTCTCTCCTTTCAGGGAAAGTGCAGTAAGGTAGGATGCCATCTGTACCGGTGTTGCCGCTCCGTCCATAATCTCATTCATTACGGCTTCTGCTTCGTCATATGTAAGATCTTCTTTTTTTGAAAGCTTGATGATTGCTTCTTTGATCATTGTTGTTTCCTCCTGTTCTGTAACGATTCTATCTTTTATGGATTGCTGTTCTCGGTCTTATCTGTCTCTGATAACCTTCATAAAGTTCTCGATCATTGTTTTTCCATCCGGTGTCATAACAGATTCCGGATGGAACTGTAATCCGAATATCGGATATTCTTTATGCTCCAGTGCCATCACCTCTCCGTCCTCAGACTCAGCGGTAACAACCAGTTTCTCCGGTAAAGTATCCCGGATAGCTGCCAGTGAGTGATATCTGGCTGCCGGAAAAGTTTCCGGAAGTCCTTCAAACATCCGGCTCTTTCCAACTTTATGTATCTCTTTCTGCTTTCCGTGCATCAGCTCTTTTGCGTAGGATACTGTCCCTCCGAAGGCTTCACAGATGGACTGATGTCCAAGGCAGATACCCAGGATCGGCAGCTTGTCTTTGAAATATTTTATGGATTCAATACAGATTCCCGCATCCTCCGGTTTTCCCGGACCAGGGGAAAGGATCAATGCCTCCGGCTTCATGGCCTCCAGCTCTTTGATGGTCACTTCATCATTTCTTACCACTTTGATATCCGGCTCCACATAACCGATCAGCTGGTAAACATTGTAGGAAAAGCTATCATAATTATCGATCAGTACTATCATTCCAGTCCCTCCTGTGCAGTTTCAATTGCCTGTACAACGGCTCTTGCCTTGTTGCAGCACTCCTGAAATTCACTTTCCGGAATACTGTCTGCTACGATCCCTGCTCCTGACCGGATACAGATCTCACCGTTTTTCTTATAAACCAGGCGAATGGCAATACAGGTATCCAGGTTTCCGGCAAAATCCAGATATCCGATAGCACCGCCGTAAATGCCTCGCTTGCTCTGTTCCAGTTCCTGGATGATCTGGCAGGCACGGAATTTCGGTGCTCCGGAAAGTGTTCCTGCCGGAAGGATGGCATCCACTGCATCCACCGCATCCCTGTCATTCCGGATCTGGCCGGTAACTGTGGAACCAATATGCATCACATGAGAAAAACGCTCGATGCACATATATTTTTCTACGTTCACGGTACCGATCTTACTGATCTTTCCGATATCATTTCGACCAAGATCCACCAGCATGTTATGCTCGGCACGTTCCTTCTCATCAGCCAGGAGTCCTTTTTCCAGCGCCAGGTCTTCTTCTTTTGTCTTGCCTCTTGGTCTTGTTCCTGCAAGCGGGAAGGTACTTAATTCTGTTCCTGCAAGCCTGGCAAGTGTTTCCGGGGAGGCTCCTGCAATCTCAATATCATCACTGGAAAAATAAAACATATACGGCGAAGGATTGGTAGCCCTGAGAACACGGTATGTATCAAACAGACTTCCCTCTGCTTTCGCTCGCATCGGATTGGAGAGCACCACCTGGAAAATATCTCCTTCGTGTATGTAATGCTTCGCTTTCTCAACCATCTCACAGTATTTTGCTTTCGGGAACTGCGGCTCAATGGAAGATTTCAGTTTCAAAGACGGAAATTCCTTCTGTTTTCCGTTTCGGATCAGATCTGCCATCTCTTTTAATTTTGCTTCCGCCTTCTGATAGGAATTTTCCGGATCATCCGTCATCACACCGGTGATCAGAAGCACCTTCTGTCTGTAATGGTCAAAGGCGATCACCTGGTCAAAAAGCATCAGATCCATGTCCCGAAAATCCTGTACTGTCTCGTCGGTAAGCTTCAGCTTCGGCTCGCTGTACTTAATATAATCGTAGGAAAAATATCCTACCAGACCTCCGGTAAAGGTCGGCATATTTTCCAGCACCGGGCTTTTGTATTCTTTCAGGATCTCCCGAATAGCATCTCCCGGATGCTTCGCCTGCTGTACGGTTTTTTCTTCAGTTCCGTCCTCATGGATCCTGCGGATCTGAAGCTTTCCGTCTGTACAGGTGATCTCCATGGATGGCTCATATCCCAGGAAGGAATAGCGTCCCCATACCTCTGTCTGGCTGGCACTTTCCAGAAGATAGCAATGTCTGCTGGCTGTGCGTAAGGTCCTCATGACTTCTACGGGTGTATAGCGGTCGGAATACAGCTCTCTGCATACAGGGATTCGCCGGTATTCGCCTGACTGTGCGAGTTCTTTGATTTTTTCTAATGTTGGATACATATACAGGCCCTCCTGAGTTTTTCATTCCTTACCGGAGGACGGGACATTCGTGATCTGCATTCGCTGCTTGCTCATGAAATCAAAGAAAAGCCCGTCTCCGACAGAATCTGGTTCTGTCAGGGACGAGCTCTAAATTCAAAATCACCCGCGGTGCCACCCTGATTCACGGTCTGACCCGTGCACTTGGCGGAATACCTTCATATTCCCGGCAACTGACGTATGCCCTCACGTCACAGAATACTTGATACCCGAAAATATCTTTCCCTGTGCCCTCTGCGGTCCATTTGATAAACTGCCTCTCGACCCGGCTCTCACCCTCCCGGACTCTCTGTGCGCGCATGAATATCTTTATCTCCGCTTCAACGGTTTAGTGGTTTAGTGGTTTACTTAATTAAACTTTTTCTATAAAATAGCACAGCTTTTCTGATATGTCAATACAAATGTTGAAAAAAATATCATTTTGTTCTATAATTGTATGAAAGTAATTGTTATAAATATTACATAAGAAAGGAGTTTCACCAGAAAAACACTATGGCTGAAAGAAATACAAACACCTGGCTGGATACCCCTGATCCACAGGTTTTTATCAAAAATTCCGCAAAATTTAATGATCTGATGATGATGTATCGATGTACGGTCCGTGAGGTACGCACCAAGCTGGAAGTCCTCAACGATGAATTTTCATTGGAATATAAACGTAACCCGATCTCCTTCATCAAAACAAGGATCAAAAAGCCGGAAAGCATTTACAAAAAGCTCAAAAAGCTCGGCTATGAGTTTACTGCGGAGAATATTCAGAATCAGCTGAATGACGTGGCAGGCATCCGTGTTGTCTGTGCCTTTATCGATGATATCTACACTATTGCAGACCTGATCACCAGGCAGGATGACATTACCGTCATCCAGGTAAAGGACTATATCAAAAATCCAAAGCCAAACGGCTACCGCAGTTATCACATGATCGTGGAAATCCCCGTATTCTTCTCCAAGGGAAAAACTCCCATGCGTGCAGAGATCCAGATCCGTACCAACGGTATGGATTTCTGGGCAACTCTGGAGCATCAGCTGCGTTACAAGCAGAATATCGAAGAAATGGACGGTTATGAGGATGTCAGCAATGAACTGCTGAACTGCGCCCGCACTGTGATCGATATGGATAACGAAATGCAGCGGATCAAAAACAAGATCGGACAATTCCATGATATTTAAAAAAACAGGTGAGGCTGTTACAGCCTCACCTGTTCTTTCTCACTGTTTTTCACCCGGAACGCCCGTGGTGTCATGTGATAATGTTCCTTGAATACCCGATGAAAATAACTGTTATTTTCATAGCCTACAGCCGCAATGATGTCACTGACAGGCAGATCTGTTTCACACATCAGCTCTACAGCCTTGTTCAGACGTTTTCTCTGAAGAAGTTCCTTGAAATTAAACCCTGTGCTTTTCTTGATCATCTTACTGAGGACATGCATGGGAAGATGCAGACGACCACAAAGCTCCGTCAGCGTAGCAGTCCGGTATTTCTGTTCAATATAATCCAGTGTTGTCATAGAGATCATATTTTCGTACTGATTGGGCAGACGCATCTCCACATACTGCACCGATTCTATCAGATACATGAATATCAGGCCCATTGTGGTCTGATTGATCCGCTCTCTGTTCTCCTCACCGTTTACAAGAGAATAGATGATATTTTCCAGAAGATTCTGGATCTGCAGCACTTCCGCAACCTTAAAATGAAGATATTCCCCACGCTCTTCATCCTGTCGCAGGACATTCACCAGAAAATCTGCCAGCATATTGTCATTGCCCGCCATGGAATAGGCCACATCAAAAAACTCCGGCAGCACCATAAAATTGATCGCAATATCATTCTGCCCCGCTTTCAGAATCTCATGCTTCGTAAACTGATTGAGAAAAAGCAGCTCGCCTTTGTTAACTATGACTTTTTTTCCGTCAATGATATTAGTCAGAGATCCCTCACACACATACAGCACTTCCACAAAATTATGCCTGTGAGCCGGAAAATACACAAAACGGGTGTGTGTACGCACAGCGATCAGCCTGCCTTCTTTCAGCATTTTACGGCTGTCCACAGTAAAGTCCCGACCGGATGTGTAGAGATCTCTATCCACCTCTGCTTCTCCATCCAGGATTTTTCTCTCTTCCTCTGTGATCTTTCTCAGCTGATCCAGTAATGCCTGCTGCATGTGTTTTGCTCCTTCATCTGTTCATGGTTTTCTATTCTGCTGTCCTCATTTTAACACCGCAGCCATAAGAGTACAACCAGAATCAAAAGACTGAAATTTTTTCGGAAACCTTCTATACACCAAATTCAAATATACGAAACAAGGCGGAGTCCGAAGACTCCGCCTTGTCCCAAAAGGATTTATCATATGATTATACAGTCAATCTGAGGATTGATTAGTACAGCTTAGCCATCTCCTCGATGTTGCTTGTATCGAATTTCAGAGGTGCACCAAGAACAACCTCTGTACCGCCGTCATCTGCCTCTGTTACTGTGTAGTCACCAAGGTCACCAGCTGTGAATTTGTCATCTTTAGCACCTGTGATGTCTTCGTTGATCAGAGCGATTGTTGTGTAAGCACTGAGTTTTCCAAGGCCCTGCATATCCCACAGATAGAAGTATGGGCAGGAATGAGAATCATCATCACCTGTGTACTCCTGCATCTCGGATGGAAGTCCAAGACCTGTCAGCTTGCAGGAAGATCCGTTATCCTGAAGATATTTAGCAGCTGCTGCGATACCAACTGTTGTAGGTGCGCAGATAACCTTCAGATCCTTGTAGTTCTGAAGAAGAGCTGCTGTCTGGTCTGTGGATTTCTGCGGCTCATCATCACCGTATACAACGTCTACAAGCTCAAGCTTGCTGTATTTGTCATCGCCTTCCATGATGGTCTTCATCGCGTCGATCCATGCGTTCTGGTTAGCGGACTGAGATGTAGCGGAAAGGATAGCGAACTGTCCCTCACCACCGGAAATATCAAGAACTGCATCCATAAGTGCCTGAGCAACTTCTTTTGTACCAGCCTGGTTTACGAAAATCTCACGGCTGTCTTTGTTCGGTGCGGAGTCGAAGGAAGATACCTTGATTCCCTCATCCATAGCTTCCTCAAGCTTAGCCTGAAGAGCGTTAACATCGTTAGCGGAGATACAGATTGCATCGAAGTCCTGAGAAATCAGGTTGTCAAGAACCTTGATCTGCGCATCAGCTGTAGCTGTCTCAGGATAAACGACCTGAACCTCGCCGCCTTCAGCCTCTACTGTCTCCTGGAAAGATTTCGCTGCGATCTCGAAGAATGCATTACCGGCTGCTTTACCAACCAGAGCGATCTTTTTGCCTTTTGCAGAATCGCCAGCTGCTGCTTCTGTCTTAGTATCTTCGGATTTGTCATCTGCTGCAAGAACCGGGCAAACTGTACCAAGAACCATTGCTCCACAAAGGATTGCGCTAATTACCTTTTTTTTCATTGTTGTTCCTCCCTATAAGAATATAATTTTTTTATATGCTACTGCCTCCGCTACACCAATGGAGGCAGCTAACAATCATATGAGTTTCAAAAGTGATATTTAGTTTTTCTTCATTGCGACTGCTTTTTTCACATCGCCGATGATATTCGGAAGAGCTACTGCTGCTACCAGAAGTACACCGATGATGAGAAGGATCACCTGAGCATTTACGTTCTTCTGTCCAAGGCCAACTCGTAAGCATACGATGATGAATGCAGAAATGATACCGCCGGCCAGGTTACCTTTACCACCTGTGGAGGAGATACCTCCGAATACTGCCATTGCAATGGCATCCATCTCAAATCCGTTACCGGTTGTTGTATTTGCACCGTAGGAAGAGGATACCAGGAATACTGCGCAAAGTCCGGACATAAGTCCCATAACTGTGTAGATGATGAAACGGATCTTCTCTACGTGAACACCTGCGTAATAAGCTGCCACACGGTTTGTTCCGATCGCATATGTACGGCGTCCAAATGTACTCTTTCCAAGAAAGATCGCAAAAAGTACACCAAGGATCAGCACCAGGAAAAGAATATATGGAATATTTCCAACCTTTCCACCGATAGCACGGAAGCCATCTGTGTTTGTGATCGCAATACTTCCGCCGGCTCCAAGTGTTACCTCAGCGATACCACGGAAGATGATCTGTGTTGCCAGTGTTACGATCATTGGAGGCAGCTCCTTGAAACGGGTAAGGATAAATCCGTTAACCGCACCACAGAGGGCACCAACAACCAGTGCTGTAAGTACTACTACAATGAACGGAGCGTTTGTGTTGCAGACCATACAGCTTAAGGTAGCGGAGAGACACACGATCGCACCTACGGAAATATCAATCTCGCCTAATACCAGGATGTACGCCATTGGAAACATCATGAATACCTCTGCAAGGTAAACCGGCATCTGACGAAGAACACTCTTCATATTATAAAACTCAGAAAATGATGCGCAGAAAATATTTACCAGGATAAAGAGAATGACCAGGATGCCTTCCCAACTGAATATGATGTGTTTCATCGGATTTTCCGGCACATTGTTAATACTTCTTCCAGATTTTCCAGCCATGATTTACATCTCCCTTCCCTTTAATGCGTTTTTATCTGCGATTCTCTGCAGAACAACGTTGATCACAACTACTACCAGGATGATAACACCCTTGATCATGTTCTGCCACAGTGAACTGATACCTACAAGCGGAAGAGCTTTTGCGATCGTTGCAAGGATAATGGAACCGAGGAATGCACCTACTACGGTTCCACGTCCACCGCTCATGCTTACACCACCGATAACGCAGGCTGCGATAACATCCATCTCACCACCGTACTGCATATCAGGCATTGCAGAAGCATAAACAGATACCTGAAGTGCTCCGCCAAGACCTGCGAGGAATCCCATGATCACATATACAAGAAGGTTGATATTCTTTGCATTGATACCGGAAACCTGTGCTGCACTTGCGTTACTTCCTACTGCGTAGATCCTACGACCGGTTCTTGTCCATTTCATAAAGAAGAAGAATACTACGTAGCATACGATGATCACCCAGATTACCTTGTTGATTCCAAGGAAATTTGTGGTGGCAAAATTCTTAAAATCACCGAGAGCTGCGGCACTTGCCCACTCACCACCGTGAGAAACAAGATATCCCATTGCTCTGTAGATGTACATAAAGCCCATGGTTGCAATGATCGGCGGAACGTTTGCTCTTGAAATTACAAGACCTACAACCAGTCCGCAGGCAATACCGATTGCCATTGCAATGATGAAAGCAAGTAATGTGCTTGTGATATGTCCGTATTTCAGAAGCATACCGATGGACATACCGGAAAGTGCCAGAGTTGACATAATGGAAATATCAATTCCGCCTACCAGCATGACACATAACATACCAAGTGACATTACCATTGTTACTGCATTATTTTTCAGCATCTCCATGAGTGACTTTGGCGTAAGGAATGACGGGCTGATCGCTGTGACAACTGCAAACAGCACGATTACGATAATTGCCAGCAGAGCCTCTCGGGAGCCTGTAATCTTCTTGATGACAGATTTCTTTTCCATTATTTAGTCCCCTTTCCAGTGCTCTTTTCCATGGACAGCTCAAGGATTCCCTCCTGTGTTGCCTCTCCTCTGTTCAGTTCTCCTGTCTTGCGGCCATTACACATAACAATGATACGGTCCGCCATACCCAGGATCTCCGGCATCTCGGAAGAGATCAGGATGATTGCATATCCTTTCTTTGCAAGGTCTCCCATGATCGCATAAATCTCAGCTTTGGCTCCGACATCGACACCCTTTGTCGGCTCATCCATGATAACTACTTTCATTTCCTGAGCAAGAGCTTTCGCAACAACAACTTTCTGCTGGTTACCACCAGACAGAGAGCTTGCCGGCTGGAAGATATCGACTGCCTTGGTATCTACTTCCTCAAGAAGTTTCTTGGAAAGTTCTCTTTCTGCCTTCTCATCGTTAAATCCGGATTTTGCATATTTGCTGATGATCGGAAGTGTTACGTTTCTTCCAAGTCCCCAGCTCATAACCAGACCCTGTTTCTGTCTGTCCTCTGGAAGAAGGATGATACCTTTTTCCATTGCATCAGACGGAGTCTTGATATAAATTTCTTTTCCCTCAAGGAAAACTTTTCCTTCGTCCGGACGGGTAATTCCACAGACAGCTTCCATAACCTCTGTACGTCCTGCACCAACCAGACCGGTAAGACCTACGATCTCGCCTGCATGTACATTGAAAGAAACATCCTTGAAAAATCCTATTCTGGAAAGATGTTCGATACGGAGCATCTCATCTCCAAACTTCACTTCCGGTTTCGGGAACAGATCGTTAATCTCACGACCAACCATTGCCTTGATCAGATCTGCGTTTGTGATTCCATCTACATCATAGGTTCCAATGTACTGGGAATCACGGAATACGGTAACTCTGGAAGCCAGACGGTACATATCTTCGAAACGATGGGAGATAAAGATAATGGAAACACCATTCTCTTTCAGCTTGTCAACCAGTGTGTAAAGCTTCTCGGACTCGTTTCTGGTAAGTGCTGCTGTCGGCTCATCCAGAATGATGATCTTCGCATTTGTGGAAAGTGCCTTGGCGATCTCGACCATCTGCTGCTGTGCAACAGAAAGTGTACCCATCTCTGCTGTTGCGTCAAAGTCTGCATCCAGCTCCTTCAGGTACTTGTTTGCCTCCTGATTCATCTCTTTCCACTGGATCATATGATGTTTAATGATCTCATGACCCATAAAAATATTTTCGGCTACTGTAAGATGCGGATATGATGTAGGGTGCTGATATACGGCAGCGATACCTGCCTCCTGGGCATCCTTCGGACCTTTGAAGTCAACCTTCTGTCCGTTTAAGAACATCTCACCCTCTTCTGCCTTATGTACTCCGGTAATAACCTTGATAAACGTAGATTTACCAGCACCATTCTCACCCATCAGCGCATGAACTTCGCCAGGTTTGAGCTGGAACTGTACATTATTCAGAGCTTTGACACCGGGGAATATCTTCGTAATACCTTTTAATTCAAGAACATATTCTGACACGGCTCTTTCTCCTCCCTTTCCTTTAATCTGATTATATTCTATCATCCGGCCCACAGATTGATAATGGGAATATTTTTGGATAAGGGTAAAATATTCTTCTTTTCCCTGTAAAATATTACTCATAAACCATTGTCCCATTCTCGTATTTCTATATACTTTATGCTATAATGATAACGCTGACGTTACAGTTTTCTGGGAATATAAACAGAGCTGTAAACGTCCGATTTACGAAGCTATAAAGCTATGCTCGATTGGAGAATTGTATATGAAATTACTGATCGTCGATGACGAAGAACTTACGCGTACCGGACTGATCTCATCTATCGACTGGGATTCTCTGGGAATCACCGAGATCCTTCAGGCAGATGATGGTGTGAACGGACTGGAAATGGCCAGACTGTATAAACCTGAGATCATTCTCTGCGATGTACGGATGCCGCGGATGACAGGCATTGCCATGCTGGAGCGTCTGGAGAAATTCCTGCCGGACAGTATCCCTATCTTTATGAGCGGATATTCTGACAAAGAGTATCTGAAAGCTGCCATCAAACTAAAAGCCATCAATTACATCGAAAAGCCTCTGCATCCCGAGGAAGTACAGGCGGCAGTTCTGGAAGCGCAGACTCTTTACAAACAAAAGCTCCGCTCCCATCGTGGCGAAGCGATCCATTCTCAGGAAATCGCTACCCGGCTGGCACAACAGCTGACTCTTCCACCTTCCGATAACAACAAAATTGCAGATCTCTGTCTGGAACTGGGGCAGCCGGAGCTTCTTGAGAACGGCATGAATTTTACCTCTGTGATCGTAAAGCTTAATGAATCTGTGGAGGCTTCCGGTATTTTCCTGGAAGATCTCCAGAACGACATTTCCTGTTTTCTGGAGCATTACCATCTGAAATGTCTTTTTGTGGAAAAAAGAGTTCAGTATCTGGTCCACCATATATATGGAAGGAATGCCCTTTCCCCGACTACCCTTTCCGCAGTGGGAAGCTATATTTCCAGACAATATGACACCTGCGGAAAGCATCTGATCGCTGCCGGAAATACCGTAACGGATATTTTCAGGGTTTATCAGTCCTACGCTTCTGCCGTGATCCTTCTGCAGAACTGTTTTTTCTTTCCGGAAAAAACATTTCTGACGGAAAATTCCATCCGCCTGCTTTCACCGAAGGGACCGGTTCCGGATTCCCTGCATTCACCGGAAAATACTTTTTCCAAATATCTCCTGGCCGGAGAAGAAGAACCCTGTTTTCAGTTTCTTGATGAGCTTTTCCGGTATTATAGCTGCAATCACACATTTATGCCTAACCAGATCCGTGATCTTTATTACCAGCTATTTAATACACTTTCGGCTTCCCGTAAAAAAAATCAGCTGGAAACCGAACTTCATGAAAAGCAGGATCTGATCGTAGATACGTTAAACAACGCCTTCACCTACGAAGAGCTTCACAAAGCTCTGAAAGAAAAAACCGCCCAGTATTTTGAAGATGCGAAAAATTCCCAGCCGGAAAATTCCACGATCTTTATGATCAAGGATTATATCAGCCGGAACTATATGAACGATACACTTTCCGTAAAAGATATCAGCGGCCATGTATACCTTTCCGCATCTTATGTATGCACTTTTTTCAAAAGCGAGACCGGACAGACTCTCAATCAATATCTGACAGAATACCGAATGGAAAAGGCCAAGCAGCTGCTTTCCGATCCCAAATACAAGATTTCCGAGATTTCTTCCAAGGTAGGCTATACGGATGGCAATTACTTCGGAAAAAGCTTCAAAAAATACTCCGGCTTTTCCCCGTCTGAATACCGGGAGAAAATGTCATGAGGGCCCTCTGGCGCCGTTTCAAAAACGGCTACCTGAATTTAAACCTGCAGACAAAATTCACCATTGCCCTGATCAGCATTGTGGTAATTCCTGCCTGTCTTACCGCCTTTCTTTTTTATGGACGACTTTATAGCATGGTGGTTTCCAATACCATCCGGCAGGAGCAGGACGCCTCCGCAAAAACTGCACCTCTGATCGAACGGACTATGGATACGATCCTCGCTACTACCCGGAATATTACAGGACAGAATTTTTTTCAGGAACTTTTTTATATGCCGGTCAGCGATTCAGCAGAACAGCTTGCAACATCTAACCATGCCACTGATTTTAAAAATGCCGTTCAGCGTCTGACCACAGATTCCATTGTTACCGATGTACAGATCTATGTGGATTTTCCTGATGATCTGAAGACACTGGATACTTATCCCAACACTAAGAATATCCTTGCTCCCTTAAGTCAGGCGAAAGGTACCTACTGGTACGGTATCTTTCAGGGAAACCGGAACACCCAGGAAATGTTCTGTCCTTCCTTCTATCTTGGTCCCAGGGAAAAAAAGAATTATGGTGATATGGCATATATCTGCCCTTTAAGCCTTTATTATCACTCCACTGCCTATAAGGCTTATCTGGCAGTGTATTATTCCGATGACAAGCTTACTTCCATTCTTTCCGACAATCTATCTCTGGAAGGAAGTGTTTCATATATTGTAAACGAACGTGATGCCATTGTTGCTACCTCAGATCTGTCATTATCCGGAATCTACCAACTGGATTACGACACCATCAAGGCTTCCTTTATGTCTTCCAATAACTTCATTGAGCGGAACATTCTGGACACAAAGGTTTATGCCGGTTTTTACAGCATTTCCAATACGGACTGGTTTATGGTGACGGTCCTTCCTTCCCCGCCGCTGATCCATGCGAGCAACCGACTGATGGTCCAGATCGTACTGATCTATGCAGTTTTTCTGGTTCTGGCTCTGATTTTTGCCAATGTACTGGCTCATTCCATTACCGGAAGACTTTCTTCTGTGATCCGGCAGATGCAGACCGTCCGCCACGGCCCGCCTACTCCTATGGAAAGTCCACAGGCACATGATGAGATCGGTAATCTTATCGATACCTACAACTATATGACTCGAAAAATGGAGGAACTGATGGAGAAGCAGGCTAAGGCTGCAGAAGATCTCCGGATTGCAGAATTCAATTCCCTCCAGGCACAGATCAATCCGCATTTTCTTTATAATACCATGGATATGATCAACTGGATGGCACTGCAGGGACAGACCGATGAGATCAGTCACGCAGTGCAAAGTCTTTCCCGTTTTTATAAGCTGACTCTGAGCCGCAAAAAAGGAATCTCTACCATTGCAAGGGAGCTGGAGCATGTAACCATCTACGTGCAGCTTCAGAATATGCGCTACCACGACAGCATTGAGCTGATCACGGATATCCCGGATGAGCTTTCAGAATACCAGATCCCGAAGCTGACTCTTCAGCCTGTTGTGGAAAATTCCATTCTTCACGGGATCCTGGAAAAAGAATCAAAATCCGGAACTATTGTTATTACCGGATGGATGGAAAATGAGGATATTGTTCTTCTGATTTCCGATGACGGTGTTGGGATTTCGCCGGAAATCCTGTCAACTATCCTTTCCGGAAAGGGAAAAAGCCAGTCCGGCGGCACAAATATCGCAGTTTATAATACCCACCGGAGACTCCAAATTCTCTATGGAAATAATTACGGACTCACTTATTCCAGCAAGCCTGGAGAGGGGACAGAGGTTGAGATCCGCTTCCCTGCACATCGCGAAAAGTAACTTATGTTCCACAAAAATCTTTATTCAGAAATGAGGTATGACACTATATGAATACACAGCCAGAAGCTCTTTTATATAATTTTAACGACCCAGAACGGCTTCGCCAGATCCGCCGCTATCTGAACCGTCAGAAGGTTAAGACACGGATCGTCACTGCGCCGGAATTTCTTCATCCGCTGGGATATCTTTTTGAGATTCCGGGATTTCATCCCTCATCCCAGTTTAATCTGGGAAGCAATTTCAGTGATGAGATGATCGTGCTGAAGGATTTTTCCAGTGCACAGATGGATGATTTTCTTGCTTTTTTCCGTGAAAACCAGATCCCGCCTGTTGCACTGAAGGCCATGCTCACACCGGTAACTCAGCACTGGTCTTCCATCCAGCTGCACGATGAGCTTTCCAGGGAGCACACACTTATGCATAAAAAATAACTGCAAAACCAAAATCTGCCGAATCTGCCTGCTGCATTTCCGGCAGATCTTTTTTATCTTATTTTTCCCACTGAAAAAGGAGACCGCTCCGCGCAGTCTCCTTTTTTGAATATGTTTTAGGTTGAATACATAAGAAAGAATTTATCTTGTCACGATATCTACCGGTACGTTAAAGATTTTTGCAACCTTCAGGATCGTATCGATGTGTCTTCCTGTAGCAGCTGCCATATGATGTGTCGGGCCAGCCTCGCTCCAGCGGTTAACGAACTCTCTTGCTCCGCATGTGAAGCGTGTTCTCATGTTTGTATCACCGAAGGAAAGGATCGGTCCCTCCTCGTTTACGCCCTCAGCTACAACGAATTTGAAGTTTCCGTCTTTATCCTGAGTGATTGCAAGGTAGGTTACAGGGCCTGTGTATGGATAGAACTGTGTCAGGTATCCGCCGCCTGTTTTGCCGTGGAATACCGGCACGATTTTCATGGTTGGTTTCTTGTCGGAGATGTCAGCGTCACCGCTTCCGGAATGTCCGATGATGCAGATGTCATCGTTGAAATCGATGGAGTACATCTCAGAAAGCTGGCCTGTACCGGAAATTGTCTTTAAGATACTCATTGCCATGGCAACTTTCATATCGCCCTCTACGGCACATGCAGTACCCTGTTTGATCAGCATGGAGAAAGCCGGGATCAGCATACTGTCAAGGACTCCTGCTTTACCCTGTGCAAATCCGTCGTAATGGGAAGCGATCATTCCAAGATGCTCGTCTTTTACCCACTCCTCAAAAGCAACTACATATTTTGCCATATCCCATACTTTCTCAATGGTGCCGCCGCCCTCAATATCGAATGTATCAAGGATATCCTGTGCTTTTGCCCGGATTGCCTCCTCATCTGTAATATCATCAGCGATCGCCCACATCTTCTCCCAGTCGAACTGTTTTGTGTAGAGGAACATTCTGTTATAGAGGTTTGTCTCATCAATATACAGATCCATCATACCCGGATATGGTCTTCCGATCTGCGCAATGTTAGTCTCACGGAATCTTCTTCTTACCTGAGCAGCCTTGCACCAGTCTTCGATCTCAGCCTGAACTGCAGGATCTCCGCCTTCTACAACGCCTGTGATAACCGCATGTCTCTTGCCTGCTCTCTCAAGGTCAGCAACTGCCTCGCCTACAGCACCGCATGCATAGCCTTCACCCAGCCAGGAGGCAATGTCAGTGTGCTCATAATCCAGCGCTTTGATCTTCTGAACGTTTACAAGAACAACCGGAACATCCAGATCACGGATTGCCGGAAGCATGTTGTAGGATGTTGCGTATGTCAGCATCTGAAGAAATACAAGGTCAACATCTGCTGCACGGAACTTATCTCCTGCCACCATTGCCTGCTCTTTTGTTGTCACCATTCCGCCGTCAACGATCTCTACTGTATCCGGGATCGTTTTCTTGAATGCGTCGTACTGTGCCTCAAATTCCGACACCAGTGACGGGAACTGCGGAAGATATGCGCCTAAAGCAATTGAAAATACACCAACTTTTGCCTTTGTGTTAACTAACATAATAAAACCTCCAGTTATTTTTATTTATGCTTTGTATACTTTGATACCGAAAGACTCATGGATGGTTGTACGAGCCTCCTCGATCGTTTTAAACTCCTCGGCCTTCAGCATCTGTGCTGTGATATTACCGATTGCAGTAGCCTCACCAGGGCCTGCATGGATTTCTTTCTTTGTAGCTTTTGCAGTCAGCTCATTTAAGTATCCTGCATTGGAACCACCGCCTACGATATGGATACGGCTGTAGGTTCTTCCTGTCATCTCCTCGATTTCTTTTGCGATCTTAGCGTAGCAATCTGCAAGGCTTGTATAGATAACGGTTGCAATCTCGCCAAGAGTTTCCGGAACCTGCTGTCCTGTTCTGCGGCAGTAGTCCTGAACCTCTTTTGTCATGTTCTCAGGAGAAAGGAAGCACTCATCGTTTGCGTTTACTCTTGACGGGAAGTCTTTTGCCTCCTCAGCCATCTCGCAGATCTGTGCAAAGCTGTACGCATCATCAAACTCATGACGTACAGACTGGATCATCCAGAGACCCATGATGTTCTTCAGATAACGGAAACGTCCTGCATATCCACCCTCGTTTGTGAAGTTCATCTCACAGCTCTTCTCAGAGCAGTCTGCTTCTTTTCTCTCGATTCCCATCAGAGACCATGTTCCGGAACTGATATAAATGAAATCGTCATCATTTGCAGGCACAGCCAGAACTGCAGACCCTGTATCATGTGTAGCCGGTGCTACAACCTCAAGATCAAAGCCAACTGCTTCCTTCACTGCGTCTGTTAAATGTCCGATGCTTGTGCTAGGCATGATCAGCTTCTGGAATATCTTTCTTGGATATCCCAGCATATCGATCAGCTCATAATCCCAGTCCTTGGTTGTCGGGCATACAAGCTGTCCTGTGGTTGCCTCTGTGTACTCGCAAGTTTTTTCGCCTGTAAGAAGAAAATGGAAGTAGTCCGGTACATGAAGAAGTGTCTCAGCCTGCTCCAGATACTCAGGATGTTTCTTCTTCACTGCCATCAGCTGATATACTGTATTGTAGATTGCTTTCTGGATACCGGTTCTTGCATACAGATCCTTCAGGGAAATTGTCTTATAAACTTCCTCGTCCATTCCCTCTGTACGATGATCACGGTAGCCTACCGTGTTGCCAAGAACCTTGTCATCCTTGTCTAGAAGCACAAAGTCAACACCCCAGGTATCAACACCCATGCTTACCGGGATCTTGCCGATCTCTTTACATTTCTTAAGACCATTTACGATCTCGTTGAAAAGGCGGTCAAACTCCCAGCAGAGCTCTCCATCCTTCTTAACCATGCCGTTCTCAAAACGATAGATTTCTTCCAGGATCATTTTTCCGTTTTCCATATGTCCCAGAATGTGACGTCCACTGGATGCTCCGATATCTACTGCTAAATAATATGTTGCCATTTTTAAATCCTCCTCAATATGTAAGCTTCTGATCACTTTCATATCTGATGTTGTATTTATCATACATCAGGATCCTTCCGGTGATAAGAACCTCTTTTGTCAAAAAAAGTGTCTTTATTTGCCAATAATACAGCGATTATTTATGAACTACTACATTATTTGTTTAAAAAATCCGCTGACTGAATCAGCCAGCGGATCTCTTATTTCATACGTCCGTGAACGCAATCCGCGTTCATTATAACTTCACGATCTTATCAATTATATGATTAGTCATAAAGGTTAGGTGCGATATTCTCGTCTTCCATATTTGTTGCATCATACCAGTAACCCTCTGTAGGAACATCCTCAAGCTTCTGGCCGTTTGCTGCTGCTGTCAGAGCGTAGATTGCATAGTATCCCATCATAAGAGGAGACTGTGTAACAGCACCAACGAGTGTGCCATCTTTAACAGCTGCTTTGATGATAGAACCAGCATCGAAACCAACACCAACTACATCACCGTTTGCCGGGTCAGAACCAAGAACGTTAAGGTTAGCATTTGCTGCAAGAACACCCTCTGCGGAAACCTGGTTGGAACCGAAGATTGCAATACAGTTCTCCTGGGAAAGGATTGCCTGTGCCTCTGTGGAGCAGAGCTCTACAGTTGTCTGTGCCGGAACAGCTACCTGGATAACAACGTCTGCGTCTTTAGCGTCTGCGTCAGCACCCTCTGCTGCGTTTACATAGAACTCGTTGCCGCTTACTGCAACTGTCTTTCCATCAGCCTGAAGAAGCTCGATCATCTTGTTGATGAATCCTGTACCACGCTGCTGGATGTTCTGAGCTGTTGCATCCTGGTTAACCTCACCGATGATAACCTGTCCGTCAGCATCTTTAACAACGTCTTTAATGGAGTTGTACATATTCTCAGCTGCTACTGCACCAGCCTGTGCGTTGTCTGTACAAACCTCGCATACTACAGATCCTTCCGGAGCATCAGCGATACCTGTATCGAATGTTACAACCGGGATTCCTTTTTCTGCACATGTCTTAAGTGCATCTGTAACGGAAGATGTATCACAAGCTGCAAGTCCTAATCCAACAGGATTGGAAGCGATAGCTGTGTTGATCATGTTAACCTGGTCAGCGATATCGGACTCACTGTTCGGTCCCTGTGGTTTATAATCAACGCCCAGCTCCTTAGATGCTTTCTTCATACCTTCCTGAGCTGCATCCCAGTATGTGGACTGGAAAGATTTAACCATCATCGGGAACACATAAGCTTCGTTTGCTTTCAGTCCGTCGAACTGTGCAGTAGGATCCTCAGCTGCTGTGGAATCTGCAGATTTCTCTGTTGCTGCATCTTCTTTCTCCTCAGCTGCAAAAGCTGCAGTTGCACTCATGCTTGTTACCATTGCTGCACAGAGCATTAATGCCATAACCTTTTTTGCTTTCATATAATATTTCCTCCTTAAATATATTATATAGTTTTTTTATGTTCATACGCCATTGCTACCCCTTGGCGTTTCACATCTTTGATAATGGGTACTGTCACATTTCTCTGTGAACAGCACCCTTTTTCACATTATATCTCACTGCTTATCAGTGAGCTGCTTTTTTCTCTTTCAGGATATCGATCAGAACGGCTACGATCAGAACGATACCAGTGATGATCTGCTGCCAGTTTGCCTGCAGGCCGATATATGGAAGACCTGTTTTCAGAAGCATGATGACGAAGATACCAACGAATGTACCGATCACGGAACCATATCCACCGGTAGCTGCTACACCACCAACGAATACACCACCGATAGCATCCATCTCAAGTCCGGCACCAGTACCAGGCTGTACAGTAGGTGTTACTGCTGCGTATGCGATCGCTGCAAGACCTGTAAACAGACCGCAGACAACGTATACCATTACGTGATAGAACTTTGTATTGATTCCGGAAAGGGCTGCTGCCTCTTTGTTGGAACCGATTGCAATTGTATAACGACCGAATTTGGTGTGGTTCAGGATGTACTCCATAAGAAGAACCAGAATGACCATCCACAGGAATCCAAGCGGATAACGGGAAGCACTTCTTCCTGTACCAACAGTTACTTTAAAGATTGTGTGGAACCATCCACCATCCTGTGTAAGTCCCGGCCAAGGTGTCGCACTGCAGAGAGATCCGGCACCACGGGTGATCATACAGGTACAAAGTGTTGCCAAAAATGGCGGCAGGTTCATAACACCGATCAGTACACCGTTCAGTGCACCGACTGCGATACCAAGAACAACACAGATCAGCATTGCCAGAGCTACCGGGCAATTGTTGTTTCTGATCAATGTTCCGGCGATCAGTGCGTATGCTACCATACCAGTTCCGATTGACAGGTCAACACCACCAGTGATAAGCGGGAATGTAACTCCGATCGCCATAAGAAGATCGTAATATGAGAAATCCAGCATACTCAGGATCGTGGTGTACTGTCTGAATTCTTTACTCAAGCCTGAGAATATTGCACACAGGACAATGATAACGAGCAAAACAATAAATCTCTGATCACTTAAAATACTTTTTTTCTTCTTAGTCATGACTTTCCTCCTTAATCGATATTCCGTGTGGCCTTGTCCATGATGTTTTCCTGGGTTGCCTCGGAGATATCAATACATCCGGTAACTTTACCCTCACACATGATGATGATACGGTCACTCATTCGGAGAACTTCCGTCATCTCAGAAGAAATCATGATAATGGATTTTCCTTCTGCTGCCAGTCTGTTCATTAATTTGTAGATTTCGTTCTTAGCACCAACATCGATACCTCTGGTAGGCTCATCGAAAATAAGGATGTCACTGTCTCGTGTCAGCCATTTTGCGATAACTACCTTCTGCTGGTTACCACCGGAAAGGTTAACTACCAGCTGGTCTGTAGTAGGTGTCTTAGTTGCAAGTTCGTTTACATATTTCTCAGCAACTTTTTTCTCTTTTGCTTTGTTGATAAAGATACCATTGGTAAACTCTTCCATTGTTGCCAGTGTTGTATTCTCTGTTACAGATTTCTGTACAACACAGCCGTATCTTCTTCTGTCCTCTGACAGATAACCGATACCGTATTTAACAGCATCCTGCGGGCTGTTGATGGTAACTTCGTGAAGCTGTCCATCTTTACCCATAACAGAGATCTTACCACTCTGTTTCGGGTCTGCTCCGAACAGTGCTCTGGCTGTCTCGGTACGTCCTGCACCCATCAGTCCTGAGAAACCAAGGATCTCACCTTTCTTCAGTTCAAAGCTTACATCTTGAACCATCTTTCCTGCGTTCAGATGTTCAACCTTAAGAACTACCGGTGCATCTGCCGGAACTGCACTCTCCTGCTTCGGATCCTCATAAATAACACGACCAACCATCATGTTGATGATATCTTCTTTTGTACTGTCTTTTGTGATGAGAGTTCCTACGTAACCACCATCTCGCATGACTGTTACACGGTCTGTGATGGTTTTGATCTCATCCATACGGTGTGAGATATACACGATACCAAGATTTTTCTTACGAAGGTCACGGATGATCTCGAACAGATCCGCGATCTCTTTCTCGGTAAGTGCTGCGGAAGGCTCATCGAAGATGATGACCTCAGCTTTATGAGAGATTGCTTTTGCGATCTCACACATCTGCTGTTTTCCGACTGTCAGGTTTTTCATCTTTTCCTTCGGATTGATCTCAATGTTCAGATCCTGGAAAAGCTTCTTTGAATCCTCGATCATCTTTTTGTCATCAATGCGGAAACCTTTTTTCGGCTCACGTCCGATGAAGATGTTCTGAGCAACGGTAAGATCACCTACCATGTTCAGCTCCTGATGTACGATTACAACGCCGGCATCCTGTGCCTCACGTGTATTGTGGAATTCTGTTTCCTGTCCTTTGTAAACGATGGAACCTGAATCCTTCTGATAAATACCGGTAAGAACCTTCATCAGTGTTGATTTACCGGCACCGTTTTCTCCCATAAGTGCATGTACTTCGCCGCGTTTTACTTCGAAATTAACGTGATCCAGAGCATGAACTCCAGGAAAGGACTTATCAATGTCCTTCATAGTTAAAATAACTTCACCCATTGTCGCATCCTCCCTCTAAGATCAGTTCTTTCTGCGTCTTGCAGAAACGTCGATATAAACTGCAACGATAACGATGATACCTGTGATGATCATCTGCTGTCCTTTACCAAGGCCAAATGCCATGATGCCCTGCTGAAGAAGAGAGATGATAAATACGCCGATTACAGTACCGCCGATGGAAGCAAGTCCACCAACCATGGATGTACCACCCATAACGCAGCCTGCAATAGCCTCATTGTTGTACTGATCGCCATAACCAGGCTGAACAGTTGTGTATGTAGCTACAAAGAAGAGTGCTGCAATACCTACCAGGAATCCGCAGATCATATAAGCAAGCATTTCCCATTTCTTTGTGTTGACACCGGAAAGACGGACAGCCTCTTTGTTAGATCCAAGGCAGAGGATGTAACGTCCTGGTTTTGTGTTGTAAAGAACGATACCGCAGATAACTGCCATTACCAGGAAAATAATAATTCCTACAGGGAAGCCGTTTACGGAAACGATATTACGGAACCAGCCGTTTGCATCGCTGGCTGCCGGCCAGCTTACAGACTGTGTTTTTGTGAATACAGAAGCAATACCTTTTGCAATGTTCATGGATGCCATGGAAATAATGAATGGTGGCACTGACATGTAAGAAACCATCCAGCCATTGAAAATACCAAAGCAGAGACCGATCAGAATGCAAAGGATCATGGCAACTGCACAGGGAACCTTGTAAGATGTCATGCAGTAACCGGATACCAGTGCACAGCAGAACATTACAGGTCCGATGGAGAAATCAATTCCTCCTGTAGCGATTACGAATGTAACGCCAAGTGACAAGAAGCCCAGGAAGTACACATAGTTCAAAGTAGACTTGATACTATCAACAGCCGGAAACTTGTTTCCAAGAACTACTTTAAAAACCAGGAACATAAGAATCAGAACACAGACAAGAAGTATTCTGTTCAATCCGAGCTTCTTAACGATTGGATTTTGTTTTAAGTTTTCCAATTTTTACCCTCCTCACGTTTTGCACGTATCTTGTGTTTTCTTGGTTATTATAATACCGTCAAAAATCAATAATTGTAATAGAATATCTTTCAAAAAAAGGTTAAATATTTACTGTATGGTAAATATTTAACCCTTTTCTTTGTGCATTTATGACTATTTACGGTGTAAGATCACCATATGTTTTTAACGTATTAAACGGGAAAAGCAGTTTTTCGATCTCACTGGTATACATATTGTCAGGAGTCACCAGCTGGCACCCGGAATTAATATTCTTCTTATAGTCTTCTCCACGCAGCATCTTAACAGTTTCCCGAACACCCACATACCCCATTTTAAATGCCTTCTGTACAACGATTCCCTGGAAGATTCCGTGTTCCATCAGCTGGACGGCCTCCTGTGAGCTGTCTACTCCCACCACCCTGATCCGATTCTCTGCTTTTGCTGCCTTTACTGCTCTTGCAGCACCTACAGAGGAATATTCATTCATTCCCGCGATCATCTTGAGATCCGGATATTTTTTCATCAGCTCTTTTGTAAGCTCATAGGACTTGTCATACTGAGAATCACAGTATACCACATCTACGATATTATCCTTCAGACTGCCAAGTCCTGTCCGGAAACCTTTTTCTCTTTCAACTGCCGTAGATACCCCCTTTACATGTGAAACGATCGCAATCTGATCATCCGTTCCCACAAGATCCTTCGCAAACCTGCCAAGGATCTGTCCCGCTTCCAGATTATCGGTCGCAACGGTAAGATCCTGGACCTCTTCCTGTGTGTAGGAATCAATAAATGCGATATGTATTCCCTGTTCCTTTGCCTTCTTCAAAAGCTGGTCGGATTCAGTGAAGCTGGACGGCGAGATCAGGATCGCGTCCGGTTTTTCTTCTATTGCCCTTTCGATCAGCTTGTTCTGCCCAGCCACATCATTCTCTTCCTCAGGTGCCCATACGCGGATATCTGCATTATATTCCTTTGCAGCCATCTCCGCCCCCTGGATCAGTGATGTCCAGAAATCATTGGTACCGTCCACAACCTTCGGAATATAGATCAGCGATAGTTTTCTCTCTTCTTCTACCTGTTTATAATAGACTATTCCGGCTACAAGCCCCGCCACAAGGCAGATGACCACTCCTAAAGTCAGGAGTTTTCTATGTTTTTTCATATTGATTCCTCCTGTATTCCCGGAATGGTGATCGTGGCAGTGGTTCCGACACCTTTTTCACTTTCATAGGTGATCCCGTAATTTTCTCCATAATAAAGCTTCAGACGTTTCTGTACATTGTAAACACCCACACCATTGGAATGATAATTCACCTTATGCTTATCATAAATATGTGACAATGTTTCCTCATCCATACCTACACCGTTGTCGATCACCTGAAGAACTGCATTTCCGTCCTTCATAAAGCCTTTTACCTGCAAAAGTCCCTTACTCTCTTTATATTTCAGTCCATGATAGATGGCATTTTCAATGATCGGCTGGAGAACCAGCTTGATCAGAGGGATATTTAATATAGAAGGTTCTACATCGATCTCGAATTCCAGCTTGTCCTTGTAACGCATCTTCTGGATCGTAAGATAACCCTTGGCATACTCCACTTCCCTTGCAAGAGGAACCACTTCATCTTCATTACTGATGCTCTGACGAAGAAGACGCGCCAGGGATGCTGTCATCAGAACAACCTCTTCGTACTTTCTGCCCTCTGCCATCCAGATGATCGAATCCAGGGTATTGTAGAGAAAATGAGGATTGATCTGGGACTGAAGGGCCTTAAGCTCACTTTTTCTCTTTGCTTCCTGTTCCTTCACGTTCTGCTCCATAAGATCCTGTATCCTATGTGTCATCACATTGAAAGATTTCGTCAGGCTTCCGATCTCATTCTCAGAATCGATCTCCACATCTGCTCCGTCAAAATGCCCTTCCTGTACTCTGGACATGGAATCTCTGAGACGCTGAAGAGGATATGTAAGACTCTTTGCCAGAAATCTGGAAAAAAGCAGTGCCACGATCATCAGAAGTGCGGAAATAAGCACATAAATACTCTGTGCCTGATTGCTTTTGCGCAGAAGCTCGCTGACGCTCATACAGCCCACAACGGTCCATCCGGTTTTATTTGATCTGGAAATGGAATACAGCTTTCCTCTGTTTCCCTTTTCGGTACGTACCGTATCTTCTTTTGATTTCACGATCAGGTCGATATTCTCAGTCTGCAATTCATTGTAAAGCTGCTGCTGTTGGGGATGGTATACAATATTTCCGCTTTCATCCAGAATGAATGCGTATCCCTTTTTCCCGATCGTATTCTGATCACAAAGTTCACTGATGGCACTGTAATTCAGATCAATAAAAAAGACTCCCTCTTTCTCACCACTGTTGGAAAAATTACGGATTCCCCTGCTTAAAGTGATCACCCACGGACGCTCTCCGCTGATGATGTGCTGTACATGAGAAGATGTAAGAAGCGGGCCTTCCGGCTTCTGTAAAGCTTCCAGATACCACTCCTGGGTGGAAAGCTTCAGATCCGGATTCACAGACTGTTTGCCTTCGTTGATCAGCTTCCGTCCATTACTTCCAATGATCCCAAGATTTCGGATATCACTTCGTCCATCCAGAATAGTCTTGAACTGATTGATCAGACGCTCTCTTGTTCCATTGTCCACATTTTCACCAAAAAGATATTGCTGTACATCCTCGTTACTGGAGATCATATAGGCTATATTTTCCATGTAATCAATATAGGAATCAATATTCTGATTCATCTGCTGCACGATATTCTGGGTGTAGACAGCAGAATTTTCAAAAATAGAATTGCGGGTATATCTCATGGAAACACCTGTTATGACCAGCACCGCACTTAAAAGCAGCACCGTCACTACCGCAAAGATCGCACTCTGGATACTCTTAAATTTTCCTATGATCTTTGCCGCAAACCGGATATCTCTCATTTACGTTTCTCCCTTGCATATTCTGTTGGTGTGCAGCCGGTCATTTTTTTGAAGGAGATCCCAAAATAATGGGGATCTGCAAATCCGACTTTCTCGGCAATTTCATAATTCTTCATAGTTGTATTCTCCAGAAGTTCCTTCGCCTTCTCCATACGGGTACGGATCAGAACCTCTGTAAAAGTCTCTCCCGTAAGATCCTTAAAGATCGTACTGAAATAGCTTGTACTGATATTCAGATAGGAACAGATACTGTTCAGGCTTAAATCCGGATCCATATAATTCTTCTGGATATAATCCAGGGCAAGTCTGGCCTGACGCTGTCCGCTGGAGCTGTTTGCATCGGAAAGTGTCTGGAAAATCTCTCCGATATGATTCCTGACCAGTTCAACAGCACTGTCAAAAGAATTCTGCTCCGTAACCTGCTGCAGAAGTGCTTCTCTTTTGGAAAAAAGCCTGTTGTCCGGAACCATATCCTCACAGGTTTCATCTGCTGCACGGATGATCTGCTGAAGATACACGCAGGCACGACTCTTATCCACCCGCGCTTCCTTGATCTCAGAAGAGATCTGTTCCAGAATATGCTCTGCGTTTTCCTTTTTACCCGCTTTCAGAGCAGCTGGCAGCTTCTCTACATAAGCTTTAATGGAAAGATTTTTTTCCTCCGGCTGTTCTTCCATATCAATAAGAAGGCTTCCGCCAAGAAGATAACGATATTCAATAGCTTTCTCTGCAAGTTCATGGGATACACGAAGCTCCTGCTGAGTTCTGGCCCAGCTTCCCACACCGATAGAAATATCCAGCGACATCAGTTCCTTCAGCTTATCCTGGATCGTCCTGCAGATCTCCATGATCTTGTGTTCAAACTCTCTGGTACGGTTTCCCATGAAAAGAGCACCGACCTTGTTATTTCCGGCCTGATATGCCACTCCTGCTTTTTCTTTGCTGATGATCTCATCACTGATATTAAAAAGGACAAAAGACATCAGTGCACTCTCCTGGCGTTTCTCCGCAGTAAGCTGACTGCCGTCCGAATACAGATCCAGATCAAAGACAGCCACACGATAGCATGCTGCCTCAAGATCGATTCCCAGTGCTGCAAGCTCTTCCAGACTTTCCTGCCGTGTCTTGATATTATCCACAAAGCCCTGCAGCGCTCTGGAACGGATCACAATGGCGTTTTTCTGATAATTCTCGGAAGTCTGTGTCAGACGTTCCAGCTTCTCTTTTTCTTTTCTTTGCTGGTCCACCTTCTCCTTCATTTTTCCGATAACATTTCTGAGTTCCATGGCTGTCACCGGCTTCAGCATATATTCACTGACACCATACTGGATCGCCTTCTTGGCATACTCGAATTCTCCGAATCCGCTGAAGATCACGATCACGATATCCGGATAATTCTCATGGAGAAAACGGCTCAGTTCCATACCATCCATATATGGCATAAGGATATCTGTAAGCACGATATCCACCGGATGGTTCTGTACAAATTCCGCTGCTGCTTTCCCGTTATCACAGTCTCCTACCAGCTCACAGTCCATTGCTTTCCAGTCAATATTCTCCCGGATCGCATCTCGAACAAGTATCTCATCATCTACCAGTAAAATACGATACATAATTTCTGTTGTCCCCCTCTGATCAGTTTCTGTTGTTTTTATTGCACATCCCCCTGACAGATCATTCCCCCCGTCTCTGTCATTTTCATTGGTAAGATTACTGTCCTTTCTGTGAACAATAACTGTTAATTCTTTTTATATGTTAACATGTTTGGTTAAAATTTACAACGGAGTTTCTTAGTCCAAATTAAATATAAAGAAATCCCGCATCCAACATATGGGATACGGGATTTTCCTGCATATTTTTATTATTTTACGATAACGCCATCCTCATCCCAGAGGTCATGCCAGTCCCTGGCACCATGCCACAGAAATACCTGGCCTTTTACAAGACGGTTGCCTTTTTCCAGAGTTGCGATGGTTGCCATTTCCTCATCTGTAAGTGGATCCTCTGTGACACATTTCAGGTTGCTTGCATAGTTGTGGACAGAGAACGGAATGGAGATCTCGCCTCTCTGATGTGCCCACTTCAGAGCGATCAGAGCCGGGTGAACCCCATGTGCTTTTGCGATTGCCTGCATCTCCGGAACCTCCAGATCCGCAACATCCTCCGGGCAGATATCTCTCTCCGGTCTGCGTGGAGAACCGATTGGCATATAGCCTACCGGCTGGATGTTATGCTCTACCAGATAATCATAAAGCTCCTGCTGCTGGAAGCATACATGAAGCTCAAGCTCACAGGTTGCAGGTTTGATCTTCATAAGCGGAAGAACTGCCTCAAGCTTCGGAATGGTCATATTGGAAATACCAATGTAACGGATCTTTCCTTTTTCTACCAACGCCTCACACTGGCGGTATGTATCCATAAACTCCTCCACACTGAAGGGTTTGGAATCCGGATTTCTGGAATCCACATCACATCCCGGTGCATGATAGTTCGGGAATGGCCAGTGGATGAAATACATATCCACATAATCGCACTGAAGATCCTTAATGCTCTTGTCGCAGGCTTCCTCTACTCTTCTGTGCATGTCGTTCCATACCTTTGTCATGATAAAAAGATCCTTACGCTCTACAACACCTTCGTCAAAAGCGTCCTTAAATACCTGGCCGATCTCATGCTCGTTTCCGTAGCATGCGGCACAGTCAAACATACGGTAGCCACTGCGGATCGCGCCTGCAACAGCTGCAGATACATCCTCTGCGGATACACGGTCGGAACCGAATGTTCCCATTCCGACACACGGGACCTGCTCGCCGGAAGGAAGTGTCACTTTCGGCACAATTGCCGGATTGATAACTTCTGCCATCTTTACATCTCCTTTTTTATAAAAATTTTTTTATTATAAGCTTATCTTATAAACGCCTGATCTCGATCTTCGGAAGAAGAGCCTCCATATCCTCCATCACAAAGAAGCCCGTTTCCTCGCACATGGCTGCCGCCGCTGAGATCGCACTGGCTCTTTGCAGAGTCTCTTCCAGGGAAAGTCCCTCACTTAATCCAAGGGCAAAGCCTGCGATCATGGAATCTCCGCAGCCTACGGTATTTACCGCATCGATCTTCGGAACCACCGCACGGAAAATCCCTTCCTCTCCGACTGCCAGGGAACCATCTGCTCCAAGCGAAACCGCCACGATCTCCACACCACCGGCATGGATGGCTTTCGCTGCTTCAATGATATCGTTGATATCGTCACAATGCTTGCCTGTCAGCATACGGATCTCATCAATGTTAGGCTTGATCAGTGTCGGTGCTGCCTTGATTCCCTCTTCCAGAAGCTTGCCGCTGGTATCCAGGATCACCGGTTTTCCGGCGTCTTTCACAATCTTCACAAGGCGCTGGTAGGCACTTCCGTCAAGTCCCTTCGGCACGCTGCCGGACATCGCCACAACAGAAGCGTCTTTTACAAGCTGGCGAAATTTTTTCTCAAAGCCCTCAAAATCTGCCTCTGTCAGTGTAAATCCCGGCTCCAGGAATTCGGTCTGTACATGATTCACCTCATCCCAGATGTTGATACAGGAGCGACTCTCCGCATCTACATGGTAAAAAGCACTCTTAATGCCAAAGGGTTTCAGGGCAGTTTCTATATAATTGCCTGCGTGGCCGCCTACAAAGCCGGTGGCAACCACTTCAGCACCGTAAATGGACGCCGGCTTGGAAACATTCAGTCCCTTTCCGCCGGGAACGTAG
This sequence comes from Ruminococcus sp. AF17-12, assembly GCF_003479245.1. Taxonomy (NCBI): domain Bacteria; kingdom Bacillati; phylum Bacillota; class Clostridia; order Eubacteriales; family Oscillospiraceae; genus Ruminococcus; species Ruminococcus sp. AF17-12. Next base: position 230,332 of record NZ_QUGY01000005.1, read on the forward strand.
GTACATTCACGCACACGGTTCACTTCGCCCACTTTAAAATCATCCACTACATAACGCTTGTCAATGGCAGCGTTTAAGTTCACTGTCAGAATCATATCAGTCTTCCTCATTAGAAAGAAGGATCTTTCCTTTTACAAGGCCCGGTGTCTTGAACAGCTGGAATGCCTCCTGTGCCTGGCTCATCGGGATTTTCTTATAGATGAAGCCCGGGTCAAACTTCAGCTGGCCAGTTGCAAAATAATGCGCCGTCAGCTCCCACTCACGTCCCGGATACGGGGCACTGTAGGACATCCAGGAACCGGTAAGCTTGAACTCCTTACGGTTCATGTTCTCCCACTCCTTCGGTGTAAAGGTAAGGTTTTCATGAGGAGTACCGATGAAGCATACATGTGCCTTGTTTGCTGCAAGCTCAAATGCCATATGCATGGTAGGAACCTGTCCGGCTGTCTCAAATACGAAGCCGTAGCCCTTTCCACCTGTAATGGCCATGGCTTTTTCCATATATCCCTCTTCCTTTGTGTTGATGATCTCATCTGCGCCGAGACGCTTTGCAAGAGCAAGTCTCTCATCGCTGATATCAAAGACCACTACCTTCTTGGAGCCGAAGATCTTGGTCCACTGCATGGTGAACATACCAACCGTACCGCCGCCAAGGATTGCCACATACTCACCGCCGTGGTAATCGTTCTGGAATACACCGTGGATAGCTACGGTTGCAGGCTCAAACATGGCTCCCTGCTCATATGGAACATTGTCTGCGAATGGTACTGCATTCTGCTCAGGAACCACTACATAATCTGCGTTTGCTCCCTGCTCTCTGGAACCGATAAAGCTGTAATGCTTGCAGAGAGAGAAATTACCCTTCTGACAGTCGTCACATTTCATACAGGGAAGAAGTGGTGCACCGGATACACGGTCGCCGACCTTCACCTTGGTAACGCCTTCTCCCACTTCCACCACATCGCCGGAAAATTCATGTCCAAGCACGATGGGATAAAAATGTACGCCGTGATTTAATACACGCGGAATATCAGATCCGCAGATCCCGGAATATCTTACCTTGATCTTCACATGGCCCGGTGTTACCTGAGGTTCTTCCACTTCCTGATATTGAACATCCTCATTTGCTACTACTACTGCTGCTTTCATGATCACTTTTCCTCCTCATTTCTCATCATAGGTTCAAGAGATTTATAGAGATTTAAATAGGTTTTATAGGTTTTCTCATAAACGTCCCGGTTTTCCGGGTTCGGTTCATGTCTTCTTGTTTCCTTTACCGTAAGACGGATGGCCTCATCATAATCCTGATACATTCCAACACCAACACCTGCCAGAATCGCTGCGCCAAGTGTTGTTGCCGTATCAGAGGACGGCACTACGATGGGTTTTCCTGTGATATCGGATTTGATCTGTGTCCAGAGAAGAGAATTTGCAGAGCCTCCCATTGCGCGGAGAACTTCCACATCTGCTCCTGCTTCCTTTGCCACCTCAAGGTTGTGTTTCAGAGAAAGTGCTACGCCTTCCATACAGGCACGTACCATATGTCCCTTGGTCTTGGCAAAATCCAGTCCGTAGAATACGCCCTTCGCATTAGGATTCCAGATCGGGGAACGCTCACCGGACATATATGGAAGAAATACCACTCCGTCGCTACCTGGTGCGACCCTTTCCGCGATCTCATTGAGCTGATTCAGAGAAGAGCCTTTTTCTCCTGCTACAGAGCGCTCATAATCTGCAAACTCACGTTCAAACCAGCGCATGACACCACCACCTCCGGTGGTTCCTCCCTGAAGGAGCCACTGTCCCGGAACCACGTGATAGCCAAGGATCAGTCTGGGATCTGCCTTGTACTCATCCATGCAGATGCTCATTCCGCCGGCCTGTCCGCCTTGCTCCTGTGTCTCACCCGGATGGATCACTCCAGCCCCCAGTGTTCCGCATGCCGCATCCAGACCACCGGCAACAACCGGTGTTCCCACAGCAAGGCCGGATTCCTCCGCCGCCTTCTCTGTAACTGTTCCCACAACATGATCACAGGCACAGATCTCAGGAAGAAATTCCATGGGAATCCCAAGCTTTCTGCACATATCCTCATCCCAGGCTGCCTTTCTCATGTCAAAGCAATGCAGGCCATAGCCCTGGGAAACATCCTGGCTCATCACACCCGTCAGCTTATATGCAATGTAGCTGTTAGACTGCAGGATCTTGTGGATCCTTTGGTACACCTCCGGGAGATTTTCTTTATACCAGAGGATCTTTGCAGTTGTGTAGGACGGCTGAAGGGAATTACCGGATACTTCAAAAATCTGCTCTGCCCCGATCTCTTCATTCAATCTGTCACAGATAGACTGTGCTCTGGTATCCATCCAGATCGGAGTGTTTGTCAATACATTTCCGTCCTTATCCATGGCAATGGCTGACCAGCTCTGGCCGTCAACACCGATGCCTGCGATCTCCTCAGGTGCTATCCCCGCTTTTTGGATGGCCTTCTTTACCGCCTGACAGACAGCACTCCACCATTCTTCCGGATCCTGTTCTGCCCAGCCCTCCTTCGGATAGTAAACCGGATAATCGCCGTTGGCCGCAGCCACAACCGTTCCCGATTTTTCAAAAACCGCAACCTTACAGGCACTGGTGCCGATATCAATACCTAATAAATATGGTTTCATTATAGCTTCTCCTTCTCGTCCAGCACGCGGACGGATTTTCCCATGATGATCTCTGCGCCAAGCTTCTCCGTGATCGGTTCTGTTTCTTCACTTGCAGCCCCTTCCAGCCGTTTCAGCATGATTCCCGCCACTTCTCCGGCAATCCCCTGTGTAGGCTGTGCCACAATGGTAAGCTTGGGATTGCATGCTCTGGCAAACTGCAGATTGTCAAAACCGATCATAGACAGCTGTTCCGGGATCTTAAGACCCAGCTCATTCATCCCGATCACCGCCCCCATGGTCATCTCATAATTGGTAACAAACACAGCCGTCATATCCGGATTGTCCGCAACAAGCTTCTCTATTCCCTGCACACCGCCCTGAATGGTATAATCGCCGTGATAGATCAGAGATTCCCGTACCGGTATATTTTCTTTTTCGTATGCATTGCGGTACCCCTGGAGACGTTCCTGAGCTGTGGAAATTTCCTCCGGTCCGCCAATGATCCCGATCTTACGGTGTCCTGCCTGAAAAAAAACTCTCATTGCGTCCTCAGCCGCCTTCTCGTTGTCTACAAGAACACTGTCACAGGAAAGCTCCCGGATCCTGCGGTCAATGAGTACGATGGGCTTTCCGGTTTTCTGGAATTTTTTCAGATGATTGCCTTCCGCATCCACCGGCATGCTGATGATCCCGTCCACACGCTTCCGGCTTAAAAACTCCACTGCATCCCGCTCCAGTCTCTTATCGGTACGGCAGTCACAGACAATAGTCGCATATCCGTGACTCCTTAAGACATCCTCCATTCCTGTGATGATCTCCGCGCAAAAGGTATTGTTAAGCTCCGGGATCACCACGCCGATGGTCTTGGTAGCATTAGTCTTAAGCCCTCTGGCCACCTCATTGACCTCATAATGCAGCTCCTGAATGGCCTCCTCGATCTTTATTCTGTTTTTTTCTCTTACGTTTCCGCCGTTAAAATAAGAAGAAATCGTTGCGAGCCCAAGTCCGGTCCGCCTGGCAATATCTTTCATGGTTGCTGCCATACAGATCACTCCGTTTCTGCTTTTTTACAGAAGATCATTCTGCCTTTCCATCACAGCCGCAAACCTTCATACGCGCCTCAACCAGCTCCTTCACTGCCTGGATCGCTTTCTTTCCGTAGGCTTTCGGATCGATGGTGTTCTCATTCTCTGCAAAGGTCTCCTTCACTGCCCTGGAATATGCAGCACGAAGCTCTGTTGCAAAGTTAACCTTGCAGATACCACGTTTTACACAGTCGCTGACATCCTCATCACTGAGTCCGGATGCCCCGTGAAGAACAAGGGGGATATCTACAACTTCACGGATCTCGCTTAAGCGTTCCTTGTCAAGAACCGGTGTTCCCACATAGAAACCATGTGCGGTTCCGATGGCAACTGCCAGGGAAGTAACACCTGTACGCTCCACGAATTCCTTCGCCTCCTGCGGGTCGGTGTTAGTGTCTGCCTCAGCCTCAAGATCATCCTCTTTACCACCGACCTTACCGAGCTCAGCCTCACATGGGATATCCAGGGCTGCTGCCACATCCGCAACTCTCCTGGTCTCTCTGATATTATCCTCAAAATCCAGCTTGGAACCATCGATCATCACAGAGGTATAGCCCGCATGCATTGCCTGCATCGCAAGCTCAAAGCTGCTGCCATGGTCAAGATGAAGGCATACCGGAACGGAAGCCTTGGCTGCCTCTGCTGCTACGATCGCAGCGTAAGTCTCAACCGTACCATATTTAACAGTAGAAGGTGTTGTCTGGATCATAACCGGTGCTTTCAGCTCCTCAGCTGCCTGGATGATCGCCTTCACCATCTCCATATTCTCTGCGTTGAATGCTCCTACTGCATATCCGCCCTTCTGTGCCTTTAACAGCATTTCCTTCGATGTAACCAGTGGCATAATCTTCTCCTCCTTGGAATCATAATCATTGTGTTTGTTTTGTATTATTTTCTCATTTGGTTCAGAAACCGAAACGTTTCCGTTTGAGTTCATCATAGCGCTCCATACGTTTTCTGTCAACCATAAAATTTTCATCATTTATAGGAAAATATTCCCTTGAAAAGAAGACCAAATACCGTTAGATTAATTAATAAGAGTTCTAAAGCCTGTGGCCGGGCAGGTCTGTCTGATACTACCGGCGTCATAACAGTTTCGGAAATCCATGTATCCTGTTCTGATCACCTGAGCCTGATGCTGTAATTTCCGAAATGCTGTAAGTACACAATGATCTTAGGAGGATATGAACTATGTTAAAAGGAATTCCAGAAATCTTATCACCAGAATTACTGAAGGTTTTATGTGAGATGGGACACAGTGACCGTCTTGTTATCGCTGACGGAAACTTCCCTGTAGAATCCATGGGAAAAAATGCCATCACCATCCGCTGTGACGGACATGGCGTTCCGGAGATCCTGGATGCCATCCTGAAGCTCTTCCCGCTGGATACCTATGTAGAGCATCCGGTAAACCTGATGGAAGTAATGCCTGGTGATACTGTAGAGACACCGATCTGGGATACATATAAAGAAATCGTTTCCAAGCATGACGAGCGTGGCGAAAAAGCTGTCGGAAACATCGAGCGTTTCGCATTCTATGACGAAGCAAAAACTGCATACTGCATCATCTCCACAAGTGAGAAAGCACTTTATGCCAACATCATGCTTCAGAAAGGCGTTGTGATCAACAACGACTGATCTTTCTTTTGAACTGCCTGATATAATCATATATAATACACTTATTCAACCAAAACATAAAACGCCCGGATCTGGCTTGAAACATTCCAGATCCGGGCGTTTTATATTTTGACACTTTTATCTCTTTGCTGCTTTTGCGGCATATCCTCCGCAGAGTACTTTTCCACCGGAGGTTTTTATCCCTGCACGCACCGCATAGTAATACGTTGTTCCCTTTTTTGCGGTCTTATCCTCAAAGGAAGAGCTGCTGCCTCCGGAAACTGTACGGATCTTTTTCCATGACCCCTTTCCAGTCTTACGGTAGATCTGATAGCAATCTGCTTTCTTCTGCGCTTTCCAGCAGATTTTCAGCCCCCTGGAGGTCTTCCTGACACAGGATATCTTCTGGAGTTCCGGATAAGACAGGATATAGCTGCTTGCCTGATATCCTCCTAAAACTTTTTTCCCGTCTACCTTCTTATATGGTCTCACAGCATAAGCGTAGGAGGTGATTCCCTCAATCTCCGTATCCTTCCAGGACAATACTTTGTTGTTAACGGTTCCGATCCGAACCCAGCTTTTCCCCTGGAGCTTCCGGTAGATATGATAGCCACTGGCTCCGGAAACCTTCTTCCAGGATACCCTGTTACATGGTCCGCTGACAGCCTCCGCCACTGCACGGGCCTTCCCCAGTTCCGCTTTTGCTGCTAACGGTGGAGATGCAGCTCCATAAACAGTATTCTTTCCGGAACGTACATAAGAAGCCCGGATCCTGTACGTATAAGTGCTTCCTGTTTTCACTGCAGTATCCTGCCAGGTCACTACATCTGCTGTCACGGTTGCCATTTTTTTTGAATTTCCGCTTTCATCCCAGCGATAGATAGCATAACGATTGCAGCCGGGAACTGCTTTCCAGGAGATCCGTATCCTGTTAAATGCCTTGGAAACCAGTTTTACACCTGTGGTCTGACGAAGCTTCACCGTAACCTTACAGGTAGCTCGGATTCCCCTGGCATTTTTTCCGTAGCAGGTTATGGTTGCTGTTCCCGGATTTTTTGCAGTAACAACGCCGCTTCCATTTACAGCAGCCACACTGGTATCTGAGCTTTCCCAGACAATGCCGGAAGCATCCATCTCGGATCTGGTAGCCGAAGCATTCAGTGTTTTCTGATCTCCGGAATACAGACTTATCTCAGAGGAAGAAAGCTGCATCCTGGCCGCACTGCTCAGAGTCCTGGTATGCGCCTTGATCCTCGGCGTTACCGATGGATTAAATTCAACTGCATCCATCCAGGTATCCTCCGCGTTATATCGCAGAAAGCTCTGACCGGATACGATAGACGGAGAAAAGCTGCACCAGCCATAACTGACCTCTGCCTCCACACAGTATTTTATATATGTGCTTCCTGCATTTGTCACCACAATAGAATACAGACTGTTCTGGCTGAGCAGAACCTCCGGGATCTGAAAGGTCATAACCCCAGCCATCGGCTGACTGCAGGAAACCGGTGTGGAATATGCCGGTGTTCCACTGGTAGGATCACTGGCATCCTTCAGATTTGTATATACCTGCACAGTATAGGAATTATTGGCAGACATGGAGCTGAGAGTCACCTCGCCAAGCGATTCCGCTTTTCCGTTTCCTGCACTGGCACGAAAAACCGTGGACAGCTGTTCCCCTGCATACATGCGGATAGAACCAAGGCCCGACGTTCCGTCATAAAAATAATTGTTGCTATATTTCGGTGTATTGACAGCCGTAGCCGCAACCAGCTCACTGACAGACTTATCCTCATAAGACATATAAAAATATCCGGATTTTCCCCAGCCTGTACCCCAGCTGTTCTTGACGATCCAGGCTCCGTCTCCCTTTACCTTGGAAGATGCCCGGAAATTCTTCGCAGAATAATTGTCATCCCAACCCACCACTGTAACTACATGATTCACGTTCTTGGTGCTGGTAGGATAGGAATAGGCCGCTGTACTTGCATTGTAATAGGCATTCTGTGCATTATACATCACAGTGACCGAATTATTTGCAACCAGAAGCTTCTTCATGGCATTTACGGAATAATCGGAAAAATAGGCATTTTTCAGATAAGCAGCTGCATTGTACGCCTTGGATGCCGCCGGAGTCACACCGGTTTTCTGTGTATGCGTGGAATCTGTTGCCAGCGGCACATCCCCTTCTGTTGTCATTCCGGACCAGGTACTCAGAAACATGGAAGCCAGCAGATCATTTCCGCCCTCATGATAATCTGCGTTTCCTTTATCATCTGTCCCCATATGCTTATTGACATCCCCGTAGGTATTTCCAAGCGGGTCATTCTTTCTGTTTGCAAAAAAATACGCCAGATGCTCTTCCGACAGATCATAAGTTCCAAGGCCCTGGGTCAGAAACGAAGTTTCCAGAAGAGAGGCCATTCCAAATGCCCAGCACATACCGTAGGGCTCCTGATTCTTTACAGAAGTGACATATCCCTGATCCGCTGCATTATAATAGGACGGATAGGCCGCAGCTCTTCCCATAGGTACCTCATCCACATCATTTCCGATCTCCACAGCGGTGGAATAAGAGGTCAAATTATCAAAAGGTGCCAGCTGTTCCTGCTCCTCTTCCTCCGTAAGCGGGCGGCCCTTGATATATTCGATGCCGGACTCCTCACTGTCTGAGTCATCCCCGAAACTCTCCTCACCGTCACCAAAGGTATCCTCTCGGGAATCACTCTCCTGGGAATCTGAATACGATTTTTCTGATATTTCGGGAGTTTCTGTATTCTCCCCTGAACTCTGCAAAGCTATATCCTCGGTATCCCCGTCGGCTGCCTCTGCAATATCCTCTGTCTGTTCATCCGGGATACCGGTGTTCTCTGTGGTATTCCCTGTGATATTCTCTGCGGTGTTCCCTTCTGCGGTCTCCGTCGTATCCTCTGCTTCCGCTGACTGCGTCTGTGTATCTTCTGACCATTCTTCATTGAAGCCTTCCGCAGAATCACTGAAACCTTCCACATCGGCTGCCATAACCGGAACCTGGCTGCCCGCAACTGCCACACACAGAAGAAGCGGCAGTAATTTCTTCCTGACAAGCTGTAATCTCTTCACAAAATTCTCCACTTTTCTTATATTGATCTGGTTTATCTGTTAACGTTTCTTCAAATGATAACCCAGAATTCCGATTACTGCAAGTACTGTTGCGATTCCAATCCAGATAAACGGACTTTTATACCAGGAATTTTCTTCTTTAAAGGATGTCGCAGCTGTGCCATTGACCGGCTTGGTGACAGCTTCATCCGCAGCTTCCCCACCTTCTGTTGTTCCATCCGCTGCAGGCGGTCCCTGGACCTCGCCGCTCTGAGCCTGAGAACTACCTGTGCTGGCCGTCCCTGCAGGTGGCCCCTGAACCTCACCTCTCTGAGCCTGAGCTTCATCTGTGCTGGCCATCCCTGCAGACGTTCCCTGTCCTTCGCCATTCTGAGACTGCGAGTTATCTGTGCTGTCCGTCCCTGCAGACGTTCCCTGTCCTTCGCCATTCTGAGACTGTGAGCTACCTGTGCTGTCCATTCCTGCTGCTTCCCCCTGGGTCTCGCCGGCTGAGGAGTTCTGCGTATCGGATGCTCCTCCCTGCTTCACTCCGGAAGTCTCTTTCTCCGTGCTCCCTGCGATTCCGGTCTTCGCCAGCTCCGCATCCTTTGAGGGCCGCAGCTCCTCCAGCGGCACATAACCGTATCTGCCATTATACTCTGTATATCCCCAGGTTTCACCATTCTTCTCTGTCTCCCCTTCGATATGCAGGACAGTACCATCCTTTACCGTCTTATCATTGAGCTTTTCACCTTTTTCATCGGTGGAAGGATAGATATCCACACCAACTCCGCCGGAATCCACAGTCATATAATAATCTGTGGTATCTGCCGGAGCCTCCACCTTCACCACAACCGACTTGTCCGCATACACCGGAACACTCATACTCAGCACCAGCATTCCTGCCAGAAGCACACCTTTGCACCTTCTCATTGCTCTTTCCTCCTTCAAAAAATCTTACTGCCATTCTATATGCATAAAATCCCCTTATATTTCTTTTTTGCCTTGGCTCCGAAATATAAGAGGATCTTATCATTTGTTATATCCAGTATCTTTTTTATGCAAGCTCCCGCTCACACATATCCAGCGCAGAAGCGATCACCACATCCATGTCATAATATTTATATTCGCCAAGACGGCCGCCGAAGATCACCTTCGGTTCCTTCTCTGCAAGCGCCTTATACTGTGCGTAAAGCGCTCCGTTCTTCTCATCATTGACCGGATAATAGGGCTCATCCCCCGGTTTCCACTCGGAACTGTATTCCCGGCTGATCACCGTTTTCGGAAGATCATTACCCTCCTCATCCTTTCCGAACTCAAACCATTTATGCTCAATGATACGTGTCCAGGGAGTCTCCACATCCGTATAATTCACTGCTGCATTTCCCTGGAAATTAGGTTTATCCAGTGTCTCGTTCTCAAAACGCACGGAACGATACTCCAGAGTACCCAGCTTATAGTCAAAATACGCGTCGATGGCACCTGTGTAGATCACCTTCTCCGCCATTGCATCGTACTGCTCTTTTTTCTCCAGATAATCCTCATTCAGCCGTACCTCGATACCGTCCAGCAGATTGGCAACCATCTTCGTATAACCACCCACCGGGATTCCCTGGTACAACGCATTGAAATAGTTATTGTCAAAGGTCAGACGCACCGGAAGCCTCTTGATGATAAAAGCAGGAAGCTCCGTACATGGACGTCCCCACTGCTTCTCCGTGTAACCCTTGATCAGCTTCTCATAAATATCCGTACCTACAAGGCTGATAGCCTGTTCTTCCAGATTTGAGGGTTCTGTGATACCTGCTGCCTGCCGCTGCTCCTCAATCTTTGCCGCAGCCTCCTCCGGAGTCACCACGCCCCACATCCTGTTGAAGGTATACATATTAAACGGAAGACTGTACAGCTCCCCGTGATAATTGGCAACCGGACTGTTGGTAAAACGATTGAAGGTGGCAAACCGGGTGATATAATCCCAGACCTTCTTATTATTGGTATGGAAAATATGTGCACCGTATTTATGCACGTTGATCCCTTCCACCTTCTCTGTATATACATTTCCCGCAATATGCGGACGCTTGTCGATCACAAGCACTGACTTCCCGGCACGCTTCGCCTCCTGTGCAAAAACCGCACCGTAAAGACCTGCACCTACGATAAGATAATCGTACATTGATTTCATTCTCCCTGTTCTTTCATTGATGCTGTTATTTTAACACCGAAAAAGGGCAGCTGGCAAGAAGCCACTGTAAAATCCCGATAAATCTTATGTAAGAATGTTGACAAACAGATTACCTCACGCTGCAGAAATGATAAAAGGCGCCAAGCATACCCGCATCATTCCGATGTCGTGCAAATGCAAGCCTTGTATGCTCCGCCATACCGGGAACAAGATATTTTTTCAGGGCATTTTCTATTTTTTCCTTCAGAAAATCCTCCTGTGCCATGATCCCGCCGCCAAGCACAACGACCTCAGGATCGATCACATAGCAAATATTTGCGATCCCCCTGCCCAGAACATCCGTCATCTCATCAATTGCCCGAATACAGATCCTATCTCCTCTTCCGGCCTCCTCAAAAACATGGCGGCCATCCCATTTTTCCTGCGGCTCACCCTTCCACTGTGCGACCTTTTTGGTCAGCGTACTGGCCGCTCCCAGGGTCTGGAAATCACTGTCTCCCATATGCATATAGCCAACCTCACATGCACTGTTCCCAAACCCGCGAAAAACCTTTCCGTCTATCACAATACAGCCGCCGATTCCTGTTCCCACCGTAAGGATCAGGGCAATGCGGCTTCCCTTTGCCGCACCGGAGCTGTATTCCGCAAGACCCGCACAGTTTACATCATTTTCTACCTCACACGGAATGTGAAACCTTTCTTCCAGAATTTTTTTGTACTGGATCCCTGCATAGTTTGGTATCAACGGAGACGCATAAAAAATAGATCCCTCTTTTGTATCCACCATACCGGCTGTTGAAATACAGATGCCGGAAACTGTATCCTGTGTCCGTGTGAGCAGATCTTCCACTATTCCAATAACCTTTTTAAGAATTTCCGGGCCACCCTTTTCTGCTTCCGTTTTTGTCGATCCCTTAAAAATAATCTCAGCACTGTCACTGATCAGGCCATACTTGATGGCTGTACCACCAATATCAAGACTGACATACGTTTTCATCCTGTGATCCTCATTTACACTCTCATCCGTCATTTTCGTTCCATTACTTCAACAAATGATCTCGTGATCAGCTGTGGCCTTGTGATGATCGAGCCCACCACAACGCTGTAAGCTCCCAGCTCGATCACATGCTTCGCTTTTTCCGGTGTATTGATATTCCCCTCTGCGATCACCTTATGTTTTGCTTTCGCCACGATTTCTCTTAAAATTGCAAAATCATCCGCTTCGATCTTAGAGCCCTTACTCTGCTCCGTATAACCAACCATCGTCGTTCCTATAAAATCAAATCCCAGCTCATCTGCATGAAGTGCCTCTTCTACTGTAGAACAGTCCGCCATCCACAGCTGATCCGGATATCTTTCTTTTACCTCATGGAAAAACTCCTCCAGGGTTTTATTTCCGGGTCTTTTTGAGATCGTTGCATCCATCGCTATGATCTCCGGCTTTACCTCCATCAGTTCCTCGATCTCTTTCATAGTTGGTGTAATGTAAACCTCACTGTCCGCATAATCCCTCTTCACGATCCCGATGACCGGAAGATCCACCTGCGACTGTATCTCCCTGATATCCTCTTTGGTATTTGCCCGTATCCCGCATGCTCCGCCGATTTTTGCTGCCAAAGCCATTCTTCCCATAATAAATGAAGAATGCAGCGGCTCCTCCGGCAGCGCCTGACAGGATACGATCAGCTTCCCTTCCAGATTTGCTACCTTCTGATCCATTTTTGTCATTCCCCCACTTTTCTGTTGATGAGACAATGATACCATGAAACCGTTTTTCCGTAAAGTTTACAACCACATAAATCCACAGTCCCGGAACAGCAATTCTTACTGTTCTCTGGTAATGTCCCGCGAAGTGTTTTTTGTGAGCGAAGGTCACAGAAAACCCGAGACATACCGCGCGAATTTATGCGATCAGCATATCTGTCATTTATGATCTTTTTATAAAATATCAGAGATCCGCTTCTCAAACACCAAAATGTATGATACCCTGTAACTGGATCAGATAATAAACTACTCTGATCACATAAACAGATCGAAGGTGGTGAAACCTATGGGTACAAAGGATACCATCACCAAAGATTACATGGCTGACAACCGCGTTTTTGCGGACGTGTTCAACCATATGCTGTACAAAGGAAAAAACGTCATAGACCCTGACACTCTTCATCCACTGGATACCACAGCTCTCGCTGTCCCCTACGGATCCGGCACTTCAGAAGTTCCTGTCCAGAAATTCCGGGACGAATTCAAATCACTCAACGTCATGCACGATGAATCAAGAATTTATCTTCTCCTGGGGATTGAGAACCAGTCGGAAGCACACTATGCAATGCCGGTCAAGAACATGGTCTATGATGCATTAGAATACGCGGGGCAGGTAGAAAATTCCGCCAGATCCCACAGAGAAGCAAAGCAATGGCCTTCCACATCCGGAGAATATCTCACCGGCTTCTACAAGGATGACCGGCTGATCCCGGTCATAACCACAGTCGTGTACTTCGGTTCCGACACCTGGAACGCTCCCAGAAGCCTCCACGAAATGCTCTCTGTTCAGGACCCTGAGATCCTTTCTCTGGTCCCGGATTACCGGATCAATCTCTTCTCACCTGCCGAGATAAAGGATGAAGAACTTGATAAACTCCAGAGCAATCTCAAAGAAGTCATGCTCTTCATCAAATATTCCAAAGATAAACGGAAGCTCAAGGAGCTCACCACACAGAGCCCCGGTTTCCGCTCACTCGAGCTCAAAGCAGCCCGGGTCATCGACTCCATAACAGGTATCAACTTACGTTTCACAGAAACAGAAGGGAGTGTTAATATGTGTCAGGCTGTTCAAGAAATGTGCGATGATGCACGTGCCGAAGGCCGTACTGCCGGGCTCGCAGAAGGTCTTCAGGAACAAGCTATGCTGACAGCACAGCGTATGCTTCAGGATCCAAGATTCTCCCCTGAAGACATCTCCAGATTTTCTGGCCTTTCTCTTGAGGACGTGCTGAAATTACAGAAGAAATAATTCGTATTGGAAGTGCTCAGATCCTTTGTGGGGGATCTGAGCATTTTGCTATTCTTCCGACCAGGACAGAAGCCAATTGCAATCAATTACCCTAAATCAGCTTTTTTTGTAACTTTATAATTGTGTATGTTAAAAACAAACTTATCAAAATGCACAAAACATAATTTTGAAAATAAAATGTCTTTATCCCTATAACATTCATAAGTGCTCTAATCGCAACATGAGTCAAATATAATTCATAAGACATTTTTCCAAACTGCTCTAATATCTTTACAATTCTTTTAGGCATCTTTCGCATACTTTCAGCAGTACAATACAGCAAAAAAACAAAAATGAATATTCTTGTGCGGTGAATCCGGACAGCAGGGACACGGAGCCCGGATTATTCAATTATTCAGTTACGGCACATCTTACCGTAGACTTTTGCACATAGCAACCTATTTTTTGCATTTTTTCGGATGACCCATCTTCTCCTTCGCATCATCCGGCACATCAATCAGTCCGAACCGGTAGAACATCCCGTAGATGTAAGTCACGCCCCTGATATCTCCCAGAGCTTTTGGGCGATCTACCACTGCTCCTACCTTTTTAATATTGTGCAGTGCCAACAGCACTGAACTCCATGCCAGACTTTTACTCTTCTCCCGTCTGTCGATCCACAGTTCTTTCGTATACTCGCCATTCCTGCCTTTCCGTACCTCATAAGAGAATGGCAACCCGGAGTAAGTTTTGAATTTCACACCTGCATAGGCCAAAACCACACCCCAGAAGTTTTCTTCTGTCGGATCAGCCCTCCACCGTTTCATCGCTCTATATCTCCGCTGCCGTTCTGCTCCAACACTGATTTTCTCTTTCTCTGTACTTGGGAAGTACACACCTTTTTTATATGGCAGGTACGAGGTGACAGAGGCTATGGAGAGTTGAAGAGTAGAGGATGTTGAGACGATGGAGGTTTTGTAGTCTTGTGTTTCTCGGTATTCTTCAAAAGTGTCCTGCACTTTCTTCGCCACATCCGACTCATACACACCAGCCGTGATGAGCAGCTTCCGTACCTTTATTGGATTGAGCGATAGCTCATCTGCTATGGCTTGGAGGGACATAGTATTATAAAGTGCCACAGCACTTTCCATCTGTTCCTTCAGATTTTTCCCGGCATCGTACTCCGGCTTCAGCTTCTTCCGGCCACCGCCGGACTTTCTGACTTTATGTGCTCTTTTCTCTTCCATAATTATTCGTGCAGCTCCAGCTTCCAATCTTTGCGTTCCGAGCGATAATTCTCCCTGATGACAGAAAATCCCAGCTTGTTCACATAGAAATCCTTTGCGGCTTCGTAGTCAGATACGATGATTGCCATATGATGTATTTTTGATAAATTCATTTTGTATCACGCTCCTCTTCTTTTAATTATGTTCTTTTATTTCCGTCATAAACTATATAGCGACCCTCAAAATACACCGTGTGAACTCCTGGGAGTTCAGTTTGTCCACATGGCAAATATTTGTGATCTTAACTTCCTGTACAATTAGCTCTCGTTAGACGCAAACATCACATTATTCTTCGTCAAACTCATCTTCATCCCAGTGTGGATACTGCTGAATACTTCCTTTTGCCTTAACGATACGAGGCTTAAAATCTCCCTGAACTTCACTGATTTTTGAAACCGTAATCGTGAACATCCAATCATCCCCAAAATCATAATGAAGTGTAAATTTCTGTCCTTTGCAAAGCCTGACCTCATCCAGTGTGATATCTGCAGAAGGTTCGTCTCCCTCTGGATCTGACTGATAAGCATATTCGCTGTACATACGGTTATCCATACAAAATTCATACAGATGCTCATCTATAAAATCAAATGATTCCAGGATAATCTGGCACAATTGATTTAATGTACTGTTACCGCAGATTTCGATATTTCGGTAAACATCACGTCCTCTGCCTGCAGGATATATCTTCATCGTATACTGGTTACTCATCATCCACCTCATTTCCAGATAAAAATCTCATTACTTCCTCAAAAGAACGTTCGCTTCTGGCAAATGCTTCCATTAATTCCTTACTGCGAAGTTCATCCCGTTTCTGCACCAGCTTCTCAAGCTTATCCAATTCGTTCTCATACCTGTCTTTTGCTTTCGAAACTACTTCCTTTTGTGATTCAATCTTTTCTTCTATCGGAACACTTCTCCTTGCCATCGTTCTTATCCTTCTTTCTCTATCTGCATCAGATATTCATTCATTGCAGCAGCCTGGGTTCTGATGTTTGCCGCCGTCATGTTAAATGCCTTCAGGATTTCTTTCTGCGTGGCCGTAACCGCATAATCCATGCGGTATCCCCAGTCGCTCTGGCGGATCAGTTCTATCTTTTCCAGTTCCCGGATTGCTGCCGGAACTGTAAGATAATTCGGCTTTTTTGCCAGTCCCTTCGCCTTTTCCTTTAAGGCTGTATATATCCTGCATCGGATGATCAGTGCAAGAAAACCAATGAATATCTTATTTGATGCCGCCTCTTCTGATGCCACTCTCAGACAATGATTTCCGAGATAAGATTTATCTGCCCGGAATACTTTTTCCGATACATCCCTGCTCTTGTAAAGGTTTATCGCATCCTTTGCATCCATCTTTTCGGATGAGATGATAGCAAAATATCCACAAAGCTCCAGCTCATCCTGGATCACCGGCAGCTTGGGTTCGCCATAAACAAAATGTCCGTTTTCCTTGTTATAATGCATATGAAAATACTTATGGAATGCCGGTCCGAATTCATACTCCTTATCTTCATGCTGTTCCATAAATCTCTGCATTTCGTGGATTTTTTCTTCCAGTCTTGCACGTTCACCAACCGCTTTGGCAGCACTGTAATAAATATGTATGTATCGTTTCTTTGTGTCACTGGCATACACAAAAGTGTAGACCGTTTTTCCATACACTTCGAATTCCTCGATCCGGTTTCCCCAGTTATTTTCAAAAGTGCCTTTCTGTTTTCTCACCTGACTGCTTATAAAATCCTTTATTCCTTTCACCATAATGATAAAGGAAAATCCACTGCTGTCCATGTAGTTAAGATTATCTTTGCTAAAATATCCCCGGTCCAGGATAAACCCGATATTTTTATAACCATAGCATTTTATCTTATCAACCATAAACTGTAACTGGGAAACATCATTGATACTTCCGGAATATTTTTCATACATGAGAGGCTCCCGGTTGTTTACATCATAGCCAACAGCATAATTGAATATCGGAAGTCCTGCATCCACCTTTGCTGCTCCGAATTCCACTATATCTATATCTCCGGCCTGACAGTTCTTATTTGTTGAATCATATGATATATAAATACGCTCACGTTTGCATCTGTCTGCATTCCACTGATCCAGGAAATCCTGCCTCTGATTTTCTTTTATTGACCTCAGAAAATCTGAAATAAATGAATCACTGTAACATTTCATATCCGGAGTAAAAAGCGGGTGATTGTAAGCATAATCAGGATAATACTGTACTGCATTCCCTTCTGTAATAATGGAATAGGCTGCCAGGTCAAGCATGATCCCGGCTGCTTTTGCCCCAAATGAATCCTGCAGTTTTGTATCCAGTTCAAGATCTTTTGCAGCTTTATCTATGATCATATATGCACCTGTCTTCAAACAGCTGCTCCTGCATGAAACTGTTTTTTCCTCAGGCTGTTCAACCTCCGGAAAATATCTCCTGAAATTTTCATTAGGTCTCATTTTATTTTCATCTTCCGGTAAAACCTTACCGATGGTGACCCTTTTTACATTTGTATACTGTTTGGATGGATCGTACTCACGGCTGTACTCATAATAAACATAGCGTGCCTTACCTTTGGTTCGAAATGTGATTTTTCCTTTTACATCAGGTATATCAACAACATAATCCAGATACATGAACATCTCACTTCTTTGTAGTTGTATTTACGACTAAATATGGTATAACATAAAACCTGCATTTCTGCAACAACAAAATGCAGGTTTTTCCTTATTTTTTCAGTATTTTCAGGGCATTCTCAATCCATATGATTCACTTGAGTTGCACTTTATTATGGAAGTTCACACCGCTGAAAGTAAGGGCTTTTGTCGTCTTTACTGTCTTTTAGGACACAAACGAGAGTTAATTATTACGGAAGTTCACATAAAATTTATTTTCGTTAGGGCTACTCATTTTGGGAAGTTAAGATATACGTGTCTCAAATGATTGATATAGCTAAATCTTCCGCTAATCTATTTTTTATAAATCGTACATTATCAAACAAAGAACGCCTAAACATCTTATCAGATACCATGTGAGTTATTATTTTTCTCTCAATATAAATTTTTTCCACATCGGGCTGACTGTATTTACTTATGCCTTCATCAACTTCTATCTTTTCTATATGATTATCATATACTCTTCGATATTTATATGCTATAATATCTACATCATCATCAAACAAGCCAATACATTTTTCGCACAAATCAGGTTCAATAAAATCATCAGAATCCACAAAAATCACGAAATCTCCAGTAGCAATATCTAGCCCCTTATTTCTAGCATCAGATAATCCACCATTTTTTTTATGAACAACTAAAACTCTATTATCCTTTTTTGAATATTCGTCGCATATTTTAGGACACATATCTTGCGATCCATCATCAATAAGAATTATTTCCAAATTTTTATAGGTTTGATTGATAACACTCTCTATGCATTTTACTATAAATTTTTCTACATTATAAACCGGAATAATAATACTAATTTTATTTTCCATCAAAAAAACTCCTTAAATTCTCTATTTTAGTTTAAAACACTTATAAAATTTTTGACAATAATGGAACCTTTAACATTATAAATGTTCCTCCCCAAGAGAGCAGAAACACAATAAGCCATAACAGTGGAATAGCAAATTCTATTCCCAGCAAAGGAAAATTAGTATGTGTAATGTTCATCATCTTGTACAGAAGATTAATAAAGAAGGGGTGAATCAAATAAATCCCAAAACTACATCTGCTGATTGATTTTGCTAATTTTCCTACATGCACACCGTCCATATATTTTTTGAACAAACAAAATACTGACAGTGCCTGGATCATAGTAAATATTCTATCTCCCAGAATCAATGCAGAGCCCTCTCCGCATCTCATAACAGCAGCGTACTGTATAATAATTTTTATTACAGAGGCAAACAGCCACAATCCGAGCTGTACCCCTCCCCGGTTAGTGATGATATCTATTGCTTTTTTCTCTCTGCCATTATCCTCAGCATGGAGTCCACCAATAATGTAACCGAGCAAAACATATGTTACATACTGCGTAAACAGCATATAATTTTCTATCTTCGTACCAAAGGCAATATTAATTGTTGGGATAACAAAGTTTCCAAAAATTAATATCGCCGTAAATATGCAAATTTCTCTATTACTTGAATTATCGATAAATCTCTTCAAAGGAATAAGAATCAAGTAGATACCAATTAGAATATATAAATACCAAAGATGCGACCAACTTTTCTGTTGAAGAGTCATCAGCACTGAATTTGGTAGCATTCCTATTTCTAATGTTTTTCTTTCAAATACTTGTTCCAAAAGAGCAAAGGCACTGCCAAATAAAAGTAATACCGCTCCCATTCGAAGGCTCATTTTCTTTACCTTTGTAAATGCCAGCTTATTTGAATGCAAAAGCAAATTACCGCTGATCATCAGAAAAACCGGTACTGCCCACTGAATCAGCGTATATACACATGTAAGTATGGTATAATTGCTCTTTCCAATCTCCTGCACTGAATAATTATTTGGCTGTGTCATCGTTATATGAATTCCAATGACTGCAATAGCACTAATTATTCTCAGCCAATCAATATATTCAATTCTTTTTCTTTCCATAGCTCCCACACCTATTTCTTTATCTTGACAAAAAAGCATAATGCTCTTCTTGTTAACGAATATCCAATATATTTTTTTAATTTTTTAACTTTCTTGACTTTTCTACTAATGTCATAATTCAATAAAATTTGCAGATTCTTAACTTTACTCAAGAGTTCCTTATTCTTTACTCCTGAAGATACCCCTAGAAGAACAGAATACTCATATGCATAATAAGAAGCAAGCAATTCAGTCTTTTCCTTGTCCTCCAGCTTTAGTGCCTGTCTATAACCTTTCTCACACATATAAAGCTTATCGGAGATTAACTTTTCAGCTTTTCCAGCAGTAATTGAACCATTCCGTTGTTGTCTATACGCATAGAATGGATTATCATAAAAATCAAACCGTTGCGCATAAAGAAGGAGATCTCCACACCAATCCATGTCCTCACTAAGATATCCGTCTTTAAATCTCATCGAATAGCTGTCAATAATAGATTTTTTAACCACTTTATTCCATGCTGCTGCTCGATAAATATTATTTTCAATCATATAACAGATTGATGCATTAACATCTTTATCTATAATCTTCGTCCTGTCCACGGCTGAGGTGATGATATAAGTATATTTATCTTCACTCTCATAGTATCTCTTTGCAGTGAATACAAGTACGTCAGCATCCGTTTCTGTAAGGTTAATGTGAATGTGCTCAAGAGCACTAGCATCATCCCAAAAATCATCACTATCAATAAAGATGACATACTTACCGGTGGCAATATCCAATCCTGCATTTCTTGCACTTGATAACCCACCATTTTCTTTATGAACTACTTTTACACGTGTGTCTGACGAGCTATACCTATCACAGATTTCTCCACAGGTATCTGGTGAACCATCATCAACCAGTATTAATTCAAAATTACAAAAAGACTGTCCAATAATGCTGTCAATACATATCTCTAAATACTTTTCAACCTTATATATTGGGACAATAATACTAAACTCTGGCATCTTCTCACTCTTTTACTCTTTCTTGCATTCGTTTATAGTTCTTCTCAGGAATTATGACACCATGCAGCACAGATGCCACTTCACAAAGTACAAATCGTGGTGCTTTACGAATCATCGTAGTTCTAAACTTAACCAAACCACTTCTCTTATCCTCCTGAAGTGGAATATCTCTCCACGGTGACATTTCTTTATACTTTAAAAAAGTTTTTAAATATGGATGTTGATTTCCTTTTATCCAAGGCCTTAGACCATCCAAAAAACATGTTGTAAAATGTACTAAGCCGGGGTTTGATATGGCTTCTGAAAATTCTTCTTTACTGTAAAAATCTTGGCTTTTCGATCTCCTGATTTTTAGCACCTGCTCATATGTAGCATAAAAATAAATCGAAAGCGTGTTATAACGCATAGGAAGTTTTACTTTCTTCTCTTGTTCCACAACACCATTCAAAACATCCTGATCTAAGTATGCTAGACTGCTACCGTATTTTGTAATGTAATCCGTGAATTTTCTTTCGTAATTCCCAACACGTACTTCATCGAGATTCAAAAACACAATACCACCATTCAAATAATAGTCGCCATCATTTTTCCCCACATTACGTCTGTAACGGTCATTAATACATTCCAACATTCCACCAAATACTTTTCCCGTCATATCCGTATTCCACAATGGTTCAATAGTATCTACAATAATAGTATCACAGTCAATATTTAGAACTTTATGTACTGTTTCAGGCAATGCACTCGCCATATATAACCGGCCAAAAGTACTGATATTCCATCTTCTTGTGTCTATTTCTTGTCCGGTAAGTTCTTTCATGTCAGGCATCGGAACAAAAGAGATGTCACGCCGATACTCCTTAACAACTTCAATCAATTTATTTTTATTTATATCTGAAATATGATTATCCATAATATAAATATGGATAGCATCACACTCTCTATTATTTTCTAACAATGACAATATTGAAATACCTGTCAAAAAGGCATAGCTGTCACTACTTGAGTACAAAATATCCATCTTCCCACCGTATATCCTTTACATTCCTTCATCTTCTTTAATCCATCGAGCTGTTCGCTCAATCCCCTTCCTAAAAGGAATCAAGGGTTTAAATCCAGTATCTTTATAAAGTTTAGTAACATCAAATGTTGTTATCGGTAAAGAAATGACATTTGATGTTATTTTTCCAAAACCTAACTCAACTGGCTCACCATCGTGTAAATCATTAGCAACTTGTCCAACAATCTTTAAAAATTCCTTTAACGGTTTTGCATCACCGGAGCCAATCGTATAATTAGTTCCATCCACGCCTTTTTCTGCAATTAGAATAAGAGCTCTGGCGACATCCGAAACATGAACAAAATCATAATACTGATTTCCTGCCGATAAATCAGGCGACTCTCCATGAAGAACTTTACGAATTATTGTGTTAACAAGCCGAGCGGATTTTTCCTCTTCGCCATATGTATTAATCAAGGGCCAGAAAAAGCGAATTCCATAAGTTCCACATTTTGCCTTTCCAATCCAGTGAGCCGCTGTTTTTGTTGCCTTATACATATACCCAAGGTTCGAAATCACTTTATCTTCATTCATCTCAACCAGCGACTCTGCTTCATGCATACTTCCGCAACCAATAAAGCAGCCAATTCTCATAATATGCATAGCATCAATCAAATCAAGTGTTGACTGTAAGTTCTGCATCTGAATCGCTTCGTTTCGAGCATCCAGATCAGATACTCCCTGCCAGGCAATATGAAAGACAACGTCAATATCTCGATCAGCAATCATATCAGGCAGCATATGATAATCTGCAATGTTGCACTCCACTATCTTTACCGGCAAAGCATTGATCGTATTAAGATTTTTTGTTCCCCGTCGCACAACTGCAATGACTTCCACATTCTGTTTCACAAGTTCTCTTACGAGAAATTTTCCAATAAATCCTGTTGCTCCTGTTACAATTGCTTTTTTCATCACTCCGCTCCTCCGTTACTTTCTTAATTCAATATATTCAGCTAATGTTGGCCAATTTTTGTCTTTCTCGGTTGCAATAATATGTTCTACCCCATATTCTTTAAGCGGCCATGGGATATTTAATTCAGGATCATTCCAACGAATACCTCCACACGCTGACGGAACATACCTCCCCGAACACTGATAAGAGAAAATCGTATCATTAGTAAGCGAAATAAATCCGTGAGCAAATCCCTCCGGGATATATGTTACAAATTGATCTTCAGCCTTTAAAAGCTCAGTATGGTATTGACCAAAGGTCGGAGAATTCTCTCTTAAATCAAGAGCTACATCAAATAAAACACCAGATATGACGTGTATAAGTTTTGCTTGCGAATCCACTGTTTGATAATGAAGCCCTCTTAAAGCTCCCTTTTTAGAATATAAATCACTGCTTTCTGTAAATTCACATGTTATACCATTCTCTGCAAAAATATTTTTTTCATAATATTTTTTATACAAACCGCGCTCGTCTGGATACATATGTGGCTTTATGAGCATTAAACCCTCAATTTCGGTTTTCTTAAATTCAAAAGGCATTACTAATCCCCCTGTTCTAAAATCTTAGTTATCGTCTCTCGATAAAAATCTTGAACCGGAAGGAAATGTTCCGGTATATGATCAAACCATCCAAGATGAACTTTTATTTCTTGGTTGTCAAGCAGTCGAAGTTGAACTTTATCTACAGGCACACACTGATAAAGGAACGAAATAAAATGGGTTCGCCCCCTATCTCTTTTTGGCTCAATATTCTCCGTAATTAATACGGGTTTCATATCACAGAGAACATCTGTACCAAGTTCACTTTTAGCACAGACATGAAGTCTTTGTTCTAAGGTTTCTTTTAATCGGACACATCCTCCTGGCAAATGCCATCCAGCTCCGCATTGTTCATCATCTCTCCATGAAAGCAAAACCTTTCACTCTTTAACAATAAGAATGTCAACGTTTACAATAGGAGTCAGTGATGCCACAGCTAAAAACAATTGATCCCCCAGTCCTTCAGCGGGATCAATTTTTTCTTCTTTTATTTCCAAAAGTAGTTCATTTATAACCGCTGTAAGACTCATGCAAATTTTACCTTTTAACTTTCCATAAATAATTTAATTTCGTTATCCATGCAGACACGAATATCTCCACCTTCTACCCAACACTTGCTCCATTCCACGACCATCTCAATTGCCGTATCAAGATTCCAATGGGGCTTCCAGCCAAAGGTAGTCTTCAACTTGGAGCAATCCAGCTTCAAGAAATTCGCTTCGTGGGGACCACCGTCATACCGGTTGACCCATTTCATACCATCGCCCCACTTGCTCACAAACAAATCGACTAAGGCCCCCGTCTGGAAGCAATCCACATCATCGGGGCCTACATTATAATAGCCTGCATATTTAATGTCCTGATACTGCATTGCTGCAATCATCAGATACGCATACAGCGGCTCCAGAACGTGCTGATACGGACGGGTCGAGAACGGATTTCTTACTACAATATCTTCATGCTTGATTGCAGCACGGATACAGTCTGGAATAATGCGGTCATTTGCAAAATCTCCACCGCCAATTACGTTACCAGCCCGTGCCGTAGAAATAGCGACTTGATTATCTCCAAAGAAACTATTTTCATAGGAGTGTGTAACCAATTCAGAACAAGACTTCGAGTTCGAATACGGATCAAAGCCATCTAGTTCTTCATTCTCGCGATAGCCCCATGCCCACTCTTTATTCAGATAAACTTTATCAGTAGTTACATTCAAAAAAGACTTAACACAGTTGCTAGTTCGGACACATTCCAAAATGTTCACCGTACCCATCACATTCGTTTCGTATGTATAAGCAGGATCCTTATAGCTGTCACGAACGATAGGCTGTGCTGCCAGATGCAGTACCATTTCCGGCTGTGCTTCATCAAATGCGGCCTTCAATGTTTTAAAATCACGGATATCTCCAATTACAGAATGCACGTCCTGCTCAATTCCGGCAATCTCAAACAAAGAAGGACTAGTCGGAGGATTGAGGGAATAGCCAGTAACAATAGCTCCAGCATTAGCCAGCATCTTACACAGCCAAGATCCTTTAAAACCGGTATGTCCTGTTACAAATACTTTCTTTCCTTTATAAAAGTCTAAATCAAAATTCATGTTTATTTTCCTCAGTCTTTCCAAAGTTTCCACGGGGCGTTACCGTCTTCCCACAATTTTTCAAGCTTTTGTTTTTCTCTTAAAGTATCCATACACTGCCAAAAGCCTTTGTGAATATATCCTGCGAGCTGCCCATCTTCAACCAACTTCGTGAGCGGTTCCTTTTCAAAGATCGTGCTGTCTCCTTCAATATAATCAAACAGAGCAGGTTCAAAAACCATATATCCGATGTTAATCAAATCACCGTCAAAATCGGATTTCTCTCTAAATGCATTAATGATTCCATTGTTGCCAACATCAACAATACCTTTTGTCTGTCCAAAATTATACATTGACATTGTTCCGATTTTACCGTGTGCTCTATGAAACGCAAGTAATTCGTCTATGTTAATATCACCAACCGCATCACCGTAGGTAACCATAAATGTATCATCGCCAACAAAGTCTTTAACTCGTTTGATACGTCCACCAGTTTGTGTATTTAATCCAGTATCAACAACCGTTACCTTCCATGGCTCAGCATGCTTATTGTGAATAATCATTTCATTGCCTTTTGTGAAATCAAAAGTAATATCAGATGTATGGATAAAATAGTCTGCAAACCATTCTTTAATCACATGCTGTTTGTATCCGGCACAGATAATAAATTCATTAATACCATAAGCTGAATATTCTTTCATAATATGCCACAGTATCGGCTTTTCCCCAATTTCAATCATTGGTTTTGGTTTTAAATGAGACTCCTCAGATATCCTTGTTCCAAAGCCGCCTGCTAAAATAACAACCTTCATAGTATTTTTCTCCTCTACCCCTAGTAGGGCTCATACCTTATTTTTATATCTATCTACACATCCATATGGATGGTATTTCTCTCTAATTCCTCGTATGTTCATCACACACTCGGCTAAGTGTTTTCTTATGCTGTCGTATCCAATTACCACAGCAATCATATTTTGCCTGTTTTCTACTCCATAAAACATCCGTTGAGTACACTCGTCTCTATTTCTCTATAGCCGAAGTGTTGCTTTATATAATCGAACCCCGTATACCCTGCAAT
The DNA here is from genome assembly GCF_003479245.1 of Ruminococcus sp. AF17-12. Taxonomy (NCBI): domain Bacteria; kingdom Bacillati; phylum Bacillota; class Clostridia; order Eubacteriales; family Oscillospiraceae; genus Ruminococcus; species Ruminococcus sp. AF17-12. The sequence goes on from NZ_QUGY01000005.1 coordinate 256,031, forward strand.
GACGTTTTTTCTAAGTGTTGGATTGTTGAATCGAACCCTGTCGGCGCATGAGTTTTATTAAAACTGTATATATCATCCAGTCCAATTTTCGTCATTCATTGTTCATTATGAATAAATCATTCACTCTCACCGCACAAAATCTGTATTTATCATCGCCATCCATACTCTACTCAACAGCTGTTTTATGAAGTAGAAATCATCTGTTTTTCCGTAATTTTCATGACTCAACAAACCGTTATGATGTAGGTGTCATTAGCGGGTCAGATAGTGTACTCAACAGCAGTTTCAGACGTTAATGATAAACTCATGGATTTTTGTTGTTTTATCCTGTTTTCCGCCATTTTCTCATAACTTCCAAAAAAGTTGTGACAATTTTGTGTCGCAGTGGTCAAAAGTTCAGCGTTTTGTATGAGTTATTGGCATTTTCAGTTCATACAGCTGTGAAATATAACCAATTTCAGTACCCCATATAGTGTGCAAAACGGGTTCTTTTCGACGATGCTACGTCAATACGGTTTGTTGAGTAGACATTTGTAGGAGCAACAATTACTACAAAGTCAGCATCGGCGTATGCGGTCTTAGCATCCAGAGTTACAGTCAAGTTCAGTTCCTTCTCTGCAAGATACTTTTCAATATAATCATCCTGAATCGGAGACTTCCGGTTGTGGATCATCTCGACCTTCTCCGGAATGATATCCACAGCGGTCTCATGATGATGCTGAGAAAGCAATGGGGCAATTGACAAGCCCACATAACCAGTGCCCGCAACGGCGATTTTGTACTTCTTCATGTTATTTACTCCTCCGATCCTCATCGGGCATATCCTCTAATTTTTGCACCTGTGTACACATCCTGTATTTCAGGATGGTATTTCATTTTCATAATCTCCTGTGTCATATCTCACAGTTCTATTAAAAATAACTTCGAATACACTCCCCAGCTTAAAGCCGGCACACTCTTCGCCGTGCCCGCACCTTCTTCAGGTACACACACGACAGGCGGTATTCAACCCGGCGGTGTTTATCACTGATATACACCGTGTTTTGCTTTCGCTTTCTTTTTGTCAGCACGGCAAAGCCGATGCACTGACCTTATGACATCTGTTTTCTAACATGCCATAAGGTCAATCCACCTGCTCGCTTTTCATACTGATATTCTGTTTCCTTTGTTCTTCCCTTCATGCTCTGCGTCCAAACTGTGTCAGGCACTTTTTCCCGAGATTTCTCACAGCATTCAGATATCGGTTCGTCTGATGTCCATTGGCGCAGCAGCATAGTTCTGTTCTGGTGTCAGTCCGAATGATTTCTGCGCCGCATCTGGCACAGTTTGTGCTGATGCCGGTGGCGTAGACTTCGATAACGATGATTCCGTTTTTCCATGCTTTGTAGTCCAGATACTGGCGGATCCTGGTGTTTAAGTGGAGCGGGCCCCAGTTTCCTGAGCCTTTCATGACGTTTCTGGAATATTCCTGGTTATAACGTGTAAGTACGATCACAGAAACGTCCTGCTCTACGGCAAAACGTAAGATCTGGCTTGTGACCTGGTGTCCATAGTGTTCAGAAAGATGTTTCAGATGCATCCAGTATTTCTGATCAACTCTGCCTGTCTGTCTGCCTCCGGTTGCTTCCTGGGATTTCTGGATCTTTTCCAGAAGCTTTCTGCAATGGTGGCTGTATTCCTTTCCGCCTTTCCAGAACTTCACTGCGATTTCCTGACCGGTTCCGTCCAGAACAACGCCTGCTGCAAAGGCATCACTGTTTGTAAACTGAATACAGAGTATCCTGCATCCTGCCTGCATCCTCTGACGTACTGTTGCTGTATTTTCATTGTTCTGACGTACTGGAACATGCAGCATGTCATATTTGTATTCAAAAACTACGGATGGTGACATGAGTCTGGCGTTTTCCGGAAAGTCTCTGCCTGACAGCCGGCAATGCATCCAGGTCCATGTGTCTCCTGTCCAAACACGCAGTGTGATCTCTTTAGCGGAAAAATCCTGATACATTCCTTTGTAATAGGTAACTGCTGCATTTAGTTTCTCTGCTCTGCCGCTCTTCTCATCCTGGGTAAAACGGCTGAGATAGCTTTTGGCTGAAGCAATTCCCTCATTGGCTGCTGCTCTTCGAAAATACAGCGGAACCTTTTGCCAGGGGAGGGGATCTGATGGTATGCGTCCGCCTCGTCCCGGAATGCTCATGATCTCCAGCTCGCGTAAAGTCTGCTGGCTTCCCAGTTCCCAGAGATCCGTATGATCCAGAAGCAGGTTGTAATAAAATTCAGCGATCCGGTTATAAAATTCCTGCGTGGTCCGCAGCCATTCCGGATGTCTGCACCAGAGATGCAGTCGCCAGGTTGTGATGCTGTAGCCGCTTTTTCCGGTGTTTTCTTTTTTGCCGGTTTCCGGTTCTTTCATTTTGGTTCTCCGTTTTTTGCAAAGAAAAATCATTATAATATAACTTATCTAAATTATTATTTTTTCCTGTCGCTTATCATTTCCATAAGCGACAGGTGATTTTCTCTCAAATTGCATAGTTCTCGAATCTTAATCAATGATAGCATTGCACCCTGTCGCTGTCAAGATGCGAAAAATGCACCACTTTCGACCAAAAATGCAGGTTTTTTCGGTTGATTTTTTTATATACGACAAATTTTCCTTTTTTTCGCTTATTAGTGGTCACAAAAATGGTCAGACTTTTGCTATAATAGTGCGAAAAGGAGACTACGATTATGCCTAGAAAAGGGGAAAATATCAGAAAAAGGAAAGACGGAAGATGGGAGGCGCGTTATGAAAAATGTCGTGACCAGAATGGACGGATCCAGTACGGATATCTGTATGGTCGTACATATGAAGCTGTAAAACAGAAAAAACTGGACATCCTGTGTCAGAACAATCCTCGGAAATTTTGCGGAAAACGCTACGTATTTCGAAATCTCAGTGAAGAATGGATGCTTTCCATGCGTTATGCAGTGAAACTTAGCACCTATGCATGCTATGAGACACTGCTCGATACACATATCCTTCCGGAATTTGGAGATACACCTCTGAAATATATCTCTTCTGCTTCTGTATACGCTTTCTCCGAAAAGCTGAAACGTCAGGGGCTTTCGCCACGTACCATCAAAAATCTTCTGATCCTGTTCCACAGTATTTTACGCTATGGTGAGAAGCAGGGTTATCTGAATCTTTCACAACTGGATTTTCGATATCCAAAAATAAATACCAGTCCTTTCGAGCTTATTTCTTCTGAAAATCTTACAAAACTGATCACGACTCTCTCCGCTGAGGATTCTGAGTTTTCCATCGGCATCCTGTTATGTATTTACACAGGGATCCGTGTTGGAGAGCTCAGCGGCATTCGCTGGGAAGATATTGATTTTGATGAAAAACTGCTACATATAAGACGAACGATCTCACGAATAAAAAATCTTGATTATTCTGGTGAATCTGATGACGAACCCAAAACCGTTTTAATGATAGGTCCTCCTAAATCAGTCTCATCCATCAGGGATATTCCAATCCCTGATTTTTTATTGAAAAAAATGGAACGGATTGCTGCTGAACCTGATTCATACCTGCTGACGAGTACGAATCGTAAATGCATGGAACCCAGAAATATCCAGCGAAAATTCCAGCGGGTTCTTCAGCAATGCGAAATCCCCAGCATCAACATCCATTCTCTCAGGCATGCATTTGCCACCCGATGTACAGAGATGGGATTTGACAGCAAGACACTTTCTGAAATTCTCGGGCATTCGTCCGTCAAGATCACCATGGATATTTATGTGCACAGCAGTATAAAACAAAAGCAGAAGTGCATGGAAAAACTGAGCTATTAGCAGTCAGAATTATGGTCAAAGCAAGGCCGGAAGTCCGCTTTTATACGGGTTTCCGGCCTGTTTGTCGCTTATGGAAATGATAAGCGACTTTTTTACCCTCAAAAAAAGCAACACGGCAGACATCCCTCCGGGGCTGTCTGCCGTATTTTATATCACTTTTATGTAATTAGGCTTTCTGTTCCTTAAGCCTCATATCCATTAGGGTTCTGGCTCTGCCATCTCCAGGAGTCTGCACACATCTCGCGGATTCCGTTCTCTGCCTTCCAGCCGAGCTCTTTCTCTGCTTTGGTTGCATCGGAGTAGCAGGTTGCGATGTCGCCTGGGCGGCGTGGTTTGATCACATATGGGATCTTGACGCCGGTAGCTGCCTCAAAGTTCTTAACGATATCAAGAACACTATAGCCTTTTCCGGTACCAAGGTTGTAGATGCTTAATCCGGAATTGTCTTCCAGCTTCTTAAGGGCTTTTACATGGCCCTTGGCAAGGTCTACTACGTGGATGTAGTCACGGACACCTGTTCCATCCGGTGTATCGTAATCGTTTCCGAATACGCCAAGCTCTTTCAGCTTGCCTACTGCTACCTGTGTGATATATGGCATCAGGTTGTTCGGGATACCATTTGGATTCTCTCCGATGGTTCCGCTCTTATGAGCACCGATCGGGTTGAAGTAACGAAGAAGAACTACATTCCACTCCGGGTCTGCCTTCTGGATGTCTGTAAGGATCTGCTCCAGCATGGATTTGGTCCAGCCATATGGGTTGGTACACTGTCCCTTCGGGCACTCCTCGGTGATCGGGATCATTGCCGGATCTCCGTATACGGTTGCTGAGGAAGAGAAAATAATATTTTTAACATTATGCTTTCTCATCACGTCTACAAGGGTAAGGGTTCCTGCGATATTGTTCTCATAGTACTCCCACGGCTTGGCAACAGATTCACCAACTGCCTTCAGTCCTGCAAAATGAATACAGGAATCGATCTCTTCCTTGTCAAAAACCTCATTTAATGCATCGCGATCCAGGATATCGGCTTTATAGAATTTCACCGGTTTGCCTGTGATCTTGGATACTCTGTCCAGAGCCTTCTCACTGGAATTGCATAAATTGTCAACTACTACAACATCATATCCTGCGCTCTGCAGCTCTACAACGGTATGACTTCCAATGTATCCTGCTCCGCCTGTTACTAAAATTGCCATAGTTTTTCTCCTCCTCTATTGGATCTAACTGTTCCTGTTTATTTTAGCACTGTTCCTTTGTTTCCACAATAGCCGAAAACCAGGTTTACTACTTAATCCCAGAGTCCCTGCGGATAAAGTCCCTGATCCTTCAGATTCTGGATTGCGGCTACCACTACCGGTTTGTCCTCTTTATAGGTCACTCCGTACCATTTATCCTGTGTGGTAAGGACTTTGACTTCTGCCTTTTTTTCCTGAAGGAGCTCGTCAACTACAAACGGAAGAAAATATTCGCATTTCAGAGGATTTTCCGGGATGCTCTTTTCAAGGAATACCGGGAAGCGTTTTACCAGCTCTTTCATAAATCCACCGGTGAATCCCCACATGTTCATGGATACCGGAGTCTCTCCCGGGAGACTTGTCCAGGTTTTTCCATCGTCCTCTGTGTAGGCTGCTCCGCCGTCACGTTTCTCAATATGTGTTCGCTCATTGATATCTGCAAGATATCCATTTTCATCTGTCTCACAGACACCTCTGGAAACGTAGCCGTTGTCTGTCAGGGTGTTCTCAAGGCGGTAGCCTACCATCATATACTGGGCAGGTACGGTGTCCTCCTGGGCCTGGATCAGGAAATCATACGCCATCTTAAAGGCATGGGTTCCATAATAATCATCTGCATTGATCACCACAAACGGTCCGTCGATCTCTCCGGCACAGCTTAATACCGCATGTCCGGTTCCCCATGGCTTCACACGGCCTTCCGGAACCTGGAAGCCTTCCGGGATGTTGTTGAGATCCTGATGCACATAAACGATCTCCACCTTGTCACTTAAGCGGTCGCCAATGGCATCGCGGAAATCCTGTTCATTCTCTTTTTTTATGATGAATATCACTTTCTTAAAGCCTGCACGTACGGCATCATAAATGGAAAAATCCATAATGATATGACCTTCCTGATCTACAGGATCGATCTGTTTCAGTCCGCCGTAGCGGCTTCCCATTCCTGCTGCCATTACTACCAGAACCGGCTCTTTCATAATCTTGTTCCTCCTGATTTTTAGAAATACAGGGATTTTTTCCCATACATAGTTTAAGCCGGTCAGATTCTCATCCGACCGGCCTTTGAACCTTTTTTTATTATACTACACTTCACCGTGAAATCCTACTGATTATTTTCAGTTTATTTTCGGTCAGAAGTATTCTCCGGGAAAACGATCTCCATCCTGGTTCCAACTCCCTGTTCACTTTCCACGTTGATCTGTGCATGATGAAGCGTTGCTCCATGCTTCACAATGGAAAGACCCAGACCTGTTCCGCCGGTCTGTCTGGAATGGCTTTTGTCTACCCGGTAAAAGCGCTCAAAGATCCTTCCCTGTTCACTTTTCGGGATTCCGATCCCGTCATCTGCCACACAGTAGAACGGATGCCCTTTCCGGTTGCCTACCATGATCCGCACATGACCATTCTGTTCTGTATAGCGAACTGCATTGTCTGCAATATTAAAAAGCATCTCATAGAGTACATGGCGGACGCCCTGGATCTTCTCTGTACTTCCGGCAAGCTCAAGGGAAATATTTTTCTTTCCGGCAGGATGTCTGAGATTATTTCTTACGTCTTCTGCAAGCTCATAAAGATCCACCTCTTCAAAAGGAACCTCACTGTTGCTTTCATCCAGTCTGGAAAGCTGGATGATATCCGCTACCAGATTGGAAAGTCTTATTGATTCATGGTAGATCCTTCCGGAAAATTCCTGTATATGATCTGCCGGAACCATGCCGTTCATCATAAGCTCCGCATAACCGGAAATGGACATCAGCGGGGTCTTCAGCTCATGGGAAACATTTGCAGAAAATTCCTTCCGGATTTCCTCTGCCTCCTTCAGTTCTTTTACCTGCTGCCGGATCTGCCGATTCTGTTCATCCACCCGCACAAGAAGGGGACGCAGCTCCTCATAGCACACATTGTTCAGCGGATGCTCCAGATCCAGCTCGTTGACCGGACGGATCAGCTCTCTGGTCTGTCTCTGTGCAAAAACAAACTCCAGGATCAGTACCAGTAGCATCAGAAGTCCCAGCACTGCAAGACTTGAGGTCCATGTGGAATATATGGAATCTACGGTTTTTCCCACCCGGAGCACGTTTCCGTCATCCAGCTTCACCGCATAATAAAAGGTCTTTTTTGCAAAGGTTTCTGAATAACGGATACTTTCGCTTTTTCCGTTTTTTTCTGCCTGTATAAATTCCGGACGATCACTGTGATTTGCCAGTTTTTTCGGAGATGTCTCAGAATCGTAGAGAACGGTTCCGTCTTTACGGATGAGGGTCACACGACTTGATGATACTGTCTGGAGCTTTTTTGTGAGAAAGGAATCTCCATACTCATCCATGGCAAGGCAGATATACTGAGCTTCCTCACGGACTCCCCGCTGCATGTATGTGTTTAATTTATTGTAGGTGACCACACTTGCTGCCAGAAACGTGACAAGAACAGCAAAAATGATCATAATGCTTGTATGATGCAGAATTTTCTTTTTCATACATGATCTCCGATCCGGTATCCCACGCCACGCACTGTCTCGATCAGATTTCCGGCTTCCCCCAACTTCTGTCGGAGAGTCCGTACATGAACATCTACAGTCCTCGTTTCTCCGTCAAAATCATAGCCCCACACATGGCACAGGATCTGGTTTCTGGACATGACCAGTCCTTTGTTCTCCATAAGATATTCCAGAAGTTCAAATTCCTTTCTGGTCAGCTCTTTCACCTCACCCTGATAGCTGACTTCGTGACGGGACACATTGACACGAAGGCCCTTGCAGTGCAGCTCCCTCTCTTCGCTCTGCCTTGCGCAGCGCCGAAGGACCGCTTTGACCCTGGCTACAAATTCCATCATCCCGAAGGGCTTGGTGATATAATCATCTGCGCCGCTCTCCAGACCTTTTACCTTGTCAAACTCCGCTTCTTTGGCTGTGACCATGATCACCGGGATATCCCGGGTCCTGGTATCGCTTTTCAGTCGTTTCAAAATATTATACCCGTCTTCACCCGGGAGCATGATGTCCAGCAGGATCAGCTCCGGCAGATTTTTTTTCATGGCTGTGTCAAGTTCCGCCCCGGTTTCAAAACCTTCTGCCTCAAAGCCTGTTGTCTCCAGGGTATAGACAAGAAGCTCTCTGATATTTCTCTCATCTTCCACACAGTAGATCATTCTATATCCTCTCTGTTCATTTTTTTGCCGTTGGCACTTCATAATCGTCTGGTCTTTTTTGTTCCATGCCTTCAGTATAACTGCTTTCTTTTTACTGCACAAGCCCTGGCCGTCTGCTGATACAGCTAACCAGGGCATAGCATTATTTCGATATATTTTTATTGGCTGCCTGCCGCTGCTATCTGGGCTGCCGCCGGCTCATCCTTTATTTCCGGAAGCTGATACTGACTCCGGATCACCTCCAGCTCACGGTAGAAGGTTTCGTCCGGCCCATGTTTGATCTGCTTCAGGTGCTGATGTGTATCAAAAGCATCTTCATGAACCTGTGTCACACAGACACCGATATTGGAACAGTGATCTGCCACACGCTCCAGGCTGGTAGTCACATCGGACAGGATAAATCCCATTTCAATGGTACATTCCCCGGCGCGAAGTCTCTGGATATGCCGGTACTTCAGTTCCTTGCTGAGTTCATCGATCACTTCCTCCAGTGGCTCGATCTCTCTCGCAAGCTGCACGTCCTGATTTTCGTAAACCTTGTAAGCAATATCTACAATGTCTTCCACCGCATGTTCCATGACACGTAACTCTTCCAGTGCCTTATCCGAAAACTTCAGGCCTTTTTCATAAAGCTCCTGTGCGGATTCCATGATGTTCACACCGTGATCGGAAATCCTCTCAAAATCACCGATACAGTGGAGCATGATGGAAACACTGTGACTGTCATGAACGGAAAGATCCTTCTGGTTCAGTTTTACAAGATAGGTTCCAAGCTCATCCTCATAACGGTCTACCTTTTTCTCTGCTTCTTCCACCAGAGCCTTTCCTTCCACGCTGAAATTCTTCAGAAGATCCAGGGCGGTAAACAGAGTTCTGTGAGAATCCTCTGCCATTTTTTTCGCTGCATTCCTGCTCTGCTCAACTGCAAATGCAGGTTTCTCCAGAAAACGGCTTTCCAGGATCATGAAATCCGGATCTGCTGCCACCTTCTCCTGCTCTTCCTTCCTGTCGCGGATAGTAAGACAGGCAAGCTTCTCCAGAGCCTTTCCAAACGGAAGAAGGACAAGAGTTGCCGTAATATTGAAGGCACTGTGCAGAATTGCGATCCCGGCCGGAGTCGCTGCCTGCGTCATAAATGAAAAATGTACTGCTGCATTTATCGCATAAAATACTGCCATGAACAGCATGGTTCCGATCAGATTGAAATACAGATGGACCATAGCCGCACGTTTTGCGTTTTTGCTGGCTCCGATGGCTGAAAGGATCGCAGTGATACAGGTACCGATATTCTGTCCCATGATAATAGGAAGTGCTGCACTGAACGGTACCATTCCGGTAAGACACAGGGCCTGGAGGATACCAACCGATGCGGAGGACGACTGGATGATCGCTGTCAGCACTGCTCCAGCCACAACTCCCAGAATCGGGTTGGAAAATTTCACCAGCATTCCGGTAAACTCCGGTACCTCTGCAAGAGGTTCCACAGCTCCGCTCATGGCATTCATTCCATACATCAGGATCGCAAAGCCTACTAAGATTGCTCCCACGTCCTTTTTCTTCTGGCTTTTTGTAAACATGATCAGAACCACGCCGATCAGTGCCAGGATCGGTGAAAATGACGTCGGCTTAAAAAGCTGGATAATAAAGTTATCACTCTGAATACCTGTAAGACTCAAGATCCATGAGGTTACTGTAGTACCGATATTGGCACCCATGATGATCCCCACAACCTGGGACAGCTTCATGATTCCCGAGTTTACAAAACCAACGACCATAACGGTGGTTGCCGAGGATGACTGGATCACTGCAGTCACACCCATTCCAAGAAGAACGGCTCTGATAGGATTGGAGGTAAGTGTCTCCAGGATCCGCTCAAGCTTTCCGCCTGCAACCTTCGCAAGCCCGTCTCCCATTAAGTTCATTCCATAAAGGAAAATAGCAAGGCCGCCAAGCAATGCCAGTACGCTGAAAAAGTCCATAATACTCTCCTTCACTTTCTCTTTTTGATATGTTTGATTTCCTTTTTCTCATTTCAACGATTTTCATAATAGCGGCCTATTGTAAAATTTTCCCCACCGGAATGTAAAATCTGTGTAAAAAAATAAAACAGAGGATCCTGCTACGGGAAACAGATTTCCCGTCAGAATCTCTCTGTCCTATATATCGTTCAAAATCCGCGGATTTCCTCATCCTCAGATCCGGTCTTGTCGATGGATTTTATTACAAGGTAATAGCTGTAATCATCATTGACCTTTACTTCCACCCGATCTCCTACACGATGACCGCGCAGTGCCTTGCCGATAGGCGATTCGATACTGATACGGTTTTCCATGGAATTTCCACGGATGGAAGTAACCAGCTTGTACTTCTCCACCTCATTATCTTCTTCAAAAAGAACTTCCACGATATCGTCCATTCCCACTTCGTCTGATCTGGAAGCATCGGATACAATGGAAGCAGTCTTCAGCATCCTCTCCAGATAACGGATGCGGCTCTCATTCTGATTCTTATGTTTCTTGGCTGCATAATACTCAAAGTTCTCACTTAAGTCTCCCTGGGCACGTGCCTCCTTGACCGCCTCAATGGCTTCCTTACGTACTACCAGTTTACGGTGTTCGATCTCCTGCTCTATTTTTTCAACATCCTTGCGGGTAAGCTGTTCTCTCATTTCTCTGGCATCTCCTTTTCTTTATAACATTCAGACTGATTCTGAATCTGTTCTCCACTTCCTGTGAAGCTTCTGTCACAGATACAGAGTTCTGGAAGGTTACCGGAAATACCATAGCAGATACGCTCTGCTTTGTCAAACAGCACATACCTGTTCTTCGGCTTCCTTCTTCTGGTTTACTCGCTGTTCAATATAATCTGCCATATGTTCTTTGGGGATATCCAGTAACATGGACAATTCAGAATAGAGATGATCCTCTGCAAGCTTCAGATACCGTTCGTCTGTAGCGGTTGTTTTTTTGCCATGAGATAATCTGGCCTGTTTTCTGACGTAGATCGTCTTGATGATTCGAAGAAGATCTCTGCATTCACAGGTACGGATGCATTTCTTGTAGCTATCCTCCCGGAATTTCTCATTCTCAATACTCAGTGTCTCAATGGATGGGATCTCATCGATAAGCCTCTCCGCTTCTTCCCTCGTAATGATTCCGCGAAGCACCTGCTTTCCACCTTCCACCGGTGTAAATATCTTCCCATCGGTTTCTCCTCCGGGCCTCAGTACATAATAAAGCTTCTCGCCGGAGGAACCATCCACCCTCATTGTGGTAACTCCTGTTACCTGGCAGATGCCGGTACGACCATACACAACATATTCGCCTGTTTCAAACATTCTTCCACTTCCTTTCATTTTTTTACTTTTCTTTTGTTATCCTGGCGCTTATTGTGCTCTAATGAAAGCTCCCTGCCAGGTTATATATCCAGACAAGGAGCTTCTCACTGAGGATTCTATCCTTATTTTACTACTTTTCCCATTTATTTGCAAAAGAATTCAAAAAGCTTTTTTATTTTTGTGAAATATGCCCACAATGAGGGCATATATTTTTTGTTATAATTCTTCTTTTTTCTTTCTTCCCAGACGGATGTCTTCCATATGAGATTTCAGTTCCGGTGTCATACTGTCAAAGAGATAGGTTTTGCTGTTGTCTCTGCGCTCCTGCCATTCTTCTCTCATCTGCTGTTTTGCGGAAGCGATCTCATCTTTGAATCCGCGCGCTGAGATCCTGGCGGCTCCCTGTCCCATAATGATGATCTGCTCCAGTCCGTCTGATGTGGCAACTGTCACGTTATGCTTCCGTCCAATTTTATGGACAGTGCGTTCAATATACTGGTCTGCAGTTTCCGCTTCTTTTGTATAAACAACATGAATGTTATGATACTGGAAGGTTTCCTCCGGATGGCCCTCTACACGGTAGGCATCAAATACCAGGATCAGGATGCAGCCCTTGATCCCCTGATAATCGCTTAATATATCCATTAACCTGGACTGTGCCGCATGAAAGTCTGCCTGTGCCAGATCTCTTAAATCCTCCCAGGCAAATATGATATTGCAGCCGTCCACCAGCAGATAGTCCTCTCTGTGGATGGCCGGACTGCTGTTTCTCCAGGCGCCGTGACCGGTTTTTGCCGGAAGGCCGGAATCTGCTGCACCTTTGCCTCCCTTCCCGGAAAAGCTGCTTCCGCTTTCCGAATTTCCGAAGCTTCGGCTGTTATTGCTGTATTTCTTTGAGCTCACCGGACCAAAGGTTTTCTCAAAGATTGCCTTCAGTTCTTTTTCCTCTTCGTAGCTTCCATACATGGAGGTATATTTTCCACGGCCGGCATTGGCTGTTCTGTGATCCGGACTGTTTTTGGCTGTTCCCTGAACTGCACGCACTCCTGCAAAGCTGTTGTCGGAATCCTCATAGGCATCATTACTGTCCGGAAGCTGAGCTCCTTCCAGATGCATATATTCTTCTACCTCATACCAGGGAACCACGAAGCCTGCTCCATGGGCACAGAATACAGAGCCTGTAGGATTCTCAAGATCTCTCTCGGAATCATATCCGATCTCCTCTGCGATCTGCTCCTGATCCTGACAGGGTTCATAGCCCTTCAGAGTACAGGTCAGATGACCTCTGCCTCTTGTGTAGGAAACTACCTGGCTCTGATAATCCCTCATTTTTGCCACCGGCGCACTTCCTGTGATCACCGACAGCTCTCCCTGGGTTTCCGGCCCCTGAAAGGTTCCCTGCATCCTCTGGATATCCGTCATGGCACGTCCTACATTTTCTGCCGGAACCTCAAGTCGGAAGCTGTAATAGGGTTCCAGAAGAACTGTCTCCGCTTTCTTGAGGCCCTGGCGCACAGCACGGTAGGTCGCCTGCCGGAAATCTCCACCTTCCGTATGCTTCTGATGTGCCCGCCCGGTGAGAAGTGTGATCTGCATATCGGTGATGGGTGATCCGGTAAGGACTCCCAGATGCTCTTTTTCCTCCAGATGTGTCAGGATCAGCCGCTGCCAGTTCCGATCCAGCTGATCTTCATTTGCCGCAGTAAAAAACTGCAGTCCGCTTCCTCTCTCTCCCGGTTCCAGAAGAAGATGCACCTCTGCATAATGACGAAGCGGTTCAAAATGTCCCACGCCTTCCACCGGTGCGGCAATGGTTTCTTTGTATACGATATTACCGGTCCCAAATTCTACTGCCACATGAAAACGCTCCCAGATCAGATGCTTCAGGATCTCGATCTGTACCTCGCCCATCAGCATGGCGTGGATCTCTCCCAGCTGCTCATCCCACATGATATGAAGCTGCGGTTCTTCCTCCTCCAGCTCCTTCAGGCTTTTCAGCATCCTGTGGGCGTCACAGCCCTCCGGAAGGATGATCTGATAATTCAGTACCGGTTCCAGCACCGGCATGGCAGAATCCGCCTCAATGCCAAGCCCCTCTCCCGGATATGTTTCGGTAAGACCTGTAACTGCACAGACGGTTCCTGCCTCTGCCTCTTTGAGCATTTCAAATTTTGCACCGGAATAGATACGGATCTGATCTGCCTTTTCCTCCCAGATCTCCTCTGCCGGAATACCATTTCTTCCTGCATTGGTCAGCGTCTCCTTAACCTTCAGGCTGCCGCCGGTGATCTTCATATAAGTGAGACGGTTTCCCTGCTCATCTCTGGCGATCTTAAAGATCCTGGCTCCGAATTCTGCGGGATAGGACGGTACTGCCATGTAGGTCTCCATTCCATGGATAAAAGCATCTACGCCTTCCATCTTCAGGGCAGATCCAAAGAAGCAGGGAAAAAGCTTTCGCTCCAGGATCAGCTCTGCCACGTCCTTTTTTGCGATCGTTCCTGTTTCCAGGAAGCTTTCCAGAAGGTTCTCCTCACACATGGCGATATTTTCCAGAAAATCATCCGTTCCATTTATTTTATCAGAAGTGCCCTGCGTTCCGGATATATTCTCTTTTTCTGCTTCACTGGCGTTGTCTTTCAGCTGTATTCCTTCAGCTGACGGATATTTCCCGGAGTTATCCACAGGATTCTCCTTTTTCCCTGCTGCTTCTGCACCGGAGCATTCCAGTTCTCCACTAAAATCCACACAGCATCCGCTTAATTTCTTCTTCAGCTCCTCAAGAAGTCTTTCCCTGTCTGTTCCTTCCTGATCCATTTTATTTACAAAAAGAAATGTTGGGATCTTATACTGTGTCAGCAGTCTCCACAATGTCTGTGTATGCCCTTGCACACCATCTGCTCCGTTGATCACCAGGATCGCATAATCCAGCACCTGCAGGGTACGCTCCATCTCAGCAGAAAAATCCACATGCCCCGGTGTATCCAGAAGTGTCACTTCCATATCCCCCATGGAAAAAACTGCCTGCTTTGAAAAAATGGTGATTCCTCTCTCCCTCTCAAGCTCATAGGTATCCAGATACGCATCCTTGTGATCGACTCTTCCGATTTTCCGGATCCTTCCGCATTTAAAAAGCAGGCCTTCCGATAATGTCGTCTTTCCTGCATCCACATGGGCAAGCACGCCCAGGCTTATATGTCTGTGTTTTATATTCTGAGGTTTTTCTCCCATTGAAAATACCCCTTTCTGTTGTAATGATATCCAATATCATAACATAGAAAGGGGTATAAGTCGAATTTTGTTTCGGTCTGTGATTCAGGAATCCAGGTAGGCTTTCAGCTTCTCCAGATCCTTTTTCATATCTGCTCTTCCTGTCTGGTAGATCCGCTCCAGATTGCTCTCATCACGCTCGATCATCGCCGCCTGGATGGGACTGCTCGGACGGATGATATGAATGCGCCCCTCTTTTTCCAGAGAAGCCAGTTCCTCCAGTGTTTCATTATAATGGATATGCCGTTCCTCCAGATCCTTCAGAAAAGCCGGATATTTATGTAATACTGCTTTCAGAAAAAGCTGCATCTTCGGGTTTGCTTTTTTTCGGTACTTCACATCTCTGGTAAGCACCACTACGTTTTTTTCGTATCCCCGGGAAAGCATCCACTTAACAGGGATCGGATCAGACACACCACCATCCAGAAGTCTCTTTCCCCCAAGCTTCACCGGTCGGGAAGCTACCGGGATCGATGCCGACGCACGCATCCATTCAATATCCTCCACATCTCCGTTGGGACATTCATGATACACCGGTTTTCCTGTATCCAGGTCCGTACACACCACTGTAAATTTCATGGGATTTTCTGCGTAGGTCTGACGGTCAAAAATATCCAGCTTCCAGGGCAGTTCATAATATCCGAATTCCCGGCTGTATACATCTCCTGTGGTGATCCAGTTCCGGATGCTTGCAAGTCTTTTATCCTTGCAGTACTTTTTGTTATAGCGAAGAACTCTTCCGATCTGCCTGGACTTATAATTGCATCCAAAAACAGCTCCAGCCGATACGCCCACCGCACTGTCCGCATAAATCTCATTTTCCATCAGAACATCGATCACGCCGGCTGTATACAAACCTCGCATACCGCCGCCCTCCATAACGATACTGAATTTTTTCAATTGTGTTTCTTCCATTTATTTGTCCTCTGTATTCTGTCTGGCAGACTCTGCTGCCCTTATGCTGTCATCTTTATGTCCCATTTATTGTACTTTTTGAATTATATCGGTCTTTTCTGCCATATATCTATATCCATTATCAGAATATCTTGGTTGTCCACTTGCTCATATCCCAGACTTCATTTACCACATCCTGGTAAAATTCCGGTTCATGGCAGATGAGAAGAATACTTCCGCGGTATTCCCGGAGAGCTTTTTTCAGCTCGTCTTTTGCATCTACATCCAGATGATTGGTAGGCTCGTCCAGAAGAAGAATATTGGTGTCACGGTTCACCAGCTTGCAAAGACGCACTTTTGCCTGCTCACCACCGCTTAAAACTCGTACCTGGCTCTCAATATGCTTGGTCGTCAGGCCGCATTTTGCCAGTGCGGAACGCACTTCATACTGGGAAAATGACGGAAATTCCTGCCAGAGCTCTTCGATACAGGTAGTTCGATTCTCACCTTTAACTTCCTGCTCAAAATATCCGATCTCAAGGTTCTCGCCCTGCTCCACACTTCCGGAAAGAGGCTTGATCAGTCCAAGAAGGCTTCGAAGAAGTGTTGTTTTTCCTATTCCATTGGTTCCCACCAGTGCGATCTTCTGTCCTCGCTCCATAGTAAAATTCAGTGGCTTGGAAAGCGGCTCATCATAACCGATCACAAGGTCATGTGTCTCAAAAAGCATCTTTCCTGGTGTTCGGCCATAACGGAATTTGAACTCCGGCTTCGGCTTCTCTGCTGCCAGCTCGATCACATCCATCTTGTCCAGCTTTTTCTGGCGGGACATAGCCATGTTTCTTGTGGAAACACGGGCCTTATTCCTTGCTACAAAATCCTTCAGCTCACTGATCTCCTGCTGCTGTTTGCGGTAAGCAGCCTCCAGCTGTGCCTTCTTGACCGCATAGACCTCCTGGAAATGATCGTAATCTCCTACATAACGGTTCAGTTCCTGATTTTCCATATGATAGATAATGTTAACTACAGAATTCAGGAAGGGAATATCGTGGGAAATAAGGATAAAGGCATTCTCATAATCCAGAAGATATCTTTTCAGCCATGCAATATGCTCCTCATCCAGATAGTTGGTAGGCTCATCCAGAAGCAGGATGTCAGGCTTCTCAAGAAGAAGCTTCGCAAGAAGTACCTTGGTTCTCTGTCCGCCGCTTAGATCCGTAACATCACGGTCAAGCCCCAGATCCAGAAGGCCCAGAGCTCTGGCAACCTCCTCCACTTTGGCATCGATCGCATAAAAATCATGAAGTGTCAGTTCGTCCTGGATCGTTCCAAGCTCTTCCATCAGACCATCCATCTCGTCAGGATCTGCAGTTCCCAGCTTGTCGCAGATCTCGTTCATCCGTTCTTCTTTTTTGAGGAGAGGATCAAAAGCGGATTTCAGCACCTGGCCGATGGTCATCCCCTTTTCCAGAACTGCATGCTGATCCAGATAGCCTGCGTGGACATTTTTTGCCCACTCTACCTTGCCCTCATCCGGCATCAGTTTTCCGGTCACGATACTCATAAATGTGGACTTTCCTTCGCCATTAGCGCCTACAAGTCCGATGTGTTCTCCCTTAAGAAGCCGGAAAGATACATCTTCGAAAATCGCTCTGTCTCCAAACCCGTGGGTCAGGTGTTCTACATTTAAAATACTCATTTGTTATATTCCTTTATCATTGTGGTTTTTCTGTTTTCCCGGAAGGGATTTTTAATAATGCTATAGTATTATACTTGATATTTTTCTCTGCTGTAAAGTCAAATCTCTGTATACACTACGATCGGCTGACTGGCAGCTTTTTGTATTACCGGTTAAGCTGCTGAATACTATTGAATAATTTTCCATCTTCCTACCTCATTATCTTCTGTAAAAATCCTGTTCTTATTTATTATGCCATCGGATCTCACCGTTTAATATGATCGGATAACGGATCAGCTTGTCTGAATCAAGGTTTTCCGCATACATATCTACTGCGGTTATCTGGTGATTATCATAAGTGGTATAATAATAGATTCCCTTTGTCGTGTTGCAGCATGAAGTATAGATCGTGATCTCATATGCGCCCTCTGATACCTCACAGCATCCCCGCTGCTGATCAACAGAGCCTAAAATATGGAAAAACTGGCTGACACTTTCGTTTTCCCCATCTCCGGATATTGCGTTTAATTTTGTGAATGCAACCTTTACAAATCTTGACTGGCTTGAAAGATCTCCCGGAATTCCCATTCCGCCCATTCCTCTGCTGTATGGATCCAACTCCAGCACTCCTGCAAATGTACTTTCCGGCTGCTTTCTGGATACACCCGCATAATTGTTAAGTGCAAACATCTGACCGGGGAATGGAGGATTATTTGTAAGTACGCCAACAGGATCGTCATAGATGTGCATTCCGTCTTTCATGGATTCTACAACGATGCATTCCTCCTTGTCTGCGATCATCCAGTGAAGCTGTGCCGTTGGAAGCTGTCCACTGAAGGGTGTTCCCATAAGCTTCATATTGGAAAGCATCCTCCTTGCTTCAGCCACCGAAGCACACTGGGTAAGGATCCATGGAATAAATTCATATTGCGCCACCTGGACAAGATCCTTATCTGCCTCTGTCGCTTCCTCTGCATATGCCGCATTCCCCACAAAGTTAAGTCCTGCCATACCTAGTCCCTTTTCATTAGCCGCATCATAATAAAGCGGATAATCTCCTGCTATAAACGCCATTCCTATGAAAGCATAATGTGTTTTTGCTTTTCCTGCATATCGGAAATCGAACTCATAATTTCTTGGGGTTATGGTCACCTCTTCCCCATAGGAAAACTCATAGTCAAGAGTTCTTCCCATATAAAAATCCTTTGTCTGATACGTTGCTGCTGTACACATAGATCTACACCTCTTCCTTACAATAATCCTGCAAACAATCTCATGAAAAGCTGTCCCAGACGAAGATATGCACTGCGTCCTGTACGGTATTGTTCTGTTACTTCCCGACATTCCTTCATTGTTTCTTCCAGGTCATTTCTTATGGATAACACAGCCGGACTGTCTGCCATAAAGCATCCGTTTTCAAAATGATGATAAAGACTTCTGTAATCCAGATTTATGGTTCCGCAGGTTGCCATACAGTCATCTGCCACGCTCATCTTGGCGTGACAGAAGCCAGGTGTCCACTCGTAGATCCGCACTCCATTTTTAACCAGTCCATGATAAAAGGAACGTGTAACACTGTAAATCATTTTTTTATCCGGGATTCCCGGTGTAATGATCCTGACATCAATCCCCCGCTTTGCAGCAAGACACAGCGCATGTGTCATTTCATCCGTAATGATCAGATATGGCGTTATAAACCAGCAGTATTTTTCAGCTTTGTTGACCATGCTGATATAAACTTCCTCTCCTACCTGTTCATCATCCATTGGACTATCTGCATAAGGCTGTACAAATCCGTTCTGAGCTGCCTTATATTCTGATCTTATAAAATATTTGCTGAAATCCTCATTATTATTCCTGTCATTGGCTGCATTCCACATTTCAAGGAATGTTGCTGTCAGCGACTGAACTGCATCGCCTTCAAGACGGATCCCGGTATCCTTCCATTGTCCGTAAGGATTGGTGTAATTAAAATATTCATTTGCCAGATTATAGCCGCCTGTGAAAGCTACTTTTCCATCGATCACGGTTATTTTTCGATGATCACGGTTGTTCAGAAATACATTCAGACCCGGCATAAACGGATTAAATACCCGGCAGTGGATTCCGATCTGCTCCATCTTTTTTACAAAATCCGTATTAATAAAGCCAATAGAGCCCATATCATCATAAAATACTCGCACTTCCACGCCTGCCTGTACACGCTCCTCCAGCACTTTCTGGATCTTTTTCCAGGCCTCTGCATCTTCTATCGCATGGTATTCCATAAAAATAAACTTTTCAGCCTTTGACAGTGCTGATAACTGTGCTTCTAATCCCTTTACCGCCTCATCATAATAAACAATATCCGTATTCTGGTATACGGGATAACCTGCATTTTTCCAAATATACTCACTGATATTTCCTGCTTTGGGGATTTTGTTTTTGATATTTTCCAGTTTTTCCCGATTGTCCGGCAGAAGCGGCAGAAGCTTTCTGTCGATATCCGCATATCGTTCTCGCATTTTACGGGTTCCGCCATTTAATCCGATCAGCAGATACAGTGCTACACCCATGATTGGAAACACAAGTATCAGAATGATCCACGGCATTTTCATGGAAGAGGTCTGATCGGATGCATATAGTGCCAGAACCAGAATTCCTGCAAAGACTCTGGTCAGCAGATTAACGATCTCCGCATATTCATTCAGCCTTGTGATCACGATAATGATAAAAGCTGCTTCCAATAAAATACAAAGCACCGAAAAGCATAATCGAATGACACCGTTTTTCGTTTTTGCTCTGCCCTCCAGTGTATCCTGCCTCATAAAACCGCCCCTTTCTGCATTGAATGAGAATTTTCTGTTGTGCGTAAGCCTAACTGAATATTCCTGTTGCGTAATAAAATCAACAATTATCGTCTATACTACAAACAGCGGAGCTCTGACCTGATGATTCCTTGTCCACTGTAATAAAAAATGAAATAAGAAGAAAGCCCTGGAAGCTGCAACTTCGAGGGCTTTTGATTTTTTTGTTATAAACACTTTAATTCTTTTTTGCCTGCGAGCATTATAGCATATGAGATTTTTCTTCGCAATATACTCTGTATACTTTTTAAGATGTTTCTGTTTTTACTGAACTCTTTGCTTCTATCATTGCAATAACTTTCTCCGCTGGTTTCCCAACTAGACATGTGATTGTTGGTATTCTTTAACCTGTTTTCACTTACCGCTTGTACCGCAACATACCATTTTTCAATTCAATAAATTTTCCGTTAAAGATTTCCTGCAACACCTGTCTGCATGGTATCCGTTGCAATCTTCTAACCTCAGACGCTTCCATTACTCGGAAAGTAGTTTGGTGATGATCTTGATAAAATGCAATGAGCGATTCAATATACGGCTCAGCATCTTCAAACGTCCAGTTTGCTTCCTCCTTCAAACGCGAGAATACCGATACCAGACTAATACATCGAACATCTTCAAAATTTGTAGCGCCATTCCGAGCATTTCGGTCATCGGAGCAGAACACATAAATCTGCTCCCCAAGCATCACCGACAAGACCTGCAACAGCACAAAAGACTTGATTTCTCCAAGATTATTTTTCTTGCCCACTTCGATATCGAGTCGTTCAAGCTCTTTCAAATAATCCTCTCTCGATATCGCCGTGTAATCAGCATCTTCCAATGCTCGATAATGTTCCGAAAAGTAATCTTTAGAAAAAACATCACAGGCCAATTTTAACATCTGTGTATAAGTCGCACACGCCAGCGGCCCTCGTACATGTGACAGGCTTTCAAGAATTTCTTGATCTGTGTAGCTTTTTATCTTTTGCGCGCCAATCTTTTCGCTCAACCAGATTGGCGCATCAGCATTATACCGATTAAGTTCTGTTACGATTTGCGCATGACAAAAGAACACATATTCCGGCAATTCCATGACCCGGTCAATCAAATGATTATCGCCGCCATCTTGAACAGAGTGCGTTTTGGAAATGAAATCGGTATCTAGCAGTGCATATTTTTTCACTTCGCTTTGACACCCCTCAATCCAAACCGTACTCTTTTTTCAGTTGAGTAATGTAAGCCACATCGTCATTTTCTCTGGATTCTGTCAGATACTCATGCTGTCTGTTATACTCAACTTTCTCAAGGAGTGTGCCAAAAGATTCTGTTCCCCTGCCATCAAGCTGCCAGCGCTTTGCCTTACCTATCAGTGATGCCCTTTTCATTACATTCGCAGAACTTATCTCCAGCAGCTTTTCAGCCTGCTGGTGGGATATGTTTCCACTTTCAAACAAGCGCAGTACAACTGCCTTGTAGGGCATAGCAAACATATCCATAAGTATCAAAACGGAATCTACCGAAACCAAATCTTTATCAATTCCATACAGTAGAATTTGCTCATGGAGAAGTTGATCCGGCATCAAAAGCAGACCTGCGAAGGCATTAGCTTCCAAGTCCTCCTGTGTTCTTCCTGTTTCATCACCTGTTGCCGAATCCAGCATAGAACCATTTTTTATATAGCTCTGGTCTGCATTTTCTACATAACAGTAGATATGGTACAATTCATGCGACGCAGCGAAAAACTGCTTACATAGTGGAAGTGCCGTATTTACGCACACAAAAATCGTATCCTGCTTCAAAAAAGTCAATGCCCATAATTCATCATCATGAATTGGAAAACGAAGCAGTTCCAGTGCAATTTCTTTCTTTCTTGCATAGTTCTGTATAACAGCAAAAATATTATCTTTGATAATAGAATTACCGACATACTCTGCCGAAAACTGCCTGACAACAGATTGAATTTCATCAAATTTCCTGTTTTGGCTTACAAAAAGGCTATCTTTCAGAACATTGTTCATCACTTATCCTCCCAGAGCTGCTCCATCTTTTTGCCATTCTCGCATGCCCTAGTGTGGAACAGAATCATGTCGGACAGTTCATCCGCAAGCCGGATTCCCTTTCTTGCTTCTTCTGTTTTAACACGCCCCATAAACGCATGAATCACATTCGTATCCATCGGCTTTTCTGGCATCTTCATCAGAGAATCCATCGACACATGCAGATATTCAGAAATCTTATGAAGTTCAATCGCATTGATTGCTCTTGCACCATTCATAATTTTGCTCATTGTCTGTTTGGAGACTCCAATTCCTTCTGCCAGATCAACCTGCTTTTTGTTTTCTTTTTTCAGTTCAGCCTGAATGTTGTTTGCAATTATCATATTTACATCCAGCATATAATCGCCTCCTGTTCTTGTACTTATATTATACGCTCTTTCACATAGAATATCAATTATTTAGAGACTGATCTTAGTTTTTAATTTATTTTGTCGCTATTTTAGTTACAAGTCATCGCTAACCTTCAGAAGAGTGGTTTACACTAACGCTATAAACCTGTATTTTCCTCATTCAAAAGACCTTCTACAACCTCAACAGAGAGATTTCTATGATAGAACAGCTCATTGCCGAAGCAACAAAATTTGATTTCAAAGTTGCTCTCAAAACGAATCCACCAAAAAACCGGTTAAAAAACACCCCATTGCTTTTCCAACGAGGCTTGTAATTGTTGCAGGTCGACAAAATGCTTGTTTCTACACCCCTTGACCTTTCTTTCGTATACGGTAAACTATCCGTACTGCTCTAACTTTAAGCCGCCGTTTCCGGCGGCAAGGTTTTAAATATTAGTTGCTTTTGTTTTGCTCCGGCATATTGCTGGAAGTTTTTCAGACCATGGCAGGATATCATTTATAAAACTATATTCCCTGTCATCCTGGTGGTCCTTCAATACAGTCAGGACATGTTCAAGATACCGAAAAGGATTCAGATTGTTAGCTTTTGCCGTTTCTGTGATGCTGTAGATAATAGCACTGGCATTTGCGCCATCCAGACTGTCGATCAGCTTCCATGTATGCTTATGGAGACAAAAGCTACGCAGAGCACTTTCTGTCGCATTGTTATCCATAGGAATATCACCGTCTTCCAGAAAGGCTTTCAGAGAAACTTCCTGATTGATACAGTAGTTGATCCCATCCAGAGTCTTTCCTCTGGAAAGCTGATTTTTAATCTGGATCTCTTTTGCCCATGCAAAGAAGGCCTCTACAAGAGGTCTGATATTGGCCTGACGGTACATCTTTCTGACTTTTGCAGGCTGTCCCTCCATCTGGTTGTCCAGATGATAGATTGCTGCGATCCGGCTGACTGCTTCGTAAGCTACAGTCTCTTTCGCATTTTTCTGTGCTGCTTTCGGCAGGGCTTTCAATGCCTCCGCAAACCTGCGCCTTGCATGTGACCAGCAGCCGGCAAAGACGATGTCTGGATTTTCCCTGTCCAGCTTCCTGTATGCAGAGTAACCGTCGCATACTACGATCCCTTTAAAATCCTTCAGGAATTCTTCCGGATGGTCCGCTTTTCGGGTTCGCTGGTATTCATACAGGATGATCGGAGTATCCGCATAACTCTTTCCGGTCCGATAGATCCACATGTAACTTTTACTGTTTACCGGCCGTCCATCCTTAGTGACCATGACTGGAGTCTCATCAGCCTGAAGTACATGAAACTGATACATCTCCTTATGGAGCCGGTCATAAAGGATTCCCAGATACCTGTCCGCACACTGGATCATCCAGTTTACCATGACCTGTCTGGAGATATGGATGTCATTCCGCAGGAATTCCTGGCTGATCCTGTAAAGAGGAAGCCCGTTTACGTACTTGGCATTCATGATGCTTGCCGCAAGTGACGGAGTGAGCAGGCTGTTACGGAGCAGATTCTTCGGACGGTCCGCTTTTATGATTGTCTGGTTGTCCTTACCAGCGTAGACTGCCACATGATGTTCTTCAACAGTATAGACTGCCGGCTGCACACGTACCCTTTTATATATCTCGTCTGGAAGCTGTTTCCATCCATCTGTGCCAAAGACATCCTGGAGTTTTTCTTCTGACAGGGTATGGACGATCACTTCAATCGGAAGATCTTTTAGAGCTGCCTCCCGTTTTCCTTTATTTTTACGACGCGGCTGTATCACATCTTCCTCAACAGGCTCAACTACATACAGTGTTTCCGTAAGTGCTTCAGCCTCATTAAATATAAGCTCCAGTTCCAGCTGTCCGGAGATCGTTTCCAGTTTTTCGGAAGAACGGCCGTAACGCTTATTGTTTGCGTCAGCGATCTGCTCGATCAGGCGCTCCATGTTTGTATTCAGCTGGTGAATCTGATCCTGCATGGACAGGATGACTGCCATAAGTGTTTCCCTGCTGAAATTATTCAGTTCTTCTTCTGTATATACTTTTGCCATGGATGCCGTTCTCCTTTACCTGATGTTCCTATTGTAACGCAAAGATAAAGAAAAAGCGAATCAGGCAGACAGGGTATTCGTCATTTTTACTAATAGATGAATACTATGAAAAACTCAAAAAACTATTAGTTTTTCGGGCTTTTCAGAGTACTTATCCACAAGCCCTGCAAAGGGGCCTGAAAGTACTCCTGAATAAATGAAGGCAGCGGAATTATGAAAAGTGGATAACTCTTTTTCGGGACTTATGATGATTGGAAGATGTTTTTTTATTTTCTCTGTTTTGCACAGGATCTTATAAGATCTTATCCGGTCTGACTTCCTGGATCGGATGGCGTGCAACAATTTCCAGTCCCTGCATGAGATATTGGTACTGCTCTGGGGTGATCTCCAATGCTTCTTCTTTTGTGCGGGGCCAGTTGAATGCACCCAACTCCAGTTTTTTGTATAGAAGCAGGAAGCCGTCGCCTTCCCAGACCAGCCCTTTGATGCGGTCAGTACGTCTTCCGCAGAACAGGAACAGAATATCTTTTTGATACGGATCCAGCTGAAAATTGAACTTGATAATGGATGCAAGCCCCTCCATACCACGTCTCAGATCTGTGTAGCCGGTAGCGAGATAGATCCTGCGGAACCCGGAAGCATCATTCAGCATGAAAGATATCTCCGATACGTGACAGGAGTTCTGCTGAAACGGAATTGGATATCTCTACAGAGACCGGTCCTTTTCGGAGGATGATATCCGGATGGAATCCATTTCTGACAGACTCCTGTTTTATTGGAATGCTGATCTCTGCGAACGAAATCTTTTGTGGGCTGGTTTCATCTGCCGGGTCTGTGATAACCGAAAGGTCCTTTGATGTCGAAGCAGCAAAAGCTTCTTTTCTGAGAATCCTTTGCCAGTAAAAGAATTGTTTGTCTGAGATCCCATTAGCCCGGCACCATTCAGTTTTATTCATACCGCTGTTCAAACATTCATTCATGATCTGGGTCCAATGTTCAATGCGGACCTGACGTGTGATCTTATCCATAAGATCCTCCTTTAAAAAACTTTTAGTTTTACAAAGGGATTATCTCATGGTTTTAGGTGAAAAGCACGGTACTAACTATTTACCGTATAC
>NZ_QUGY01000006.1:0-238141 GCF_003479245.1 Ruminococcus sp. AF17-12
GGAATAGTCCCTTATAGGGACAGAGCAAGCCACCCGCTAAGCGGGTGGTCTTGACTATAGAGAAAAAACAAAAATCATGGTAAAATAAAAATGCATGACAAAAAAGGTTAAATCAGGAGAAAACGTATGAAAAAGAATCACTTTGAATTAAAAAATTATGTTATGGCAACCGGCGTTTTTATCTTGGCGGTTATAGCAGGGATTCTTATTTTTTTCGGGTGTGTGCAGAGGGCTGTACAGGTGAATTCTCAGAATACATTGAAGATAAATGTGCAGAGACAAAGTGAACATTTGCGGACGATACTGGATATTAATTATCAATATCTGAATGAGATTGCCTCTGCAATGGGAAGATCAGAAGAACTTTTTTCAGAAGAAAATAAAGAACGACTGATATCCATTTATGAAAAGACAGACCTGGAGAGGGCTGCTCTTATTGATAAGAATGGAGATGCATACTACGACAATGGAGTAACCAAGAATGTTTCTCATCGCAGATATTTTCAGGAGGCTATCAGTGGAGAGCAGACCATCAGCGATCCCCTGGAAAGCAGTGTGGACCATAAGGTGCGGGTGGTTTTAGGTGTGCCGGTATACAAAGACCATAAAGTGATCGGTGTGTTGGGCGGATCCTGTAATGTTACAGCGCTGAGCCATATGCTTTTTAATGATCTTTTTGATGGAGCGGGAAATAGTCTTCTGGCTACAAGTGATGGAGAGATCATTGCCTTTGACAGTGGTTCGGCGTCTGGTACGGAGATCACATATGGAATCAATCTTTTTAAATATTACGGAGAAAAAAATCTCAAAGGAAAGCATGCTCTTCAGGATATTCAGGAAGATTTTAAAGTTGGCGAAAGTGGTCTGGTGAAGCTTAGTCTCAAAGAGAGAAAAGAAGCAGACCGGTATCTGGCATATATGCCTCTTGGATACAACGACTGGATGATCTGTTATGCAATTCCTGTAAAAAGTGCACAGCAGGCTTATGAATTCATTTCCGGTTATGAAATCCTATTTATGGGAAGCTTCTGTATTCTGGTGCTTCTCCTGCTCCTGTATATTGTTGTAAGAAATAATCAGGAGAAAGCAGAGTTGGTGCGTTCTGCCCAGAAGGATGCGCTTACAGGCGTTTATAACAGAGAGAATACGCAGAAGGTGATCGATGCTATTCTGAGAGAAAACGCTCCGGAAGGCTTTCATGGCTTCCTGATCCTGGATATGGATCATTTTAAAGAAGTGAATGATGTTTACGGACATGTCATGGGAGATAATGTATTAAAGATGCTGGGAGGTTTTCTTAAAGAGCAGTTCCGGGAACAGGATGTGATCGGGCGTATCGGCGGGGATGAGTTTGTGATCCTGCTCTGTAATATCGGTTCCCGGAAAAATATGGAGAGCAGAATAAAAAAACTTCATGAAAAGCTCAGGGAGATCCGTATGGAAGGCATGGGAGAGCATACATTTACTTTTAGTGCAGGAATTGCTTTTGCACCACAGGATGGAGATACCTTTATGGAACTGTATCAAAAAGCAGATCTTGCCCTTTATCAGGTAAAACGCTCCGGAAGGGATGGCTACCGGATCTATAAATAACAATAAAAAAGACAGAAGATATCCTGAAGAGAAAAAGGAAATCTTCTGTCTTCTTTTTGTATAAATTGGAATGGGAAGCTTTGATGTCCTTAGGCTTCCGGAATTTTTTGAATGATCGTTCTGTTTATGACAACCAGGAAAGCTACGGACACGATCAGAGAAATGATCTCCGCAATGGGGAAAGACCACCATACTGCGTGAAGTCCGCCGATGGAAGCAAGGATATAAGCAGCAGGTACCAGGACAAACAGCTGACGCATGATAGATACGATCATACTGAATACAGCTTTTCCGAGTGCCTGGAATACAGTTCCCGCAATGATACAGAACCATGCAATCAGATAGTGGATTCCTATGATACGAAGTGCAGGGATTCCGATGGTAAGCATATCTTCGGAAGCACTGAACAGCCCCAGCAGTGTTTTCGGAATAAATTCAAAGGCAAGAAAACCAATGAATGTAAAACAGAATGCGATGAACATGCTGACTTTGACAGTTTTAAGCATACGCTTTCTGTGGCGTGCACCATAATTATAGGCAATGATCGGTGTAATGCCGTTGTTAAGTCCAAATACAGGCATGAAGAAAAAACTCTGCAATTTGAAGTAAACACCAAATACTGCAGTTGCAGTGACTGTAAACTGTACCAGGATCAGATTCATGCAGTAGGTCATGATAGAACTGATGGACTGCATGATGATCGATGGAATACCTACTGCATAAATATGGCCGATGATCTTAAGGTCAGGACGGAAGCCCCTGAAGCTGAGCCGGACTTCATGATTAAATTTATGGTTGCAGATTCCTGCAACAATGCAGGCTACACACTGTCCGATCACAGTAGCTACAGCAGCTCCGGTAACACCCATTTTCGGAGCACCGAACAGACCAAAGATCAGGATCGGGTCAAGGATGATGTTGGTGATGGCACCGCACAGCTGAGAAGTCATGCTGAATATGGTTTTTCCTGTGGATGTGAGTAGACGTTCAAAGAAAAACTGTCCAAGCAGACCAAAGGAGAATATCATAACTGTGCTCAGATATTCAATCCCAAATTTAAGGATCTCAGGGTCTGCGTTATGTACCTGGCTGGCATAAAATGGTTTTACTACTGTAAATCCAAGGATCAGGAAAACCAGATAGCTTAAGCCATACAGGAAAGCAGCATTGCTGGCTGTCCGATCAGCTTTTTTAAAATTTTTTTCTCCAAGGGATTTGGAAAGCAGTGCGTTCATACCCACACCAGTACCTGCACCTACTGCGATCAGAAGTGTCTGCAGTGGAAAAGCCATGGAAACTGCCGTCAGAGCATTTTCGGAAAGCATGGCAACGAAAACACTGTCTACAATATTGTACAATGCCTGCACCAGCATGGAGATCATCATTGGCAGAGACATGTTTAGTACAAGCCTTCCTACGGGCATGGTCCCCATTTTGTTTTCTGCTATGGGAGCAGATGTACTTTTTTGATTCATATTTCCTCCATTTTGTATTTTGTAGTTTTTAACCTAATTATACATATTAGCATGAAAATATGAGGGATTCAAGAAAAGAATATCCTTCTGACATTATTATAAATGGTTCATACTATAAGTATTTAAACGATTTTGATAGTTGACATGAATTTTCAGATATGCTATGCTTATGGAGATTTTGAAGGACAAGAAAGAGTCTTTTCAAAGCAATTATTTTGGACCACTCCATTTTGGGGTCAAGGCCATACGGACAGCCGGGTCCACTGCCGCTGATGGTAACTTTGGTTGCCTTATTGATTGAGTTAGAAGCTCAAATTTTATAAGTTGGTTCCTTTGATAACCGTCATGCGCCTGTTGCGCAGACTTGTGAAACGGTCAATAAGAGTAGTAAAAGTATGATTGCTATATAGACTCTGACATATATCATCCGGATTCTGATCTCATGTAAATATGGGGATTCTCATATTTATATGCGATGAAAATAAAATCAGGAAGAATGATCTAAGCAGGTTTACGGTTTTGTATCGGCCTGCTTTT
Organism: Ruminococcus sp. AF17-12; assembly: GCF_003479245.1. NCBI lineage: Bacteria > Bacillati > Bacillota > Clostridia > Eubacteriales > Oscillospiraceae > Ruminococcus > Ruminococcus sp. AF17-12. The sequence continues at coordinate 3,606 of NZ_QUGY01000006.1, forward strand.
TTTGTGCGGATAAAGGAACTGGAAATGGAGAAGCAATGAACAGAAGTCGTTTTAAACTGGACCAGAATCATGCTCCAATTCATGAAGCTCTGGAAAAATTCCTGCGTATGAGAGTAGTACCTTTCGATGTGCCGGGACATAAAAGAGGAAGAGGAAATCCGGAGCTTACTGAATTTCTGGGACAAAAATGTGTAGGTGTGGATGTAAACAGCATGAAACCGCTTGATAATCTCTGTCATCCTGTATCTGTGATCCGGGAGGCGGAAGAGCTGGCAGCAGATGCATTTGGAGCAGCGCATGCATTTCTTATGGTTGGAGGAACTACAAGCTCAGTGCAGACTATGGTGTTAACTGCCTGTAAGAGGGGAGATGAGATCATTCTTCCCCGAAATGTCCACAGAAGTGTGCTGAATGCGCTGGTTCTGTGCGGAGCAATCCCGGTCTATGTGAATCCGGAGGTGGATCAGAGACTTGGGATTTCTCTTGGAATGCGACGTGAACAGGTGGCAAAGGCAATTAAGGAGCACCCAAATGCGGTGGCTGTGCTGGTGAACAATCCCACCTATTATGGAATCTGCAGTGATCTTCGCGCAATTGTACGCATGGCTCATGAAGCAGGAATGCTGTGTCTGGCAGATGAGGCACATGGAACTCATTTTTATTTTGGCGGAGGTCTGCCGGTTTCGGCAATGGCAGCTGGTGCAGATATGGCGTCTGTATCCATGCATAAAAGCGGCGGAAGCCTGACCCAGTCCAGCCTTCTTCTTACAGGACCAGGTGTTCATGCCGGTTATGTCCGTCAGATCATCAATCTGACTCAGACTACTTCAGGCAGCTATCTTCTGATGTCAAGTCTTGACATTTCGCGCCGGAATCTTGCACAGCGAGGACGCCAGATTTTTCATCAGGTAGCAGATATGGCAGAGTATGCAAGGGAAGAGATCAATGCTATTGGCGGCTATTATGCATTTGGAAAAGAGCTGGTGAATGGAGATTCGGTTTTTGATTTTGACATTACGAAATTAAGTGTACATACCCTGGATATCGGACTTGCAGGAATCGAGGTTTACGATATACTGAGAGATGAATATGATATTCAGATCGAATTTGGTGATATTGGAAATATTCTGGCTTATCTGTCGATCGGAGATCGTGCCCAGGAAATAGAGCGGCTGGTAAGTGCTCTTGCGGAGATCCGCAGGCGATTCCAGAAGGATAAATCAGGATTGCTGGATCAGGAATATATCGATCCTCAGGTAGTGACAAGTCCTCAGGAAGCTTTTTATGCAGAAAAATGCAGCCTTCCTCTCAGAGAAACCGAAGGCAAGGTATGCAGCGAGTTTGTAATGTGTTATCCTCCGGGAATCCCGATTTTGGCTCCGGGGGAACGAATCACTCCGGAAATCCTGGATTATATTGAATATGCCAAGGCAAAAGGATGCAATATGACAGGCCCTGAAGATCCGGATATATTGCGTTTAAACGTACTGGCAGGGAGGTAAAGAAAATGGAAATGTGGTTTTCGGAATTTCATACACCGGATGTGAAGCATAGTATCCGGGTAAACCGTCAGCTTTATTCAAAGCAGAGTGACTATCAGAGAATTGATATTTTTGAGACACCGGAATTTGGCAGGGTGCTCACACTGGACGGTAATGTAATGCTCACAGAGCGTGACGAATTTATTTATGACGAAATGATCACGCATGTACCTATGGCTATTCACAAAGAAGCTAAAGATATTCTTGTGATCGGAGCAGGAGACGGCGGAGTTGTACGTGAACTGACTAGGTATGACCGTGTCAGCCATATTGATCTGGTAGAGATGGATCCTATGGTAGTAGAAGCCTGTCGCGCATATCTTCCGGGAAATGCCTGCAGGCTGGATGACAGGAGAGTGCACCTTCATTATGAAAATGCGTTGAAATATATACGCCGCTGCGAAAATAAATATGATCTTATTATTGTAGATTCCTCGGATCCCTTTGGCCCATCGGAGGGATTATTTACCCGTGAATTTTACGGAAACTGCTATAATGCGCTGAAGGCGGATGGAATCATGGTTAATCAGCAGGGAAGTCCTTTTTATTCCGAGGATGCGCATGCCATGCAGCGCAGTCACAAAAGAATTGCCAGTACTTTCCAGATCAGCCGTGTTTACCAGGCTCATATTCCTACCTTTGCTGCCGGCTACTGGCTGTTTGGCTTTGCAAGTAAAAAATATCATCCTGTGGATGACCTGGATTCGAAGGCATGGAATTCACTGAATCTTCGCACCCGTTACTATACTACAAGGCTTCACAAAGGTGCATTTTATCTTCCGGCTTTTCTGGAGGAAATGCTTCAGGAGGTGGAGGACTGATTTATGATCTTACCAAATATTGAAAATTTTATCGGTTGTGACAGCAGCTTTGAGGAAGCAGAAATTGTTCTTTACGGAGCTCCCTTTGATTCGACCACAAGCTTTCGTCCGGGAGCCAGGTTCGGTCCTTCTGCCATTCGTCATGAAAGCTTTGGACTGGAAACCTACAGCCCTTATCAGGATCGTGACCTTATGGATATCCGGGTATTTGACAGTGGAGATCTGGAGCTTTGCTTCGGCAGCAGTGAAAAAGCGCTTGCTGATATACAGGATCGTGCAGAGGAAATCCTGAAAGAGGGAAAAATGCCGTTGCTTCTGGGGGGAGAGCATCTGGTGACACTGGCTGCTGTGAGAGCTGTCGCCGGGAGATATCCGGGACTTCATATTATTCATTTTGATGCGCACGCAGATTTAAGAGACGATTATCTTGGAGCCCATTTAAGTCATGCGTGTGTTATTCGCAGATGCTATGATATTCTGGGAGATGGGCGGATACATCAGTTTTGTATCCGAAGCGGGGAAAGAGAAGAATTCCGGTTTGCAAAAGAGCATACAGATTTTCATCCCTTTACCTTTGAAGGCCTGGAAGAAACCGTACAGGAATTGGCCAGGAAGCAGGTTCCGGTATATTTTACCATTGATCTGGACTGTCTGGATCCATCTGTATTTCCGGGAACCGGTACACCGGAGGCAGGAGGCGTAAGCTTCCTTGAATTGCTTGCTGCTATCCGGAAGGTATCAGAATTAAATATTGTGGGAGCAGATGTCAATGAGCTGGCACCTATGCTGGATCCAAGCGGTGTTTCCACAGCTACAGCATGTAAGGTGGTCAGGGAACTGCTGCTGGCGGTGGCAAAATAAAAACAGTTACGAGAATTGAGTATAAAAAAGGAGACAAAAAACATGAGCAGAGTACTTGTAATCGGCTGCGGCGGAGTAGCCAGTGTAGCAATTCAGAAGTGTTGTCAGGCAGATACTGTATTTACAGAACTGTGTATAGCAAGCAGGACAAAAGAAAAATGTGATGCACTTGCCCGGAAACTGGAAGGAAAAACAAAAACAGTAATTACCACCGCAAAGGTGGATGCGGATGATGTAAACCAGCTGATCCAGCTGATCAATAGTTACAAACCGGATCTGGTAATGAACATTGCGCTTCCGTACCAGGATCTGAGCATCATGGATGCATGTCTGGCATGTGGTGTAAACTATATGGATACGGCAAACTATGAGCCGGAGGATACGGATGATCCCAAATGGCGTGCTATTTACGAAAAACGCTGCAAGGAAGCAGGATTTTCCGCATATTTTGATTATTCCTGGCAGTGGGCATACCGGAAGAAATTTGAAGAGGCAGGACTTACAGCACTTCTTGGCTGCGGCTTTGACCCGGGTGTTACCCAGGCATATTGTGCATATGCATTAAAGCATGAGTTTGACCAGATCGATACCATTGATATTCTGGACTGCAATGGAGGAGACCACGGATATGCATTTGCAACCAACTTTAATCCGGAAATCAATCTTCGTGAGGTAAGTGCGCCCGGAAGCTACTGGGAGAATGGACACTGGGTGGAAATTCCTCCGATGGCGATCAAGCGGGAATATGATTTTGATCAGGTCGGCGATAAAGATATGTATCTTCTGCATCACGAGGAGATCGAGTCCCTTGCCCAGACAATTCCGGGAGTAAAGAGAATCCGTTTCTTTATGACCTTCGGACAGAGCTATCTGGATCACATGCGCTGTCTGGAGGATGTGGGAATGCTTTCTACTACTCCGATCAACTATAATGGACAGGAAATCGTTCCTATCCAGTTTTTGAAGGCTCTTCTCCCGGATCCGGCCAGCCTGGGTCCACGTACTAAGGGAAAAACTAATATTGGCTGCATTTTCACCGGGGTAAAGGATGGAAAAGAGAAAACCTATTATATTTACAATGTTTGTGACCACCAGGAATGTTATAAAGAGGTTGGAAGTCAGGCAATCAGCTATACGACAGGCGTTCCGGCTATGTGCGGAGCATTAATGATGCTTACCGGAAAATGGATCCGCCCGGGAGTGTACACAGTAGAAGAATTTGACCCGGATCCGTTCCTGGAAGCACTTGACAAATATGGACTTCCACGCAGCGAAAATCATGATCCGGAGCTGGTGGATTAATGGAAAGAACAGATACAAGACCACCCTTTGCAGCGTCCGGCGGAATTATTCCGCCGGAGCTGCGGAAGATCAAAACACCTTGTTATGTTCTCGACGAAGCGGCGCTTATAAAAAATGCAGAATTAATGGGGAATATTGCCAAGAGAACAGGCTGCAAAATGCTCCTGGCACAGAAGGCTTTCAGTAATTATGACTGCTATCATCTTTTGGAACCATATTTGACAGGAACAGAAGCAAGCGGACTGTACGAAGCCAGGCTTGGTGCCCAGGAGATGCCCGGAAAAGAGGTACATGTATTTTGCGCCGGATATCGTGAGGATGAATTTGAGGAGCTGCTTAGCTTTGCAGATCATATAGTGTTTAATTCTCCTTTTCAGCTTCTTCGCTTTGGAAAAAGAGTGAAGGAGGCCGGGAAAAGTGCAGGGCTTCGGATCAATCCGGAATGCTCTACCCAGGAGGGACATGCTATTTATGATCCCTGTGCCCCAGGCAGCCGCATGGGTACCACAAGAGCACAGTGGGAGACTGCTGTGAGAAAGCATCCGGAGCTGATCGGATTATTGGATGGTATTCATTTTCACACCCTTTGTGAGCAGGACTCTTCTGATCTGGAAACTACTCTTACAGCAGTAAAGACGAAATTCGGAGATCTGATTTCTCAGATGAAATGGCTGAACCTGGGAGGAGGACATCATATTACAAGACCAGGCTATGATATTGCACGGCTTGAGAAGTGCATCAGCGCAGCAAAGGAAGAATGGAAAGTAGATGTTTATCTGGAGCCCGGAGAGGCATGGGCCTTAAATGCAGGATTTTTTTTGACAACTGTTTTGGATGTGCTGCAAAATGGTGATACCCAGCTTGCAATTTTGGATGGAAGTGCTGCCTGTCATATGCCGGATGTTCTGGAAATGCCTTATCGTCCTCCTCTTCTTGGAGCAGATGAACCGGGAGAAAATGCAGTCACAATCCGGCTCGGAGGACCAACCTGCCTGTCAGGAGATATCATAGGAGATTACAGCTTTTCAGAGCCGTTGAAGTATGGAGACATTCTCATGTTTGGTGATATGGCCATTTATACAACCTGCAAGAACAATACCTTTAATGGAATGCCTTTGCCTGATATATGGCTGAGACATGGCGATAAAACCATGGAACGTCTTACTGATTTTGGGTATGAAGATTTTAAAGGCAGACTTGGACGCAGCAGGAAATAAGAGCAGTTTTTTTGAAAAATAATATTGACAGGTTTAATGAAAAATGGTGCTGAACATAATATCCAACACCATTTTTTTATATAGTCTGGTCCAATGATCATAATCTGACATGGTGTAGCTATTGGTGTCATAAATACAGGAAATACTGGGATTATTTCATATTTCAAAAAGGTGTGGATCTGCATTTAGTTAAGATAATTTGACAGGTTCTTATAAAATAAATAAATTTGATAAAATATGTAAAGTTTTAGTTGGATTTTAAGCATTTTGTGGTACACTAATATAGTATATCAAAAATGGGAGGGAGATTCAAAAATGAGCAAAAACGAAGGAAAAGGGTTAAAGTCTTTTAACAAGGGATTTCAAGTGCCTGATACCTACATTATCATCTTTTTTGTAGTTGTTTTCGCAGCACTTATGACATTTCTTGTACCAAAGGGATTTTACGAAACACAGGATATTTCATATATGATCAATGGTGTTGAGAAAACCCGTACAGTAATCAAAGACGGAAGTTTCCAGTATCTGACAGATGATACAGGAAATGTAGTAACAGAAGGAGTAGCACTCTTTAGTGGAGATGGTGGAACAGGATTTTTCAACTATATGTATAACGGAATCGTAAATAGTTCTGCAATCGAGATTATCGCATTTCTTATGATAGTAGGTGGTGCATTCGGTATCATGATCCGTACAGGTGCGATTGAATCCGGATTGATCGGATTGATCCGTAAGGCAGAGGGAGCAGAAAAACTACTGATTCCGATACTTTTCGTACTGTTTTCTCTTGGTGGAGCAGTTTTCGGGATGGGAGAAGAAGCGCTTCCGTTTACTATGATTCTTTGTCCGTTGTTTGTAGCAGTTGGATATGATTCAGTTATCGCAGTTCTTGTTACTTATGTTGCAACACAGATTGGTTTTGGTTCATCTTGGATGAATCCATTCTCTGTAGGTATTGCACAGGGTATTGCAGGTATTGACGTATTCTCCGGAGCAGGATTCCGTATGGTAATGTGGGTAGTATTTACAGCACTCGGCTGTGGAATGACTATGTTCTATGCATCAAAGATCAAAAAGACTCCGACAATCTCAATCGCATATAAGACTGATTCATATTTCCGTGAGCAGAATGAAAAAACAGGAATTGACGAAGGACATTCATTTGGTCTTGGACACATTTTAGTTCTTCTGACATTGGCTGCTACAGTAGTATGGGTAGTTTGGGGAGTTATGACTCAAGGATACTACATGCCGGAGATTGCTACACAGTTCTTTATTATGGGAATTGTTTCCGGTGTGATCGGAGTTATCTTTAAACTGAACGATATGAAACTGAATGATATTGCAATATCATTCAAAGATGGAGCAAAAGATCTGATTGGTGCTGCACTTGTTGTTGCTATGGCACAGGGTATCATGCAGGTTCTTGGTGGATCTGATCCGACCACACCTACAGTTATCAATACAATTATGTATAATATTTCAAATGCATTGTCTGGAGTTTCCGGAGCGGTTGCAGCAGTACTTATGTATCTGTTCCAGTCCGTATTTAACTTCTTTGTTGTATCCGGAACAGGACAGGCTGCGATCACAATGCCGATCATGGCTCCACTGTCAGACCTGTTAGGTGTTTCACGACAGACAGCTGTAGTTGCATTCCAGCTTGGTGATGCATTTACAAACCTGATTGTTCCTACATCCGGATGTCTGATCGGATCTCTTGCAATTGCAAAGATCGAGTGGTCTAATTGGATTAAATTCATGTGGAAATTCCTTGGCGTCTTAATGATTGGTGCAATCATTACAGTTCTTATTGCAGTTGGAATTGGATTCTAAAACATGCATTGGATAATTGGGAGTGATTTATGATGAAATTAATTCAGAATATTGATGTTTATGCTCCACAGCATCTGGGGAAAAAAGATGTACTTATGATCAATGATAAGATTATTAAGATTAAAGATGCAGGTTCTATATCCGCAGACGGATTTCTTTCTGAGGCAGAAATGATCAATGGAGAGGGGTTACTTTTAACTCCGGGATTCATTGATAGTCATGTTCATGTACTCGGAGGCGGTGGCGAAGGTGGATTCGCCAATCGTACTCCGGAAGCAACTATGGAAGGACTTACGAAGTTTGGAGTAACAACAGTTGTTGGCTGCCTTGGAACAGATGGAATCGGTCGTGATATATGTGCACTGGTTGCAAAGACAAAAGGATTGAATGAGCAGGGAATGTCTGCATACTGTTATACAGGCAGTTATCAGATTCCGGTTCGTACGTTGACTGACAGTATTGTGAAAGATATTATGATGATTCAGGAAATCATTGGAACTGGAGAAATCGCAATCTCTGATCATCGGTCTTCACAGCCGACTTTTGAGGAATTTGTACGTGTCGTTGCGGATACAAGACTTGGTGGTGTTCTTTCCGGGAAAGCTGGTATTGTAAATGTTCATCTTGGTGACAGTCCGAGATGCTTAGATCTTATTGAACGGGTGGTAGATGAGACAGAGATACCGACTTCTCAAATATTGCCAACACATATCAATCGAAATGAGCTGCTTTTCTGCAAGTCAATGGAATATGCGCTGAAAGGCGGAGCAGTAGATTTTACCGGAAATGAAGATATTGACTATTGGGAAACTATCTGTGATGAGGTACGAGTATGTAATGGTATCAAACGGATGTTAGATGCAGGAGTAAATCCTAACCGCATGACAATTTCTTCTGATGGACAGGGAAGCCTTCCGATGTACAGTAGTGATGGCGAATTCCTTGGAATGGGCGTTGGACAGTCCAGCTGCCTTCTGAAGGAAGTTAAAGAGTGTGTGTTTAAAGCGGATATCCCGTTGGAAATTGCACTTTCAACAATAACATCCAATCCGGCAGAAATCCTTCGCCTTAATGGAAAAGGAAAGATTGAAGAGGGCTATGATGCGGATCTTTGTATCCTGGATCAGGACCTGCAGCTTGTTGAGGTAATAGCAAGAGGTAAAACAGTGTATACAAAATAGAATTAGAAATATCCGGTATAAGAACAGATGTGTTCCGTACCGGATATTTTACTAGCATATATTCTAATAGATGGGGGCAAAATAATGCTGACTTATACATATGTTTCAAAGGGAAAATTTGAACTAATGGAAAAACCGAAACCAGTGCTCATGCATGAACGAGATGCCATTGTAAAGGTGACACTGGCCAGCATCTGTTCCAGTGACCTGCATATTAAACACGGAAGTGTTCCGCGTGCAGTCCCGGGAATTACAGTTGGCCATGAGATGGTAGGTATTGTTGAGGCAGTCGGTTCTAAGGTGACGCATGTAAAACCGGGAGACCGGGTGACTGTAAATGTAGAAACCTTTTGCGGAGAGTGTTTTTTCTGTAAGAAAGGATATGTAAACAATTGTACCGACAAGAATGGTGGCTGGGCACTTGGCTGTCGTATCGATGGGGGACAGGCAGAATATGTCCGGGTTCCTTTTGCAGATCAGGGATTGAATAAAATCCCGGAAGGTGTTACGGACAGACAGGCTTTACTGGTAGGAGATGTTCTTGCTACTGGTTATTGGGCAGCACGTATTTCTGAAATCACAGAGGAAGATACTGTACTGATCATTGGAGCCGGTCCAACAGGAATATGTACTTTACTTAGTGTTATGCTGAAAAATCCAGCGAAGATCATTATATGTGAAAAGGACGAGACACGTATTCGCTTTATTAATGAGCATTATCCGGAGATTCTTACTGTTTCACCGGAAGACTGTAAAGAGTTTGTTAAGACTAATAGTGAGCATGGTGGAGCTGATGCAGTCCTTGAAGTTGCCGGAGCAGAATCGATATTTAAACTGGCGTGGGAATGTGCCCGACCAAATGCAATCGTGACAGTGGTTGCGCTTTACGATAAAGCGCAGATGTTACCACTCCCAGATATGTATGGTAAAAATCTCACTTTTAAAACAGGTGGAGTGGATGGCTGCGATTGCGAAGAAATTCTGAAGCTGATATCAGAAGGTAAGATCAACACGGAACCGCTGATTACGCATACCTATCCGTTAAACAGGATTGAAGAGGCATATGAATTGTTCGAAAATAAGAGAGATGGTGTGATTAAAGTAGCTGTGGAATGCTGAGAAACAGGTACGGGAGGCTGAACAATAGTGAGTTTATCACAAGTGATTTTACCCGTGATCATAATGCTTATTATTGGGATGATCTGCAGAGAGAAAAAACTGATCCGCCCAGAGGGAATTGAAGGACTTCAGGCATTGGTTATGAATTTTACACTTCCAATCTCATTGTTTTATACTTTTTTATCGGGCAAGTATTAAAGCAGATACTGTGATATTTCCGGTTACCTTCTTCGTAGTGACCGCAGGTGGGATTTTTGCAGGAAGGCTGCTTTGTAAACTTGTAAAAGAAAAAGATGTCTATTTTCCCTTTACACTGACAGGATATGAGGCTGGAATGCTGGGATATGCTTTGTTTGGTATTCTGCTTGGAAATGATAAGATCACGCAGCCCGCAATAACTTGCTTAATCTTGCCCCATTTTGCCAAGCTGGCAGCTAAAACACACATTTCACAAATCCCCGAAATCCATTGCAAAACAGGGAATTTCCGGGCAAATCAAGGAGAAATAAAACAATGGTAAAAATATTTTTCATCTGCCACGGCAGAACTCCATGACTACTCGCAATCCTCGGAATAATGGAGCAAACTGGGGCATAATTTGGCGTCCGCCGGGGGTGAGACTACCAGGAGACTACAAATAAACGACTTTAAATTCGGGAATGTAGGGGCAATCGTTAATCGGGTATATATTGTATGCACCCCTTGCTGATAATCGTTAATCTGGTTCTACCAGGTGACTACTACACTTCAAAATTAAAAGTTTTCTTTCCATAATATATGGATTTGTTCTCTTGCACCGCCCATGTGGAGACTGTGTGCCTTTTGGGCAAACGAAAACCAGATGCCAAGGTAAAAATAGGCATTGATATGGATGATTATTACCGTATCAGGGAGAATGCTGAAAGCAAATAAACCTTTACAAAACTGAATAATACACTGAAACAAAGCAAGACAGAAGCTGTTGATGCGTTAGAAGATAACGTGTCAGCGGCTTTTTCTTTTTATCTGAAAATCTATTAGTCAAATTTGAAAGGAGTCAATTCTATGGCAAAGAAAAATGTAAGAAATATGAAGGTTTGTGGACAGAGCGGTTATAAATATGAGACAGTTCCGGCAATTACATTAAAAGGAAAATGGCTGGAAGAACTGGGATTTCATCTTGGAGATTATGTGCGGGTGAAATGTGAAAATGGTCAGCTGATTATCACGCCGGATGTGAATCTGCTGACTATCGGGATGGTGAACGATATGTTTGTGGAGAGCCGGAACGATGAGTATAAGGGATGGAGACAGGTTGCCACACAGGAGGATTTTGACAGGTTTTGATTTGATGAAATGTGGTGACAGGATGATTCAGAAAGGGTATAATGGGTTTATCAAAATTTAACGCTTGAGAAAAGAGGAGTAAACATGGCAAAGAAAGAAGAAAGATTTGAAGTTATATTTAAAGACGGAAGTATGCTTAAAGATGAAGGAATTCGTCAAATTCTTGTAGATAAGGAGACTGGGGTTAACTACCTTTGTTGGAACTCCGGACTTGGAGCCAGTATTACACCTCTTCTGGATTCTGAAGGAAAAGTCATAGTTACAAAGCAAATTTAAGTTTGGAGAATTGAGAAAATCGTGAGCTGTTGAATGAATTTTTGAGGATTACCGAGGAAACAGTATGAAAAAATGTAAATATTGTGGAAAAAAATTAAATGACAATTTTGAGTTTTGTAACAGCAAATGTGAAAATTGTTATGAAAAGATGGTGGATAAAGACAGCCATAAAATCAAGTATTTTATATTAGGCATTATTTTGGGCTTCTTAGTTATGTTTTATGGCATTATTTCTAACAATAATGTCTTAATAGGAATTGGAATTATAGTAATGGGTATAGATGTTGTTTTATTGCCATTTACAACTCCCGAAACAATAAATTTTCTAGGATATAAAAAGTCGAAATTTGCAGGAAGAATATCAGGTATATTGCTTATAGTAGTTGGAGTATGGATGTGGTTTATTCAATGATAAATCCCAGCCTGCAAAGTTGAAAATAAATTGAAAGTCACGAAATCGGAGGAGTTAATGATTATGTGGAATGAATTAGGCATAAGTGGAGGAACCGCAATTGTTATTTTGATCGCACTGTATTTCGTTATCAAATGGGCAGTGAAAAATGGTATCAAAGAAGCCTACAGCGCCATCACTGGAAAGAAAACTGATGAAGATGTCAGAAACGAAAAAGAACTGAAAGAACTCGGATTTGAGTTAGAAGATAAATAAAAATTTTCAGGTGGTGTTTCTATGAAGAAAAAAGTACTTGCAATTATGTTAGTTACGGTATCAATAATGTTGATTTCGACGTGCGGGAAAAAAGAAAAACTGTACGAAATTCTTGATCTGTCGCAGTATAAGACAGATTATGTAGGAGATTCTTCGAATGTTATAAATATTGTAAGTAGTCAAGAGTATCCGGAGGGATATTCATATGACAGTATAGAGATACAGTCTGAAACAGAGCCTTATGGATTAACCGTTTTTCTAAAAGATGAGCCGTCTGCATCCAGGATTGAAGATGAATTGCAGGTTAATGCAGATATGACATTTAACTTGATTGGTAATTTGGGAACACTTGATTATAGAATTGCAGACAGCAAAGAAATCATTGCATCGTATGAACGGTAGAGAGATTGTTCTACAACTTTCAGTTCTATTGATTTAATAAAAGAAGATATGGAAAGCATTTGTTAGGAATGGCAGATGCTTTTTTTGTGCCCGGAGTGATCCGGGTATTTTTGTGCCTTTTTTTATGGGATTTAGGGGGTGAGCCGTATGGCAGGGAACAGAATCAGGGGGATCACTGTCGAGATTGGCGGCGATACCACAAAATTGCAGACTGCCCTGAAAGGGGTTAATACGGAAATTAGGAATACGCAGAGCCAGCTGAAAGATGTGGAGAAGCTTCTGAAGCTGGATCCGGGGAATACGGAGCTGATCGCGCAGAAGCACAGACTGCTGGCACAGGCGGTTTCTGAAACAAGGGAAAAGCTGGAGACTTTGAAGACTGCACAGCAGCAGGCGGATGAGGCATTGCGGAACGGAACGATTTCCCAGGACCAGTATGATGCCCTGCAGAGGGAGATCATTGAGACGGAACAGAGACTGCGGAGTCTGGAAGAGCAGGCGAACCAGTCTGCGACTGCCCTGCAGAAAATCGGGGCAACCGGTGAAAAGCTGCAGACGGTTGGAAACAAGATTTCTTCTGTTGGGCAGAAGCTGCTTCCTGTGACGGGAGTGGTGACAGGGCTTGGAACGGCGGCGGTGAAAACTGCCGCTGATTTTGACTCTGCGATGAGTAAGGTGGCGGCTGTGTCTGGGGCAACGGGATCGAATTTTGATAGCCTCCGGGATAAGGCCAGGGAGATGGGTGCCAAAACGAAGTTCTCTGCGACTGAGGCGGCAGATGCCATGAACTATATGGCAATGGCCGGATGGAAGACGGAGGATATGCTGTCCGGTATTGAGGGTGTTATGTATCTGGCTGCGGCATCCGGGGAAGACCTGGCAACGACTTCTGATATTGTGACGGATGCGCTGACGGCTTTTGGGCTGACTGCAGCGGATTCGGGACATTTTGCGGATGTGTTGGCGGCTGCTTCCAGTAATGCCAATACCAATGTGTCCATGATGGGCGAGACGTTCAAGTATTGTGCGCCGGTTGCGGGGGCGCTGGGATTTTCGGTTGAGGATACGGCAGAAGCAATCGGTCTGATGGGCAATGCCGGTATCAAGGCTTCCCAGGCCGGTACTTCCATGCGTTCCATCATGACGAACCTGACCGGGGATGTGAAGCTGTCAGGGTATGCGAAGAAGGATAAGATCAGTGTGCAGTATTTTGATGTGGAGACAGCGGAACTGAAACTGGCAGAGATGTATGTGACGGGGTATAAGGCGAAGCTGAAAAAGGATACCAGTTATAAGGGATTGTGGACGGTTAGTTTTACGTTGAAGGAGATGTAGGGAGATGGTATAATGGGAGCATCAAATCGGAATTTGTGGAGAGATTTCTTGAACTTTCCTTATTTTACGGGCTTTCCAGCCCCTTAAATAGTGAAATGATATGTATTTTCCCTTATTTTTGACCTTATGCGGAATCAGCAAGGGAAATAAGGGAATTTTTTATTTAGTCGTTGCCTGCCACTTTATCAAGAAGTCTGGCGGAGTTCCGCTTTGCCTTTCTTGTAGAGTGGGCGTAGACATTCATTGTGGTACTGACATCAGAGTGCCCTAACAGTTCCTGCACATCTTTTGGGGCAGCTCCGTTTGAGAGGAGGTTGCTTGTGTAGGTGTGTCGCAACTGGTGGAAATGGAAATTCTCAAATCCGTCCAGCCTTTTTGCAACTGATCGGCAGGCAATGCTGAGTGTGCTTGGCAGTTCCAGACATCCGTCCGGTCTCAGGCAGACAAAGGAGATTTCCTTGTAATCTACCGGGATTTCTTCGGTTCCGTCCAGATGATAATATTCATAATACACTCTGTTTTTGTCCTGTGCTTCCTTGTAGAAATTGCGGTGGTAAAGTTCACCATACTGCATCCGGCTTTTAAGCTGTTTTTTTCTGGCGGTTTTCAGTATTTCAGTCAGAGTATCGCCAAAATCAACAATCCTTACTTTCTTTCGCTTGGTCGGTCCGATGATGTTTTTATGTTTTGTGCCATCATAGCGGATACTTCTTTTAATGGTCAGGCATTGTTCTTCAAGATTGATGTCCTGCCATGTCAATCCGCAAACTTCACCGATACGAAGTCCCGCATAGTATGCGATCTGGATTGGCAGGATTGCAGGTGGATTCTTTACTTTGAGGTATTCTATCAGTCTCTCATAATCTTCATGGGAAATAGGCTGTATGCCTTCTTCTACCTCATCATCTGAGAATAAATCCACATCCTCTGCCTGTTTTTTCAGCTTAATATACTGCATAGGATTAAAAGTAATCAACTGTTTTGGAAATACTGCAAACCGGAAAGCCTGTTGTAATACTGCTGAAAAGGAATGGATGTAATCTTTACTGTATCCTTTTCTCACTTTTCCATCTGGAAATTCCCCACCGAATGTAAGCAGATCGAGAAATGCCTGTAAATGTTCAGCAGTAACGGTTTTTAATTTGCGTTCTGCAATCGGATGTTTCTTGATACAACGGATTGCACCAAGATAATTTTCCACTGTACCATTGCTGAGTGTTCCGACTTTCAGTTCTTCTTCCGCCCACATATCAAGAAGTTCTCCTACAGTAAGATTATCTGTCTTTGCGACAAATTTCTTGCTTTCGTAATCATCCATTGCCTGACGGAGCAGTTTTTCCGTTTCACTTTTACTTTCTGTTCCAGCGTATTCTTTCTGAACCAGATTGCCGCTTGCATCTTCTACATAGAAGCGGTAGTACCATTTCTTTCCTTTTTTTCTTACAGATCCTTTTGCCATAATCGTGTGTCTCCTTTCGATATCAGACAATCGGAACTGATGAAATGCTTCTTGCGTGTAAGTATATCATAACTCCGGTTGTCGTTCTATACCGAATCGGAATCCTCATACAAAACTTCTGATAAAAGATTTTCAAGCCTTTGTTCTGCCATTTCCGGTTTCTTGGAATAAAGCCTTACGATATCTGCCATGTCGTTAAAGGCATTAACAGTGTGGGTGATCTCCCGGAGAAACATAATCTCGTTATATTCATCATTCGATTCAAACCCCATTACTTTTGCAATATCAGCTTCATTCGTGTTGCCCTTGTAATTCTTGCAGGCAAACTGGAATGATTCCAGAAACAGGTTATATTGCTTTAACATCAACAGCAGTAAATCTTTGGAAAAAGCATCTTCCTTTTTACTAAGGTCGAGAGGTAACTGTTTGAGAATATCGCCCATTGCATCACGAATCTGTAATTCTTTCTTATCCGTAATATCGGTTTCGTATTCATCGGTTTCCCCTCTGAGCCATTCAATAGATACATGAAGTGCTTCCGAAAGACCTTCCAGCACCATCTTTTTGGTATTGTCAATCGAACCATTCTCATAACGCAGGATTGTGGAAGCGGTAACTCCCATCTTCTCTGCAACATAAGGCTGTGTCAGATTTAATTCCAGACGACGCTGTTTTGCCCTGCTGCCTATCAGCTTGCGTAGTTCTTTATCTTTCATGCTGATTGCCTCCTTTTTCGGTATGTATGAATTATAGCATGTACCTCACATAATTGCAATATGCAATATAATAATTATTTTTAAAATTTCATAACGCTTGACAACACAATATAAAACCGCTATACTAACAGCACAACAAAAATTGCATAATGCAATTCATAAGGAGGTGACAAGATGACGGAAAGAAAGATTGCATTATCCATCGAGGAAGCAGCCGACTATACAGGAATTGGCAGAAACACTTTGAGAAAGCTGGTTGAATGGAAGAAGCTTCCGGTATTAAAAGTCGGAAGAAAAGTCCTTATTAAAACTGACATTTTAGAAAAGTTCATGGAAGCCAACGAGGGGCGAGATCTGAGGGATAAAGGAAATGTAAAAACTGTCACAAGAAATGTGGCAACTTAAAAAGGCGGCTTCCTACGAAACCGCCAAAGGTTCTATCAGACCGAAGCCATGATATACCTACACGCAAGAGGATTATACCATGTGCTTCTCCTGATATGCAACCGGGAACTAATGTTTATCTTGTCGGAAAAACATCGACAAGATAATGCTCCGCAAGGATGCACCACGATTCTGATTGGAATTATGTCAACAGAGCTGACCAGAATCGTGTGCCAAATCTTAGCAGAGCAAGATTTGATTATAAGAGAAAGGATGAAGACGATATGGCGAAATCAACAAAGACTTATGAAGAAAGAATACGTGCATTAGAGAAAAAGGAACAGGAAAGCATCGAAGCTACCAAAAAGCTCATTGCACAGCGAAAGGAACTGGAAAAGAGAAAGAAAGCCGAGGAAAGTAAAAAACGAACCCACAGGCTCTGTCAGATTGGCGGTGCGGTGGAATCGGTTCTTGGCTGTCCGATTGAGGAGGAAGATTTACCAAAGTTGATAGGCTTCTTAAAAAGGCAGGAAACAAACGGAAAGTTTTTCTCAAAGGCGATGCAGAAAGAGCCACTTACAGATATGGAGGAAGTGTAATGGCGGAGGGAGTGGTTTTTCCATTCCCTTCATTGCCTTTGAATGAAGGGCGCACTTATGGACAACCAGAGGTCGTCCTTATAAGTTTGCCACAAGTGGCAACCGGTCTGCGCTTACGCTTGCCGGGCTCGTTCCGTCGGCGGGGCTTTCAGCCAGACCTGCTCATGCCGCAGGGGGCACTCTTGCGCAGAGGGCGTTCCGACAGCTTCACTTCTGCCAAACCAGAAGAAGATGCTGTCGGAAATCAATGCCGGATACGGCAGAAAGGGGGAATCGTATCATGGCGATATTTCACTTTACAGTAAAGATTGTCGGGCGCAGTAAAGGAAAATCTGTCATATCCGCATCGGCATATCTTAATGGAGATGTGATGAAGAATGAGGAAACAGGCAGAATCAGTTACTATACTTCCAAAAAGGAAGTCGTCTACACCAGTCTGATGATGTGCGAAAATGCACCTCCTGAATGGCTGCATGTACCGGAAGAAAATATAAAAAGGTTTCAACAGTCTATCCGTTATAAAAGAGCGGATGATAAAGATGCCGCACTGGAAAAGTTTAAAATCACATTTCAGAAACAGCGTCTATGGAATGAGGTATTGAAGATAGAAAAAAATGCAGATGCACAGCTTGGACGCTCATTTGAATTTTCCCTGACGAAAGAATGGAGCAGACAGGAACAGATTGATTATACAACCGAATATATTCAAAAGACTTTCGTGGACGAGGGAATGTGTGCCGACTGGAGCATACACGATAAGGGCGACGGGAACCCACATGTGCATTTACTTGTAACCATGCGACCATTCAATCCAGACCACTCATGGGGCAGCAAGGAAGTCAAGGACTGGGATTTTGTCAGAGATACTGACGGAAATATCGTGGTTGATGAATCCCACCCGGACTGGTGGCAGGATAAGAAAAATCCAGACCGTCATGGAATCCGTATTCCGGTACTTGATGAAAACGGAGTACAGAAAGTCGGGGCAAGAAACAGAAAACAATGGAAAAGGGTTCTGACTGACGCTACCGGCTGGAACAATCCAAAGAATTGTGAGTTATGGCGAAGCGAATGGGCAAAGATGTGTAACCGGCATTTATCCATAGACAATCTGATTGACCACCGCTCTTATGAAAGACAGGGCAAATTGAAAGTCCCTACGATTCATGAGGGTGCAGATGCAAGGAAGATTGAGGAAAAATATCTCAC
Organism: Ruminococcus sp. AF17-12; assembly: GCF_003479245.1. Taxonomy (NCBI): domain Bacteria; kingdom Bacillati; phylum Bacillota; class Clostridia; order Eubacteriales; family Oscillospiraceae; genus Ruminococcus; species Ruminococcus sp. AF17-12. Next base: position 21,857 of record NZ_QUGY01000006.1, read on the forward strand.
CGGGCAGATAAGGAAAGGTTCATGGAAGGTCGAGGAAAACCAGATGATAAAAAAACAAAATGCACTGCTGCAAAAGGTAATTGCAACCTTTGGTAAGGTATCCGGTGCATTGTCGATGTGGAGGGAGTGGTTGAATGACATTAGAAGAAAGCAAAGAAGTAATTCCCATGATGGAAGCAATGATTACACAGATAGAGGAACAGCAGAATATCATGGCAGAGATGCTTCAGGAGATACAGGAAAAGGACGAGAAGCTGATGTGCTTTCAGGAGCAGGAAGAACGATTGCAGCAATTAGAGAAAGAATTGTCAGAGCTGCTACAAATCTTACCGGATACAGAAGAACTGTTGATGCTTCTGGAAGAAAAGACAGACCAGATACAGAAACTCACAGACGAAAATCAGCAATGGCAGGAATTGGCACAGAAATTAAACAGCGAGAACCGGCTATTGCAGAAACAGAACAGCGAATTACTGAACTTGAACAGCAATTAGAGAAAGGAAGGTTGATTGATGAACGAATTAAGAAACTCAAAGAGCGACGATCAACTGGAAGAGTTGCTTCTGCTGACAGAGCAGATGCAGGAAGAACTCGACCAGAAAGACCGGACTATCAGGGAACTGAAAGTGCAGCTCGACGAATCGCTGACCTTGAACGAGAAGTTAAACAGCGAGAACAAAACAGAGAACATTCAAGCCTTAAAGAACGACTTGAGGAAAACAAAAGAATTGTTGCAGAGCGAGAAAGAGAAAACACACACCGTCCAAGCCATGATAGAGGAATGTCGAGATAAGCAGAGACAGGCAGAACAGGAACGGGATTATGCACTCTCCCATCAGAAAAAAGTAGAGATACCGGTTGAAAAGCCGGTACTCTATCAAAAGTGCGGGAATTGTAAACAGACAGCTTATCTGAAAGCTAAGGAAAAGTATGATATGCAGAGGGAAAAACTGGCAGGCAGATATAAAACAAAAACAGCCATGTATGAAGCATTGATGTTTCTGCTGATATGGTATTCCGTATCAACTACTCTTTTTCAGATGATACGGTCAAAAATATTTATTTCTGATTGCGTGGTATTCTTTGATACAATCGCAACTTTCACACAGACCATTGCTGGCTGGGTTGTACTGGCAGGAAAGAACGTGGCACAGATTAGTGATGGAATATCCAATCCTGTCGTTGCTGGAATTATAAACTGGCTGATAAGAATATTGATTTGCGGTGGATGTCTGGTGGGTGTGGGAATACTTTTGGCATTCATCGAAATAAAGATTGCAGGGCTATATAAGAAATACTGTTGGGATATGATTACCATAATGGTGATACTTGTAAGTATGGCAATAGCTATCTACTTTGGGGATTGGATAAAGGAAGTATTGCCAATCAATCTGCTATTTCTCTTATTATTCGTGCAACTGGTATATGTTGGAATCAGGTGGTATGTAAAGGGATGGCGGGAAAACAGAGGTTATGTTTAAAAATAAAAAAATTGTCTGAGACGCAGCGAAGTAAATAAAATGAGTAGTATTATAAGAAGTCAGCAGTGCGTGAATAAACTGCTGGCTTCTTTTTTGATAGATACAGTCACTCTCAGAGAGTGTGCAGGATAGTAAAGTAATAATATCAACATGCCGATATAGAAAATGCAGGGAAGCATTGTATTTCAAAGAGTTTGAGATACAATGCTTCTGCGTTTCTATAGGAGATAGTCGTTCTATGCGGAAAATAGTCATTTGATGCGGAGAATGATCGAGCGGAAGATTTGTTTGATATAATAAAGAGTGCTAGGTGAGACTTGTATGGTTTACAGGTATGAGAGAAATCAAAGACAGGAATGAAAAATATGAACATTATTATTTGTGATGACAGGATAGATGACAGAAAAAATCTATCAGATTTGCTGTCAGACTATGGTGAAAAAAAGAATTATGAGTTTGCTATTACAGAATATGATTCTGGAGAACAGTTATGCGAAGAACAATCAGCTTTGGAAGCGTGTCAGATATTATTTCTGGACATCAATATGCAGGGGATGGATGGGCTGAAAACAGCTATGAGGATTAAAGAAAAATATCCAAAACTTCCGGTTGTGCTGGTGACGGCATACATGAATTACGCACTGGATGGATATAAGGTGAAAGCAAGCCGTTTTCTGCTGAAAGATAACCTTGCAGATACTATAGAAGAATGTATGGATGATTTGATAGCAGAAATTAATAAAAACCGTAGGATTCTCGAATTTCGTTTTGTGGAGGGAACGATAAAACTCTATGCAGATGACATCATTTATATAGAAACAGAACTTCACAAAAATGTATTTTATACTGAAAAAGGTACGTTTCAGATTTATAAAAAACTGGATGAACTGGAAAATGAATTCAAGGATATGGGATTCGTGCGGGCACATCTAAGTTTTCTTGTAAATGAGTTAAACCAGATAGGGATAAAAATAGATATGTATCGGCAGGAGTACAGATTTACTCCTGCTTTCGCCTTTATTCAGGCGGTTTGACGTGTAGTACGCCGCATATATTCCCGCTCCATTTCCCGCATTTCCTCGTCTGTGGGAATATCCACAATCCCGACATAGGAATAGTAAATGTCGATTTGCTGTGTCCGTTTCCCGTCCTTTTTCTCACGCTCATGGATTACGATTTTATCCACAAATGCGTTTAGGATTTCGGGCGTGAGTTCGTCAATGCGGGTATATTTCTTCGTGACGGCTATCAGCTTTGCTACATTGGTCACTTCCATATCGGCTTGGCTGACCTCTGCGGTCAACGCTTCGATTTCACGCTTTAACTGTCCCTGCTCCGCTTCATATCCGTCTGACAGCTTGTAAAAGCGTTCGTCATTCAGTTTTCCGCTGACATTGTCCTCGTAGATTTTGCGGAACAGGCGGTCAAGCTCATCCATCCGCTTTTCGTCTTTTTCTATCTGTTTCTGCTTTGCGGACAGTTCGTATCGGCGTTCCGCAAGGGTGGTGTCTATCTGCCGTCGGATAAATACCCGCTCAAACTGCTGTAAATAGGACAGGAAATGCTGAAGCTGTTTCAAAACCAACTGGTTTAATGCGTCCTCTCGGATATAATGCTGCGTGCAGTTCTGCGTGCGGCTCGTCCGTTTGTACTGCGAACAGCCTTTAAGGTTGATTTAATAGGGTGCGTCTTTGTAACCGCCATATCTCGTCCACCGCCTTTTTAATGTCCTCTATATCCTGCCTGTAAACCGTCCCCGTCGCATTGGCGCGTTTTGCAATCTGGTTGATGTTCCGGCTCACCGCTTGCAGTTCCCGGATATATGCTTTTGTGTCGCTTCGGTCAACGACAAGAATATACCCGTCTATCGCCATTTTACGGAAGTATGCCCCATACTGCTTTATGGGAAGCTGCTTCATCTTCTCGTCGATCAGCCGCTTTTCTTCTTCCGTAACGTAAAACTTCATCTGTATATTTCTCTTTCGGTTTTCCATTTCCGCACCGCCTTTCGGTATAAGGGTTTGGGATTATCCCAACAAGCACTTTTCGCAAACGGGTACTCGTTTGCTGTGCTTGCTATCTACTCCTTATCCCGTTTCAAAGGCAGCGTTTGTTGCACTCTCTTTCTAATTTGGCGCAAAAAAAGATTGCAGCCCCTATGCGCTGCAATCTCCTGCTTCCCATATTGTGAGGTTAGTCCTCTGCTTGTTCGACTTCTGTTATCTCCCTTGCCGTTGCGGTTACAATCCGTATGCCTTTATCGCTCATACCGTCCAGCAGCGCGTCAAGCTGCCGCCGCCCGGTGGATTTCTCCGCATTGCTGTTCGGGAAGAAAAATTGATCTACCGAAATATGATACCGGGTTACAAGGTCATAGAATACCTGTAAACTCGGCTGTTGTCCCTTGTTCTCGATATTCGCAAGGTAGCGCGGGGAAATATATAACTCGTCGCTTACCTTTTTGCGGCTCTCGCCGTATTCATTTCTCGCGGCTTTTATAGCTGCCCCGAAAGCCTTAAAGTCGTACAATGGTACGGGTCTTTTTGCCATTTTCATTCACCCTGTTACATTTTACAGTTCACCTTTCTTTTTGGATATGTCCACACAATTCATATCATTAGGTTAAATACTTCCTGTTGTGTATTGACAGTAGACTGATTTTCTGATAAAATAAAATTTATGTAAAAGGAGGCGGCGTTTATGTTGCATAGCATGCGTATTAGATAAGCATTGAAAAAAAGGATTTTCCCATTTTCAACATGGGCTTTTTTGTCATGCTTATTTTGCGGATGCTATACAAAAAACTAACGACGTATAGATATAGTATAGACATAGTGCAAGCTATGCCTTAGTTTTGTTGTACTGCTCTGTGCATTATAAATGCAGGTCAATGCTCATGTTGAGGATTGACCTGCATTTTTTTGTGTAAAAAGGACGAGTGAAATATAATGCTTAAAAAATATTGGATAAAATGTCCGATTTGTAACGGAAAGACGAGAGTTCAAGTATTTCATAATACTGTATTAAAAGATTTTCCTCTTTTCTGCCCTAAATGCAAATTGACGCATATCATTGATGTAGAAAAATTAGAGATTGTAATCAAAAATACAGAAAAACAAACTTTTATTATTTAGAAGAAAGGATATAAAAATGAAACGTTTACCTAAATATACGCCTGCGGAAGTACGGAATGATCCATACGGATTTACTTACAAAGAAATGTCGGAAGTTATTGGCGAGAATGAAGCAAAAGCCTTATATGAAGAATTATATAAGCAATTACCACGCAAAAAAAATCTATCAATGTTGGTAAAAAATATTTGCAAAAGCAGTGATACTGAAAAGTATGTTTACGAACTGAAAGACAACAAATACATTGAAACGGTTTTTATCAAGCGGCGAGATGGTGGAACTGTTTGCGTGAGCACACAAGTCGGTTGTCCTGTTGGTTGTATTTTTTGTGAGTCCGGGCGAAATGGCTTTGTTCGTAATCTAACATCGTCAGAAATCGTACAACAGATTATATTGTTGCGTCGAAAAGTAAACCGTATCGTTTTTATGGGTATGGGAGAGCCTTTATTCAATTATGACAACTTGATAAAAGCAATCCATATTCTCCGAGATAGATATGGGCTCAACTTTCCAACCGACGGCATTACCATATCAACAGTTGGTCCGGTCGATCAATTAAAAAAATTGCGCGAGGAACATCTTAAAATTCAGTTGACAATATCTTTACACGCAGCAACACAATCTGCAAGAAATCGTATTATTCCTCACATGCGCATATATGCTATTGAAGATGTTGTTAAGCAAGCCTTATCCTATTCTGAAAGGCATAATCGCAAAATTGTCTTTGCGTATTTGCTTTTACCGGGTATAAATGACCGGCCCTCAGATGTAAGACAACTTGCAAAATGGTTTCGGGGCAAAAAAGTTATGATTAACGTGTTACAATACAACCCAACAAGCAATTCAAGAATTAAAGCACCACAGAAACGGGAAATAGTTGCATTCAAACATCAATTAGAGCAAGCAGGACTTGAAGTTACTATGAGAGTTTCTCATGGCAGAGAGATTAACGCGGCTTGTGGACAGTTAGCTAACACATATAATAAATTCAAAAAAAAATGATTAAAAGTGCCAGACGCATAGACGCAGAGCCGATAACGCATTAGGTCAAAAAACCTATGTGTTATCGGCTTTTTTATTTAATATTGCGCAAAAGCCGCTGTTCCCTATTATAGAATGGATTGCGGGTAGTGTATTAAAGTCGCCCTTTTTTAAGGATACGGCGGTATCGGGGAGGTATCGCCGTGTCCATTTTTATTTACTGTAACCCGCCTAATGCTTTGCGGTCAAAAAAAGCTATGCTCCGCAAGCGGGATATTCCGGCTATGAGTATGAACTGTCAATACATCTAAATACTTCTTACATTTCCTTTGCGCTCGTCCGCGTCTTGCGGACGGGCGCATTTTGCTTTTTTCAACTTTTTTCTGAAAAACGCACTCAAGAGCCATCTCCCGAACGGGTACGGAGCGAAAGGGGCAGAGAGGACAAGCCCTTAACTCCCGTCCTCTACTCCACGCGGGAAGGAGGTGAACTCTATGGAGCTATCTTCTTCCGACAAGGAAAGAATACAACATCAGTACGACGCATTAGCAAAGAAAACTTTGGTTGGCGAAGCGAAAAGCCACCGCCGCACTCTTGCGAAACGCGCAGCACGCGAAGTACCTTTTTCGGATTTGAGCGAAAGCGAACTCGCGCAGCTTTTCACAACGGACGAATACAAAAGCGATTATTTCCGTTTTCAAGTGTCCGGCTTTGATGTACTCGTCAAAAATGAACTGCTTGCCGAAGCCCTTAACGCTTTGCCCGAAAGGAAACGCGACATTATCCTTTTGTCCTACTTCTTGGACATGAGCGACGCGGAAATTGCTGAACTGCTGAATGTTGTACGCACGACGGTTTTCCGGCACAGGAAATCCGCGCTTGCGAAAATCAAACAGTATTTGGAGGGAAAAGCAGATGATGAATACCGTTAGGAAATCTGAAAATCTGTTGCCGTTCCCTGTCATTTCCGCAGCGGCAAACGGCGACACAACCGCCATGTGCGCGATCTTGAAGCATTACGAGGGTTACATAGCGAAACTTTGTACCCGCACGCTGAAAGACGACGCGGGCAATACCTATTCCTATGTGGACGAGGAAATGCGTAACAGGCTGCAAGTGCGCCTTATTACCCGCACCCTTATGTGACACAAAACACAATTCTAATAGTGTGGAAGAATATTATGAAAAATTATGTAAAAAGTTTCCGCAAATAAGTTTTAATACCAACGGCGGTGTTGTGCCTTGCAATTCCAATAAAGTGGTCGTAAATCTTTCTTATGACTGTTTGAAAAAAATGGCTAATGATCCGGAATTCGCAAAAGAAATAGAATGGAATTTATCCGGAGAGGTTGCAGCAAATTCACAAGTATATTCTTTTGCAAAGCGTGACGGTGTAGAGTTGGGAGGCAGGACAGTTACATATGATGCTAATGGAAATCGGCAATCTTCATGTGGTGGTATGAGAACAGCTAATTCGTCAAATAAAAGTTCAGATGTATTGAGTACACAAAATCAACAAAAAGCAGCAAAAAGTAGACGGGACAAAAAACGTGAGCAAGAAGAATACTTAGAGAAAATGCGTGAGAAACGAAAAAGAGATGAAGAATATTTGGAAGAATTGCGTGAGAAACGCAAAGATAGAGATGAGTATATTAGTGAAATGTCAGAAAACAGTAGTTCAGTGGTAAGAGCATATACTCAAGCGGAATACGATAATGTAGATTTATTATCTACATTAGATACGAAAATCTGAGGAGGACACGGATATGTCGTTGGAAGTTTACAGTAGGCAGAGTAAGGCGTTTCAGTATGATGGATATAAAATAAATTCTGAAATGCGGGAACACATAAATGCAGAAAAAAGCAGTTCAAATGTACATAAAGACAGAGATACCGTGAATTTTTCCGCAGAGGGCAGAAATATGTGTTACGGATTTGGAGTGCATGATGTAAAAGACCGTGCAAAACATACGGTAGTTAAGCCAGGCATAGCACCTCTTTTTGACACTATTTCAAGGACACTGAAAACAGTCAGAGAAGCAGTACATTTACAATTCAGATAAAATGATTGGAGGAACAGAAGTATGCACATTGGTTCTGGTCTAAATACGGTATCTTCAATGTACCGCCAACAAAAAGGCAATAATATGAAAACGCCTGCATCTGGGGAAAAGACATTTTATACGGCAGAAACACCGAAGGTATATCAGATATTCACAACAGATAATATGTTGTGGACAGGAGGTAATGGCACCGGTCTTTCTTATTGTCTTAAATATGCGGATGATTCAACGGATGAAAATCCGGTGGTGTTACATCTAATTACAAAAATACAGCTATTAAAGATACGGTCAAATAAGCTGCTCCATCATGGGAAAAGTATAAAATTAGGAGCTTTAGATAATATCACAAGGGAAAAGTTTTCAAAAACTTCTGGTAACTCTTTGAAATACATATCATATCAATAGATACGATAATATAAATTATGTTTGTATTTGTTGATAACAGGTTTATATCGGAAAAATTGTAAATTTATTTTCTATGTGAATTTTCATTTTTGTAGGGCTGGCATTAGACCAGCCCTTGATTTCATTATAATAGATAAAAAGATATTGAATATATATGCACGGTAAAAAGACGATTCTCAATAAATGAGATTGGGAAAAAGTAACCTTAGTGCTGTTGAAAAAATCACCATAGTTCTAATGAATCTTCTGCATCTACCCATATCTGCATTGTTTCATCAAGATATAATTTTGCATATTCAAGCGGTTTATCAATGGCAAGTGCGTTCAATGCACAGTCTGATCCGGGTGTGGTTTTTAAATCCTTTTCGGCTTCCCAACAGTCAATGCGGAGCATATAACCAGCAGAAGTATAAATATCAATGCTGTTTCTGTGTGGATTGTATTCTGCAAATATTGTTCTCATCGTATAGAATCTCCTTATCATTCAATCAGTCATTTGTTACAAAAATCAGAAGCATTTCAATCAGTTCACCATGTCACTTTTATTTTGTGTTATACTGTTTTATAGATTTTTCTTGCCCTTGTATTTGCCCTTATCAGAGTTCGTAAACGCTGACGGGACGATATAACACAAGGGAAACAATAAGGGAAAGCTCACCTGCGATAAATCCAGTGTTTTCAAGGGTTTGCAGAGAATTTAATAACAAAATATAACAGTTATTAAATTCCCTAAAACAGGTGAAATCTCAATCGGAATTTATAAAGGAGAATATTGATGAAACTATTTTTATGTTCGCATTTTTCAAGTGTAGGAAGTCTGATAAAGGAAGAAATTGAAAATAAGAAAGTCGCATTTATTCCAACAGCTTCGCTGCGTGAAGGCTACACCGGTTATGTCGGCTCGGCTCGAAAATTATTCAAAAAGTTGGGAGCAATCGTAACTGAAATTGATATTTCAACGGAGGCTTATTCAACGATACAGTCTGTTTTTGAAGATGCAGATGTGATATATTTTACCGGCGGAAATTCTTTTTTTCTTATGGACCGACTCCGTAAAACGGGAACTGATGGGCTGCTGAAAAAGGAATTGGCAAATGGAAAATTGATGATCGGCGAGTCGGCAGGCGCAATTATATGCGCTCCAAGCATCCAATATATCCAGCAGATGGATGAAAAGCCGGAGGACTACTCACAAGAAGATGATGCAGGGCTTGATTTGATTGATTTCTATGTTCTTCCGCATTATCTTACAGCACCATTTAAGAAAGTTACCGAGAAAATAATGACTGAGTTTTCGGATTTGAATCTATGCCCAATTAACAACCGTCAGGGAATTGTAATTGACGGTGAAGGTTCAAAGGTTATTTGCAAAGACTAATTTGAAAATTCCAGTTTACAGAACTGAATCAAAAGAGCTCGAAGGAGCTCTTTTTCCTTTTTTATAATAGTATCATTATGGTATAATAGAGACATTAAAATCGGAATTTCAGGAGGTGTTTTTATGCCACAAATGAATAAGGGAGGAAAATTTATTTTCGGGAAATCACTCATTCGGACGGATGGAACATTGCGGATTCCACCGCAGGCAATGGAAGAATATCACATTGCAGATGAAGGAAAAGTATATCTTTTTACCGGAAGTAAGATTACCGGTGGCTTCTGCGTCACCCGGAAAGGCCTTTTGCATCCGTCAAAACTTGGTCACATTTTGGACGATACTCCACCGTTGCTTGACTACTCAGCAGGTTCTGGCGAATTTATCAAATACAAGGGGCGTTCCTACTGCTGGGTAGAGATTTCACAGGAGGGGCAAATTCTTCTTACGAAGAAAATGATGGATTTTTTGAAGGTGAGACCCGGAATGGAGCTGCTCTCTATCCGTAGTAGCGACATCGCGTTTACGATGGGAGCTAAAGGACCGCTATTGGAAAAAGCAGAAAACTATGATGGTGAAATTCCGCTTTTTTAAGTGTAACAATTTGAATTTGTGGAGGATAACTATTGTGGATAAAACAGTTATTTATATACATGGAAAAGGTGGTAATGCTGAAGAAGCTATTCATTACAAACCGCTCTTTAGTAATTGTGATGTGATTGGTCTCGACTATACTGCACAGTTTCCATGGGAAGCAAAAGAAGAATTTCCATTACTTTTTAATTCAATTTATAGAAACTACAAGACGGTTGAAGTAATTGCCAATAGCATTGGAGCGTATTTTGCTATCAATGCCTTATCAAATCAGCAAATAGAGAAAGCATATTTTATTTCGCCCGTTGTAGATATGGAAAGGCTTATTGCTGATATGATGATTTGGGCAAATGTTACAGAGGATGAACTCAAAGAGAAAAAAGAAATTCAGACAACCTTTGGAGAGACTCTTTCATGGGATTATCTTTGCTATGCAAGAGAAAATCCTATTATATGGGAAATCCCAACGCACATTTTGTATGGTGAAAAAGATAATCTTACCGCTTATGGAACGATATTTGAATTTGTACAGAGGACTAATTCAACATTTTCTATTATGAAAAATGGAGAGCATTGGTTTCATACGGATGAACAAATGAAATTTCTTGATGAATGGATAATAAAATCTTCCAAATAAATTCCAGCTTGCAGGGAAGTTGGTTATCACGGAGATGAAGAGAAATGGATGAGAGGAAAGCGTATTGGTTTGAACAGCCATATATGCCGCGGATGAAAAATATTGCGGTGGCTCCTGTTATTCTGGAAGATGGAAGGCTGTCCTTCTGTGTTCCGGGGGATGATGGTCCTCCGTGGTCAGGGGTGTGGAACCTGACAGGAAAGGTTGTTCTGGACGGGGATGATTATTTTGAGTTCCAGTGTGATGATGAAGTGATGCACAGACGAGGCGGAACATACAAGTTTTGTGCATTGGATATTGCTACATTCAGACGGGAAACCTGCCGGTAGATATCACAGGGAGAAGAAATTGCAGACTGCTGTAAAACAACAGAAGAACTGCATGAATGGTACCTGAAACACTGGACTTACAACAGATAGGATGATTATATTTACGAAGGCATCAGTCACCTGGTTGGCTGGTGCCTTTTTCGTGGGGAAATGGAGGTGGCGGGATGTATCCGGTGTCGGATGGGTTTCTGAGGGCTGTGAAGAGCAATACAAGAAAATATTACTGGACGGGTACGATCGTTACCAAAGGCGGAATGACGTATGAGCTCGGGGCGAAGGAGATTGTGAAGGGTTCCGGATATATTTCCAGGCAGTGCTGCGGGAGTACGGAGATTGAACTGGGGACGGTGTATGCGGCGGAGATGGGGATCACACTTCTGAGTGATATTGACAGGTATACGCTGGAGGATGCACTGGTGACGCTGGTGTTTCATCTGGTGCTGGCGGATGGTTCGGTGGAAGATGTGCCGATGGGAGTTTTTGAGGTCAGTGAGGCGAACCGTCTGGCGAAGTGCCTGGAACTGAAGGCGTATGATTTTATGCTGCGGTTTGATAAGAGTTTCAACGGATTTGAGACTGTGGGGACTGCTTATGATTTTATTACTTTGTGCTGTAAGCGGTGTAAAGTGGAGTTTGCGAATAAGAGGGCGGAGATTGATGCCATGCCGAATGGCGGGGTGACGCTTTCTGTTTATACTGAAAATGATATTGAGACCTGCCGGGACGTGCTGTTTTATGTGGCACAGGTTCTGGGAGGTTTCTTTATTATCAACAGGGAGGGAAAACTGGAACTGAGAAAGTACGGGAAGGATCCTGTGATGAAGGTGGAGCAGAGACACCGTTTTTCTTCCAGTTTTTCGGATTTTATTACCAGGTACACGGCAGTGAGTTCCACCAACAAGCAGACGCAGATTGCGGAGTATTATGCGCTGGATCCGGATAACGGGCTGACCATGAATCTGGGAGTGAATCCGCTTCTGCAGTTTGGGTTAAAGGAGACCAGAGAGATGCTGTGCAGGAATATCCTGACAGATCTGTCCGTGATCCGGTATGTGCCGTTTGATTCGGATACCATCGGGAACCCTGCCCTGGATCCGGGGGATGTGCTGACGTTTGCAGGAGGACAGGCGGATGAGGGACAGATCACCTGTATCACTTCCATCAGGCAGAAGATCGGGGGAAAGCAGAGCCTGAAATGTGTGGGGAAGAACCCAAGGCTGGCTCAGGCGAAGTCAAGGAACGACAAGAATATTTCGGGGCTGCTGAACCAGATTGAAGACAACGCGAAGACTGGGAAGATCGGGATTCATACGTTTACCAATGCTTCCGAGCATGAGATCGGGCAGACCAGGGTGAAGCTGATCAGTATCCAGTTTGCTTCTTCTGAGGAAAACCACATGCAGTTTTTTGCGCAGGTTGTTGTGGATGTGGCTGCGGATCCGGTGGAACGGTCTGCGGAGGCTTCCGGGACTGTGGTGATTCCATTTCCGGGCGGAAGCGGCAGTGGAACTGGAAGTGGTACGGGTGGTTCTGATGGAACCGGGGAGACATCGGATGCAGGAAGTTCTGAAAATGATGCGGCAGGGAATGAAGTTGGAAATACTTCCGGGAATGAGAATACAGGGAGTACGGATGATGTCGCTGGTGGCTCGGATTCCGGATCCGGAACCGGGAGTGGTTCGGAGGTTTCTGTGGATGTGAGCCTGCCGGTGAAGTGGCAGGAGGACGGGCAGGCGGTCTGCCATGTGGTCTTTGAATTTAATAACGAGGAGATTGTGGAGCATTGTCCGGTGGAGACCTGGCATTCCGGGAAACATATTTTGTCGCTGTATTATCCCATTGAGAAGATCGTTGCCAATTATACGAATACATTCAATGTGTATCTCTGGATGGAGAATGGCAGCGGGACGGTTGATGTGGGAGACTGCATTGCTTCTGTCAGTGGACAGGCAATGGCGGCTGGGGAAGCTTGGGACGGAAAGCTTGAGGTGGAAGATTATACCAGGAGATTTGCCATTGGCGGAGGACTGGATGTAAATGGCTTCCGGGATTCGCTGTCCATGCAGATGAAGGAGACGGTGAACAGAGGCTTTGAGGTGTATTTTGCTGAGAGAGCGGGAATCAGCGGTTTTTGCAGGCCGGTAGAAATGGAGGGTGTGTGATGAAGTTGAAAGGTGAAATGGTCATTGAACTGACCGATACGAATACGGGTGCGGTGGAAACCGTGCAGGAGACGAACATGATCACGGAGGCGGTGAATAATATTCTGGGGCTGAATCCCATGGGGATTTATCTGAAAGCCAGCGGGGAGTATGACAATTCTGTTCTGTGGAACGGGACGCTGCTTCCCATCTGCCCGAACATGATCGGGGGGATCCTGCTGTTTCCGGCAGTGCTGGAAGAAAAGGCGGATCATATTTACGAGCAGGGGAAGAACCTGCCGGTGGCTTATGCTTCCAACAATGTTAATTCCGGTTCCAATGTGGCGAGGGGAAGCCTGAACCAGACGGAGAGCAAGAAGCTGGACAATGGATATAAGTTTGTGTGGGAGTTCACTCCCAGCCAGGGGAATGGAAATATTGCAGCGGTGGCACTGACCAGTGCACTGGGCGGGCAGAATGCTTTTGGCAGTGCGGCAGGGGATGCCAGCACGTTCCTGCTTCTGAAAAAGGTGGATATCGGGGATATCCCGAAGGCAAAGCAGATGACACTGTTTGAGGCAGTGGAGCTGGATTTTGAAAAGAACCTGCTGTATTCCATTACCTTTGGGACTTCCAGTGTGACCATTACGAAGATCAGGATCCCGGTGTTTAACATCGGGCTGAATGAGAAGCTGGATGATACCACTTATACCGTACTGGAAGAGCAGACACTGACAACGGAAAGCTTTACGTTCCTGGGGGATTATACAAAGTACGGGGAGTTTATGGACGGGCATGACGGATACTGGTATGGATTTTCCAATGAGCCGAATGCTTCCGGGGATGCGAAGATGGTGTGGATCCGGATCTCCAAAAAGGATTATTCCTTTACGGAGGGAAGCTGGACACTGTCCAAGGCGAAGCTTTCGGAAGTGGGCACAAGGGCAAAGGACGGTTCCTATCCGGAACGGTGCGTGAAATGCTGTGTGAGAAAGGGGTATCTGTATGTGCCTTCTTACGATAAGAAGGGAGTTTATAAGATCAATACTGCAAATTCAGCGGATGTGACACTGATCCCGCTGGGCTTTACTTCCAAGCTGAAATCTCTTGGCGAGGCCGGCTCCTGTGAGGTGTATATGACACTGCTCGGGGACATGATCGTGGCAGGGGATTTCCAGATCACGGCGGATGACAGGGTGATCAAAACGCAGGGGAGCGCAAGGTTTGAAGCTATGGCAACGCCTTTGTTCCAGTATAAGAATTTTGTGTTTATGTGGGGTGGCAGTTACGGGAAGGAGAACAGGTGTGCTTATCTTCTGACACCTTATCTGGCAAGTATCAATAATCTTTCATCAGCAGTGGTGAAGAATACGGACAAGACCATGAAGATCACGTATACGCTGACGGAGGAAACAATGTAGGTCTTTCTGCCGCAAGGCATGAAGATAGAAAACTTATTTACGGCAGTTCTCAGAAATGGGAGCTGCTTTTTTCATGGGAGGAGGATTCTGGCATGAAGGAATTTTGGAACTTTATTCAGATGGTTTTTATGGCTGTAGGCGGATGGCTGGGCTGGTTTATGGGAGGCTGTGACGGGCTTCTGTATGCCCTGATCGCTTTTGTGGTGATCGATTACCTGACCGGGGTGATGTGTGCTTTTGCGGACCATACGCTTTCCAGTGAGGTGGGATTCCGGGGAATCTGCAGGAAGGTGCTGATTTTTCTGCTGGTGGGAATGGCCAATATTTTGGATGTGGCTGTGATCGGGAACGGATCCGTGCTGAGGACAGCGGTGATCTTTTTCTATATTTCCAATGAGGGTGTGAGCTTGCTGGAGAATGCAGGACATCTGGGGCTGCCGATCCCGCAGAAGATGAAAGATGTGTTGGAACAGCTGCATGACAGAGGGAAAGGAAGTGATGGGGAATGAGACTGGTTGAAAGTTTTCTGACTAAGAATCCCTGCTATACTGCAGGGAGAAAAATTACTGTAAAAGGCCTGATGCTTCACTCGGTTGGATGTCCGCAGCCGAGAGCACAGGTTTTTCTTGATTCCTGGAATCACACTTCTTTTGGAAGTGCATGTGTGCATGGTTTTATTGATGGAAATGATGGAACGGTGTATCAGGCATTGCCATGGAACCACAGGGGATGGCACTGTGGCTCCGGTAGTAAGGGAAGTGGAAATAATACGCATATTGGTGTGGAGATGTGTGAGCCTGCCTGCATCCGGTACACAAGCGGATCTGGTTTTACCTGCTCCGATCTGGCGAAGGCAAGGGCATCGGCAGTGCGGACGTATGAAGTAGCGGTGGAATTGTTTGCCATGCTTTGTAAGAAGTTTGGTCTGGATCCGCTGGCAGATGGTGTGGTGATTTCCCATAGAGAGGGACACGCAAGGGGAATTGCTACAAATCATGGAGATCCGGAGCATCTGTGGAAAGGTCTGGGACTGCCTTATACGATGGATGGATTCAGGAAAGCTGTGAAGGCTGCTATGTCTGGGAAAGCTGAAGGGACGCAGGCTTCTGTGTTTCTGGGGATTTCCGATGAGAAGGCAGCGGAGCGGATTGGAGTGCTGTGTGCAGAGGATATGAAAACCAGTGGGATTCTGGCTTCGGTGTCTGCGGCGCAGTTTATTCTGGAATCGGGTTATGGCAGGACGGAACTGGCGCAGAAGGCAAATAACTGTTTTGGGATGAAGTGCGTGTTGTCTGGGAATACTTGGAATGGAAGTATCTGGGATGGAACCAATAAGTACCGGAAGAAGACGCAGGAGGATGATGGAACCGGAAAGCTGTACACGGTGACTGCGGATTTCCGGAAGTATGTCTGTGTGGAGCAGTCTATTGCGGATCATTCTGCTTATCTGCTGGGCGCAATGAATGGGAAGAAAAAGAGATATGCGGGACTGGCCGGGGAGAAGGATTACCGGAAGGCTGTCCGGATCATTAAGGATGGCGGCTATGCAACGGACAGTTTTTATGTACAGAAGATCTGTGCCATCATTGAGAAGTATGGGCTGACACGGTTTGATGGCGTGAAGGTGGAGAAAAAGGTCTGGTACCGGGTGAGAAAAGACTGGAAGGATGCTAGAAGTCAGGCAGGAGCATTTCAGGTGCTGGACAATGCAAAGAAATGTGCAGACGAGCATCCGGGATTTTCGGTGTTTGATGAGAATGGAAAGGCAGTGTACAGTTCCGTGGATAAGAAGCAGGAAGAGGTGTTTCGTCCGTATCTGGTTCGTGTGGAGATTCCGGATCTGAATATACGAAAGAAGCCGGGAACGGATCAGGAGAAGGTTGGAAAATATACGGGTGTTGGCTGTTTTACTATTGTTGCTGAGGCTGACGGTGTCGGAGCATCAAAGTGGGGGCTGCTGAAAGCATATGAGAAAGAGCGGGATGGGTGGATCTCGTTGGATTTTGTGACGAAGAATATAATAGTGAGTGATGAGGCTTTGCATTGCGGCGGTGGTCGTGGTGTGAAGCTTTTTTTTGTTAGGGCAAAGCCCTGTTTGCCATTGTGGAGTTTTTCGTTGATTCGAAAAACGGAGCTTTTGGTCGCTTTCAATATAACATCCGGAATCGAGGTATCTTTTTTTTCTGCAAAATCACGAACTTTGCTCATTTATAGATATCAGAAAAAGGAAGATACTTTGAGGAATCTTTACGAAAAGAAAAAAGAGAAGTTAATCTCATATATCTGCTTCTTGGCTAGTTTGGGATTAAAAGTAACAATCCTTTTTTCTGTTATCTTGAACTTTTTAATTTTTCCTGTTTCGGAGTCCTTGAATTTATATTCAAACTCATCTACACATTCTTTGATGCGGTACAAAAGTATTAAGCAGTTAAAAACAAAAATCCAAGAAGATATTTACTAATCTTATTGACATAGAACAAAAAATGAATATAATCATAGTTGAACAACTATTCAACTTCGATTATACGAGGTAAGTGTATGTCTAAACCGTCTTATATTTGTAATTGTGATGTGATTCATGAGGATATTGTGAATGATGTGAAATCCAAGATGCAACCCAAAGATGATTATATCCAGTTGGCATCTTTATTTAAGCTATTTGGAGATGGTACCAGAGTACAAATCTTACACGCTCTGGAACAGAGTGAGATGTGTGTATGTGATCTTGCTGTGCTACTGGGGGTAACGAAATCCGCAATCTCACACCAGTTAAAGGCATTGCGTCTTGCGAATTTGGTAAAATTCCGTAGAGAAGCGCAGATAGTTTACTACTCTCTGGCAGATGATCATGTGAAAGAGATTATTGATAAGGGATTTGAGCATCTATGGCAGAAATAATATTTTTAGCGTTATAGTTGAGCAATTGAGCAACTAAACAAATTACAAGGAGGTCATTATGAAACGAATATTTTTATTAAAAGGCTTGGACTGTCCGAACTGCTCCGCAAAAATTGAAAAAGAAGTCGGAGAATTGGATGGAGTACAATCCTCAGTTGTAAATTTGATGAAGCAGACGCTGACAATCAATGTTGCTCCAGCTGCCGCAAATACAATAGCCAGTCAGATTGAAACGATTGTCCACAGCCATGAGCCGGGTGTGGAGGTTCAGGAAGAAACAATTATCCCCGTTACAAAGAGTTATTTATTAAAGGGCTTGGACTGTCCAAACTGCTCCGCAAAAATTGAAAAAGAAGTCGGAGAATTGGATGGAGTACAATCCTCAGTTGTAAATTTGATGAAGCAGACGCTGACAATCAATGTTGCTCCAGCTGCCGCAAATACAATAGCCAGTCAGATTGAAACGATTGTCCACAGCCATGAGCCGGGTGTGGAGGTTCAGGAAGAAACAATTATCCCCGTTACAAAGAGTTATTTGTTAAAGGGCTTGGACTGTCCAAACTGCTCCGCAAAAATTGAAAAAGAAGTCGGAGAATTGGATGGAGTACAATCCTCAGTTGTAAATTTGATGAAGCAGACGCTGACAATCAATGTTGCTCCAGCTGCCGCAAATACAATAGCCAGTCAGATTGAAACGATTGTCCACAGCCATGAGCCAGATGTAGAAGTTTCCGAAATTGCACAGGAATACTATATACCTGCAAAAAAACAGGATACCAATACATCCTATAACAATGAGGACAAGAAGTTGACGATTCGTTTAGCGATTGGCGCAGCAATCTATGGTATTGGTATGGCATTGACAGTTTTTGCGAAAGTGCCACTGCCTGTCGAGTTAGTTTTTCTCATTGTCTCCTATATTATTCTTGGCGGGGATGTTGTATGGCAAGCTGTGAGGAATATTTCAAAGGGACGTGTGTTTGATGAACATTTCCTGATGAGCGTTTCTACGATTGGTGCTTTTGTCATTGGTGAATATCCGGAAGCAGTTGCTGTTATGCTGTTCTATCAAGTTGGTGAATTTTTCCAGTCATTGGCTGTTGAGCGTTCCAGAAAATCTATATCAGATTTAATGGATATACGTCCGGATTGTGCTACAGTCAGAAGGAACGGAGAATTGATTACCATATCTCCTGAAAGTGTTGCCATTGGCGAGATTATTATTGTAAAGCCTGGTGAAAAAATCCCATTAGACGGTGTGGTATTGGATGGAGATTCTATGCTGGATACGAGGGCTTTAACTGGAGAATCGGTTCCGAGAAGCGTTCATAAAGGAGACGAAGCACTTTCCGGTTGTATGAATCAGACGGGTGTTTTAACGATTAAGACAACGAAAGCATTTGGTGAATCTACTGCTTCAAAGATTATTGATCTTGTGGAGAATGCGTCCAGTAGAAAAGCACCAACAGAAAATTTCATTACTACATTTGCACGTTATTACACTCCTGTTGTTGTAATCTTAGCAGCTATTCTGGCAATTCTGCCACCGATCCTTCTTGGTGGAGGTTGGACAGAGTGGATTCGCAGAGGATTTGTTTTCCTTGTGGTATCTTGCCCATGTGCATTGGTCATTTCAATCCCGCTGACTTTCTTCGGAGGTATTGGTGCGGCATCTAAACGAGGTGTTCTTGTAAAAGGAAGTAATTATTTAGAGGCGCTTAATAATGTCAGCATTATTGTGTTCGATAAAACTGGAACACTTACAAAGGGTGTTTTCAATGTGACTGATATTCTGCCTGCAAATGGATTTTCAAAAGAACAGGTTCTGGAGTATGCGGTCCAGGCAGAGAGCTTTTCTAACCATCCTATTGCAAAATCCATTCTCTCTGCTTATGGAAAAGAAATTGACCAATCAGTTATCTCTGATTACAAGGAAATTTCCGGATATGGAATCAGTGCCATGGCAGGAAAGAAGAAAGTTTATGCCGGCAATACGAAACTTATGGATTCAGAGCATGTGGAGTACACAGCCTGTGAAAAAGTTGGTACAAAGGTTTATGTAGCAGTAGATGGTCAATATGCCGGATGCATTCTGATAACAGATGAAGTAAAGCCGGACAGCAAAAAAACAATTTCTGATTTGAAACATATCGGTGTGGAAAAAACAGTCATGCTTACTGGTGATGATGAAAAAATCGGAAAGGCTGTTGCGGAAGAATTGCAGTTGGATGAATATTATGCACAACTGTTTCCTGATCAAAAAGTGGAAAAGGTTGAGCTTTTAGACAGTAAAAAGAGACAGGGAAGCAAATTAGCTTTTGTTGGTGATGGTATCAATGACGCTCCTGTCCTTGCTCGTGCGGATGTTGGTATCGCAATGGGTGGTCTTGGTTCAGATGCGGCCATTGAAGCTGCGGATGTGGTTCTGATGACAGATGAACCATCTAAGCTGGTGGATGCGATTGATGTGGCAAAAGCGACAAAGCAAATTGTCATGCAGAATATAGTGATTGCCCTTGGAATTAAGAGTGTGTTCCTGATCCTTGGTGCTCTGGGTATAGCTGGAATGTGGGAAGCTGTATTTGGTGATGTAGGCGTTACCATAATTGCCGTCTTGAACGCAATGAGGATTTTGAAAAAATAAGAAACGAGGTGGCAATGTGAAACGGAAATTGATTCTGTTAGCAGTTACAATTGTTTTTCTTGCAGGTTTCGGTGCACTTTTGCACTCACCGCCCTCTATGATTGATGCAATCACAGGAGCAACACCGAAGTCAAAAAAGGCGGCTCAAGCCTCCGCACAGTTGGAAGGCTCTTATGTTCTCGGTATTAATATGATGTCAGATGGTCTCGACAACGAGAACACCCGGAATAAATTAAAAGAATTGGCACTGGACGATTCGGAAACAAATGAAACAGATCTCATGAAAACGGACATTAGTTTTCGGTTATATGTATCTGAGACGGATTATCCGCTTGTCAGTTATGCTAAGAAACTCTGTGACAGGTTGAAACAGGCCGGTTTTTCCGTAGATCTGAAAGAGTACAGTAACACAATGATGCTATCAAGAGTGGTAAGTGGAAAGTATGATGTATTCCTGGCATCGGATGATTTTATTGACGTTACAACGCTAACACAGATGGACTATATGATCATGGACAGCGAAGAAATGAGGTGAGCGGGAATTTATGAGAAAATGGAATACGATTTTGTCTGTTTTAATGCTTCTCATTTTTATGATTCATGGAATCATGGGCAGCTTTATGCTGAACGGAGTTGGAAGTAGTGCAGGAAAACTTCTTGCATGGATTGGTGTTGGTATTCTTGTTGTGCATACGGTGATTGGTGTCATCCTGACAGTTCAGAGTTTACAGACAGCGAAGCAATCAGGAAAAATGTATCTGAAACAAAACGTCATATTTTGGGCGAGACGAGCCAGTGGGATGGCAATACTGATTCTGCTGTTATTCCATATTGGCTTGTTTGGAAAGGTGCAGAATGGGACATATATTTTGTTCCCTTTTACAACTGTAAAGATGGTAACTCAGCTTTTGTTCGTAGCGGCAATCTTTGTTCATATTTTTATCAATATCCGCCCATTGCTCGTATCACTGGGAATCATCAGTTATAAAGAACGAAGGAGTGATATTTATTTGATCCTTTCGGTGCTTCTTCTTTTTATAGCGGGAGCGGTTATTTTATATTATATTGGATGGCAATATCTATGAGTAAGACAATTATTATTATAGGTGCAGGACTGGCAGGACTTTCAGCGGCTTTGCAGGCAGCGGAAAATGGATGCAATGTAAAACTGGTTTCCTCCCTTCCGTCAGAGCGGGCACAGTCTGTTATGGCGGAGGGCGGAATCAACGCAGCTTTGAATACAAAAGATGAAAACGACAGTCCCGAAGAACATTTTACAGATACAATAAAGGCAGCATGTGGTCTGGCAGATCCAAATGCAGTTTGGGGAATGACACAGGCAGCACCGGAGCTGGTGCACTGGCTGCTAAAACTTGGAGTTCAATTTAACATGAGTGGCTATGATGATGTGGATCTGCGGAATTTTGGCGGGCAGAAAAAGAAACGGACTGCTTTTGCACAGAGCGATACCGGGAAGCAGATCATGACAGCTATGATAGACGCTGTTCGCAGGAAAGAAGCATCTGGTATGGTAGAACGGTTCAGCCATCATTCTTTCCTAACACTTCGTCTGTGTGGCAATATTTGTTGTGGCTGCGTAATCAGGGATGAATACAGTCAGGAGACTGTGGAATTACCGGGGGATGCGGTTATTGTTGCCACCGGTGGTATGCACGGATTGTTTGGAAATACAACGGGTTCGCTGAGCAATACAGGAGAAGTCACCGCAGAATTGTTCCGGCTTGGTGTTCCTCTGGCAAATGGCGAGATGATCCAGTACCATCCGACAACTGTGAAATGTGGTGGAAAACGCATGCTCATCAGCGAGGCGGCCAGAGGGGAAGGTGGCAGGTTGTTTGCCATGAAAGATGGAAAACAATGGTATTTCATGGAGGAAAAATACCCGGAGCTTGGAAATCTGATGCCACGAGATATTACCGCCAGAGAGATATGGAAGGTCAGCCATGAATCAGAGGTATTTCTTGACATGATGGAAATATCGGAGGAGATTATTTCAAATAAGCTATCTGGTCTGGCAGACGATTGTATGACCTATCTGCATAAAGATATACGAAAGGAACCGGTGTCTGTTTTACCGGGAATTCACTATTTTATGGGAGGCATTCTGGTGGATGAGCAGCACAGAACGCCGATTCAGAATCTTTACGCTGCCGGAGAATGCTGTGCCCAATATCATGGTGCCAACCGTCTTGGTGGAAATTCTCTGTTAGGAGCGTTATACGGAGGACGTGTTGCGGCAAAATCAGCATGTGAACAGGCAGATGTAGTAGATCTATCTTGTGCGACACAGATAGATTTTCCACCAACGTCTCAAATTTCAGAAATAAAGCAATTAAACAAAGTGATGCAGGATACTATGGGCGTTGTCAGAAATGAGAATACGTTGTTAAATGGGATTCAAACGGTACAAGCGCTGACAGGAAATCTTCCATTGCTTGGCATGGCAGTTCTAAAGAGTGCTCTTGCAAGAAAAGAAAGCCGTGGTGCACACTGGCGGGAGGATTATCCGAAGAGCAATGACGATGATTACCTTAAAACAACGGTAGCCAGATTTGATGGAAAGCAGATACAGATTTCCTTTGTACCTGTTCCAGAAAGGCGGTGATTCACTTGGTATATAAAATAAGAATCAGGCGGCAGGAGAGTCAGAAATCAGACAGTTATTGGCAGGAATTTGAGTTTGACGGAAGCAAAAACAGCTCTGTTGCCAATGTTCTAAAGGAATTGAACAGTAGAACACCTTTGAAAGATAATTCAGGGAATATAGTTACTCCCATCAACTGGGAATGTAGCTGTATGGTGCGAAAATGTGGGGCTTGCGCCATGCTGATTAACGAACGTCCGAGGCTGGCATGCTCTACATTTCTACATACGTTAAAAGGTTCTACAATCACCTTGGAACCTTTAAGCAAATTTCCGCTTGTAAGAGATTTGATCGTTGACCGGTCAATTCTGTTTGAAAATTTGAAAAAACTGAACCTTTGGCTTGAAAGTGAAGCTTATATGAATCCGTGGACACATGAACCGAGATACCAGTCGGCACGCTGTCTGATGTGTGGCTGCTGCCTTGAAGTGTGTCCTAACTTCTCTGCAAATGGGACTTTCGCAGGCGCTGTTGCTGCAGTCAACGCATTTCGGATTCTGAATGAAGAACAGGAAATAAGCCATCGGAATGAGGTTTCAACTCAATATAAGGAAAATTATTTTGAGGGATGCGGGAAATCATTAGCTTGCCATAACATTTGCCCGATTGGTCTGCCTGTCGAAGAATTGATCGTGAGGTCAAATTCGGTAGCTATTTGGGGAAGACAGTGAGTATCAAAACGCTGATTAAAAAAACATGATTAACCTACATCTATGGTTTTACCAAAAATAGAGACATATCCTTTGTTTCGGTGTGGTAGCGGTTTTATTATGGACTGGATTCCGTCAAGGATGAATTTGATGCTTCCCCGAGAGAGTATATCCAGTCGGAAGAATATGTCTCAGCAAAGCAGCAGAAGAGATATTGATCAAATTATGTCAATGTCTCTTTTTTTATGGAAGAAACAGGCTGATCAGAAATATGCAAAAGAGTAGCCTATTTTAATTATTTAACGAAAGGCGAACAGGGGTGTTCACAAGGGTGTGCACCGTTAAATTGTATCAATTTCGTAGTCGCAACGAAACCTTGCTGTTGTGGATATTACATGAATATATTTTGCGCTAGAATAATTATTGGGTATATGTTAAAATATAAAGAACATATATTCGAGCGTTTATCAAGGTGGTGTATAGCATTGACAAAGTCAGAGAAACTACGAAAAATTCAGGAAATATTGGAATTAAAGAATCCACAAGAGAATCTGTATGCAGATCTGTTAAAGACAATAGGAGATTTGAAAACAAATTATGGGGATTACATGATTACGGAGCCGATTGACTGTAATGAGGAACTGAAACGTGTTCCGGGAGCGGATTATGAACTTTGTACGGCGTTGCTGACAATGCTGCTGAGAGAAGATCATTTTTTCAATGGTTCTTTTGAACGGAGATTTGCTGACGGGCAGGTGCTTCCTGTTCTGGTGAGGATGAAGGATGTTTTGAGTGCAGGAGTGTGATTTTATGAAAGTCGGGGATACTGCATATATTGTGGAATCAAACAGGTATGTGAGAGAAGTGGAGATCCGCAGGTGTTCCGGCGGGATATTCCTGGTACGTTTTACAGATACGGGCGGCGGAATACAGGTGAAGGCTCACAGGCTGTTTGCAACGAGGGAAGAAGCTGAAAAGAGTATTGAGAAGGCACCAGAGACAAAGAGGGTGCGTGGGAATCCGTATGACCGATGGTATTGAACGGATGATAAAGTAAATAAATGATCAGGGGAAACCTGTTGCTGTTTGCGGAGAAATCTGTGGATGGCAGCGGGTTTATTTTTTTGTCCGGAAAGTCAAAAAATCAGGGACCAGGACTCCTTGGAACAGTAGGAGGTGGTTTTTGGCTATGGGAAAAATTGAACTGATCGATACCGGCAGACTGACGGAGAAACAGGCCAGGCTAAACATGGAAAAGTGTGCAGAGTTTCTGGCAAGAATGATCCAGAAGTACGGGGATGTGGTTCTGGGGGAGATTGAGGAGAGAAATGCACAGCTGCAGGGGAAGTGATCGAGTGTGCCGGTGGTCTTTTGGGGCTGCCGGTCTTTTTGCGCTATGGAAACCGCATAGGAGAAGGTGGATTTTGGGGCAGTTTTTTTGGTCGTTCTGCGAGTTGGCACAGACTGGTGATTCCGATATATTTTATGTACGGCAACCGTATGACGGTGGGCAACCGAAATGAGGTGAAGATTTGAGAAAGAAATGTTACATATATACCCGTGTTTCTACAGCGGCTCAGACAGAGGGATACAGTCTGGAAGCACAGACAGAGCGGCTTCGGAAGTATGCGGACTATAAAGAAATGGAAGTGGTCAGGGAATACTGTGATGCAGGCAGATCTGGAATGAGCATCAAGGGCAGACCGGCTTTTATGGAAATGATGGATGACATTTCCTGTGAGAAAGATGAGATCTCCTGTGTGCTGGTGTTTAAGTTATCCCGCTTTGGAAGAAATGCGGCAGATATTTTGAAGTCTGTGCAGCTGTTGATGGATTTTGATGTGGATCTGGTCTGTGTTGAGGATGCCATTGACAGTTCCACGCAGGGCGGACGTCTGACACTTGCTATCCTGTCGGCTGTGGCAGAAATGGAGCATGAGAATATTACAGTCCAGTTCACGACGGCGAGGATGCAGAAGCTGATGAATGGGGGATGGCCGGGCGGCGGCGTGCCGTATGGATATGTGAGTGTGAATAAGGAACTGGTGGTGGTTCCTGAGGCGGCGGATCTGGTGAGGATGATTTATCAGAAGTATCTGGAACCGGATATGATGCTGAATACGGTTGTGGGCTGGATGAATGAGAATGGTTATAAGCGTGTGGTGAAGGGAGAGGATAAGGTTATCACTTCGGATTTTGTTTCTTCGGTGCTGGGAAATCCTATTTATTATGGGATGATCGTATATAACAGGCGGACAAATTCTGAGGAGATTAAGAAAAATCCCAAAGAGATCATTTCCGTCAGGGGAAAGCATGAGGCAATTATTTCGGAAGATGTCTGGATGCGGGTGCAGGAGAAGCGGAAGAGGCTGAGAAGGCCGCAGAAAAAGGTGGATGATCCGGAGAGAATCAGTATTCTGTCTGGTTTGGTGAAGTGTCCAGTGTGCGGAACTGGAATGATTACAAAAAAGAATAAACGAAAGAACAATAATCATGGGGCTATTATAAGATTGTTTATTCTTATGGATGCCGGAATTATCGTAAGAGTGCAGGGCGTGTCTGTAATTGTAGCTGGACGTACAATCAGAAAAAACTGGACGGAGCTGTGATGGAAATTGTTGGAAAGGTGACAGAGACGCGGGAGTTCCGTCAGACGGTTATGAATACGGTTGGTGACAGGAGTTCATTGGATGCTTGTGAAGCGGATCTGAAAAGAACCAGAAAAGAACTGCACAGTCAGGAGCATCTGAAATATAAGCTGGGGGCGGAACTGGATAATCTGGATGTTCTTGCAGAAGATTATGATGATGAATACGAGGCTGTTCAGTCAAAGATTGATGAGGTTTATGACAGAATCGAGATTCTGGAGGAAAGGATCCGGAAGCTGAAAAAGCGGATGGAGGCTTTGAAGAAAGGCGTTCGTTCTTCTGATAATATACAGAAGATTCTTGATGACTTTGACCTGCTGTTTGAGAGAATGAACTGCAAGGAACGCAGGGAGCTGTGCAGGCAGTTCATTGAAAGAATTGATGTCTTCCAGGAAGAAAGGGAAGACGGCAGGATTTTGAAAAGGATTGTGTTTCGTTTTCCGGTTTATTATGAGGAGGAAGGAAAAAGGGCAGAGAATGATGAACCGGATGAAGTGGTGACATTTGAAGTAGACTGTACAGAGCATCGGGTGACTGCTTCTGAGGCAAAAGCAACCTATGCGGAGATCAGGGCATATGTGAAAGGAAAGTATGGAATGAATGTTTCTTCCTTATATATTGCGCAGGTAAAACGGAAGTATGGTCTGGATGTGGGAAAGGCTTATAACAAGCCGGCTAAAAATAAGAATCATGTGCCGGTCTGTCCGGTGGAAAAGGAAGTGTTAATTCTGGATGCCTTGAAGCATTTCCGGATGCTGGATGAGGATGTGGAGTACAGGAAGGAGAGTGCAGTGTGAAAAAGAAATGTTATATTTATATCCGTGTTTCTACGACAATGCAGGTGGACGGCTACAGTCTGGAGGCACAGAAAGAAAGGCTGATGAAGTTTGCGGAGTTCCAAGAAATGGAAGTGGGCAGGGAATACTGTGATGCTGGTAAATCCGGAAAGAGTATTACGGGCAGACCGGAGTTTCAGAGGATGCTGCAGGATGTGTCCGAGGAACGTGACGGAGTGGCATTTATTCTGGTGTTTAAGCTGTCACGTTTTGGAAGGAATGCAGCAGATGTTTTAAACTCCCTGCAGTTTATCCAGGATTATGGAGTGAATCTGATCTGTGTGGAAGACGGGATTGATTCTTCTAAGGATTCCGGCAAGCTGACCATCACGGTGCTGTCGGCAGTGGCTGAGATTGAAAGGGAGAATATTCTGGTCCAGACAATGGAAGGAAGAAAGCAGAAGGCCAGAGAGGGAAAATGGAATGGCGGACAGGCTCCTTTCGGATATGATCTGGATTCCAAGAATAGCACTCTGGTGGTGAATGAGGAAGAAGCGGAGATTGTGCGGATTATTTATGACAAGTTTGGGCATACGGATATGGGGGCAGATGCTATCTGTAATTATCTGAACCAGAGAGGTTATACGAAGAAAAAGGTCAGGGGGCATGAGCTGAACTATTTTGCCAGAGGACTGATCATGAAGATTTTGGATAATCCGGTTTATACTGGGAAGATTGCTTACGGGAAGAATGTTATGGAGAAGGTGAAGGGAACGAGGGATGAATACCGGCGTGTGAAGACTGATGATTACCTGCTGGCAGATGGACTGCATGAGGCGATTGTGGATGAAGAGACGTGGGAGGCGGCGAGAGAGAAAAGGAAGAGGACGGGGGTTAAGTGGAATAAGACACATAGCCTTGAGCATGAACATATTTTGTCGGGGCTTTTGAAGTGTCCGGTGTGTGGTGCTGGAATGGCAGGGACGGTGAGGAGAAGGAAGAATAAGAAATCTGGTGAATATAAGGATGATTTCTATTACAGATGCCAGCACAGGAGAAAGATTGATGAAGAACATTTCTGTGATTTTAAGCCATCATTGAATCAAAATGAGATCAATGCAGAGGTGGAATGGTTCATCAGGGGGATGATTGCTGATGAAAGGTTTCATGAGTATATTGGAGAAAGATTGCAGGAAAAGGTGGATGTCTCAAATCTGGAAGAGGAACGGGATCAGCTGAAGGGGCAGTTGCAGCAGGTTGTCGGGGCAAAGAATAAACTGCTTGTGATGTTGGATGCTTTGGATGCTGGCGATAAGCATTATGCAAGGAAGTTCCAGGATATGCAGGACCGTCTGGATAATCTTTATGACAGGATCTCTGGTTTTGAGAATGAGATTGCCGATGTGGAGGAAAAGATTAAGGCAGCGTATGGAAGATAAATTGGTGAAAAACAACTGTACCAAATCCTGCAAAAGTTTGATATACTGTATGCAGAAATGTCAGATATTGAAAAAAAGGAATTTATGCAGTTGTTTATTGATGCAATTGAGTTATACCCGGAAAAGATGGATGATGGGCGCATCATCAGGCAGATTGATCTGGCATTTCCGGTGTATTATGAAGGTTTTGAAGGCGAAGCAATTCGGTTGCTCAACGAAAACACAGTCGAGACGGTATGTTTATTGTCCAAACTCCATGAAGCGAAGCATCATGTGAATGTGAGACTTGACATGGACGAGATGGATTTAACGGCGGCTGAGAGCAAGGCTACTTATGAGGAGATAAAGAAGTATGTTGCAGAGTATAATGATGGGATGAAGGTATCTAATCTGTATATTGCACAGGTGAAGAGAAAGTGTGGAATTAAATTAGCGGAGAATTTTAATATTCCTAGGTCAGAGGGAGCAAAGCAACCACAATGTCCGAAGGAGAAAGAAGAGGCAATTATTGGGGCACTGAAAGCATTTCAGATGATTTAAAATCACAAAGAGGAGTGAATTACATGATGTATAATCCACAACTTGATACATTTATCTGCGTTGTAGAAGCTGGAAGTTTTAGTAAAGCGGCAGAAGAATTATATATAAGTGCACCTGCGGTTATTAAACAGATAAATTCTTTGGAAAACAGCTTAAATTTGCAATTATTTGAAAGAACACACAGAGGTCTTATTATTACGGAAGCTGGTAAATCGCTCTATCAGGATGCAAAATATCTGATTCAATATTCAAAAGAATCGTTGATACGGGCGCAGGAAGCAATGAATCATAATGAAGAAATCATTCGTGTTGGAATATCTCCGATGACGCCACCGGAAGTTTTTGTGGAACTTTGGCCTAAGATACAGAAAATATATCCGGAGATGAAGTTTAAATTGATTACATTTGAAAATACACCAGAGAATGCAAGAGAGATACTGGCTAATATGGGAAAGAATATTGATGTGATAGCTGGAATCTTTGATGAAACAATGCTTGAACTCAGAGGCTGTGATGGCACTGAGATTTCAAGAGAACCATTTTGTGTGGCGGTATCAATTCATCACAGGCTGGCAAAAAAAGAAAAAATTACACTTGATGATCTGGCTGGAGAAAATCTTATGCTCATGCGAAGAGGATGGAGTTATTATGGCGATATGCTAAGGGATGATATGATGAAAAATCATCCTGAAATCAATATTGTAGACTTTAATCTGTACAATGTAGAAGCATTTAACCGATGCGAAAACAATAATGAGGTATTACTGGCATTCAAGAGCTGGGAAAGTGTTCATCCACTGATCAGAATCATTCCAGTAGAGTGGGATTATACTATGCCGTTTGGAATTCTTCATTCGAAAAAACCGTCCATTAAGGTTAAGCGGCTGATAAATGCTATTAACAAGGTAAAATAAAAATTGAATACATGCGAGTAGAAACCTAAAGGTTAATACTGAATAACAAAACGAGACTTCTAATGGAGTCTCGTTTTGTTATACTTTAGCTGAAGTGAAAATGGAGGATACTATATGCAAATAAAGACAATAAGAATGCTTTAGATAAGAGGTAGGATATGAAAAATAAACGATTTACAGCAAAAATATTGATAGATATAGGAATGACGATATGTTTGCTTCTTCTTATGCCATATAGTCTGCTCAGCGAGACTGCACATGAGTGGATTGGTATGGCGATGCTTGTGCTTTTTATTTCACATTACATACTGAATCATAAATGGGTGACCTCTGTAAGGAAAGGAAAATATAATGCGTTCAGAGTGATACAGATAGTACTGGTTATCATCATGCTTATTCTTATAATGGGTTCCATGATAAGTGGAATATTATTGTCAAATCACATATTTAAATGGATAAAGATTTCCGGAACATATATGACAGCCAGACAGATACATATGTTTTGCGCATACTGGGGACTGGTGGTGATGTCATTACATCTCGGATTTCATTGGAATATAGCGGTAGCAATGGCAGGACGATTATGGGAACATCCATCCGTCATCAGAACATGGGCAGCAAGATCTGTCGCAACCACAATTGCAGGTTATGGTTTATATGCATTTTACAGGAGACAGATAGGAGATTATCTGATTATGAGGATGCATTTTGTATTTTATGATTATGAAAAGGGGATCTTTCCTTTTCTGCTGGATTATCTGGCAGTAATGATGTTGATAGCATTTATTGGATATTATAGTGGAGTGTTTCTAAAGAAAACAGGTAAGAGAAAACGAAAAGGTTCATACTGAAAGAAGGTGGTGTATTTATGGAAAAGCGGAAATTAGTACTTACAATTATTGGAGTTGTTATTTTAGCAATGGTAATCATGGTATATATCTACTTTTCAAAACCCGGCAGGGATGAAAAGAAGAATCAACAAACAATAAACCAGGTACAGACCGTACAGCAGAAGACAGATGAGAAAAAAGAAAATACAGAAAAAAATACATCCGGAGATGAATTGGAAAATGTTACGCCGGGAAGCGAAGAATACCAGGGCTTCCTCCTGGATAATGTTCTTCATTCTCCAAATGAAGGGGACATTCATTACAATGTATATATTCCGGATGCATATGACGGGACAAAGGAATATGCACTATATGTAACATTACCCGGATATCAGGGATTATATTTTCAGGGCGTGGGAGAAAATATCCGGACAGAAGATTTTGGATTTGAAGCACAGAAGTATATTACCGATATGATTATTGTAGCTCCACAGTTAAATGACTGGGGACAGACATCAGCAGATCAGACAATTGAACTGACACAGTATTTTCTGACGCATTATATTATTAATCCATCGAAAGTATATATTAATGGTTATTCCGGAGGAGGAGAAACCCTGTCACTGGTATTGGCAAAGCAGCCGGAATTATATACAGCGGCACTTATGTGCAGCTCTCAGTGGGATGGTGCATATGAGCCGGTTGTGGAGATGAAAACGCCGGTATATTTTGTGATTGGCGAAAGCGACGAATACTATGGATCAGAACCTTTTAAAGAGGCATACCAGCAGATACATGAGCTTTACAAAGAACAGGGATTACCGGAATCAGAGATTGATAAACTGGTGGTACTGGATGTAAAAGATAAAGATTACTTTGAAGGAACACCGGTCACTTATCAGCATGGCGGTGGCTATCTGTTTTGTCGTGACAAAGAAATTATGGGATGGCTGTTCAATCAGTAAGAACCAGAATAAACCGAAAGGTTAAGACTGAAAAACTTATCGAAACTTCTCAAAGGAATCTATCAGTATTAGAGTATGAATGTAAGATGAATGAAAGAAAACAAGGAGGATACGACAATGGAATATATTTCATTAAATAATGGTGTAAAAATGCCAATACTGGGATATGGCGTATATCAAGTAACAAAAGAGGAATGTGAAAGATGTGTGCTTGATGCTTTAAAAGTTGGATACCGGGCGATTGATACAGCACAGAGTTATTTTAATGAGGAAGAGGTTGGGAATGCAATCCAAAAGTCAGGCATTCCAAGAGAAGAAATCTTCCTTACAACAAAGGTGTGGGTCGAACATTATGGATATGAAGAAGCAAAGAAATCAGTTCTTGAATCCATGAAAAAGTTAAAGACAGATTATCTGGATCTGGTATTGCTTCACCAGCCATTTTCAGATGCTTACGGTGCTTACCATGCATTGGAAGATCTGTACGATGAGGGAAAAATCAGAGCAATCGGAATTTCCAACTTTTATGTAGACAGAATGGTTGATTTTGCATCCTTCAACCGTATTAAACCTATGGTAAATCAGGTGGAAACCCACATCTTCAATCAGCAGAAAGAGATGAAGGAATGGGCAGACAAATATGATATCCGGTTAGAAGCATGGGCACCATTCGGTGAGGGCAGAGGAGGCACCTTTGAGAATCCTGTCATCGCAGAGATTGCAGAAAAATATCAGAAGACTCCGGCACAGGTTATGCTTCGCTGGCATATTCAGAGAGGGGTAGTGGTTATTCCGAAATCAACACACATTGAGAGAATGGAAGAAAACTTTAATGTTTTTGATTTTACACTTTCTGATGAAGATATGAAGACTATTGCAGAACTGGACAAGAAGACAAGCTCCTTCTTCTCGCATCAGGATCCGAATATGGTGGAATGGTTCGTGAAGATGGTTGAGGAAAGAAAAAAGAATAATGACAGTTCAAAAGAAAAAAAGAACTGGTAAGCATAAGAGGAAAAATCAATGAAAGTATTACTTGTCAATGGCAGTCCACACAAAAATGGCTGTACTTATACAGCTCTTTGTGAAGTATCCAGTGCATTAAACGAAAATGGCATAAGTACAGATATTTTTTGGATTGGAAACAAGCCGATTTCAGGGTGTATTGCCTGCAGAAAATGTCAGGAAAAAAATAAATGCATCCTGGATGATATCGTGAATGAATTTCTGGAAATAGCAGGGGATTATGACGGATTCGTATTTGGAACTCCGGTACACTGGGGTGGTGCAGGCGGTGCAATCACATCCTTTATGGACAGAGTCTTTTATGCCGATTTAAACGGTGGCGGCGACAGATTCCGCCTGAAACCTGCCGCTGTGGTAATTTCAGCAAGAAGGGCCGGAACAACGGCCACATGGGACCAGGTAAATAAATATTTTGGTCTGATGCAGATGCCGATCATTACATCGAGATATTGGAATATGGTACATGGGACGAATCCGGATGAAGTAAAACAGGATCTCGAAGGAATGCAGGTTATGCAGATCCTTGGAAACAATATGGCATATTTCATTAACTGTAAAAATGTTGCGACAAAAATGGGAATTGAAATGCCAAAGGCACCGGATTTTGTATTTACCAATTTCATCCGATAGAAATTAGCGTGACAAACATTTTATACGACAGGAGGTGACCTTAGAATGAAAACAAAGAAAATAGCAGCAGTACTCTTAACATGCATCGTGGCAATCGGTTTGATGGCAGGATGTGGAGCAAGCAATACAAACCAGTCTGCTTCTAATAATGACAGCCAGTCTATAAGTACAAACCAGTCTGGAAATGAAGAAGCGGATACAAATTCCGAAAACACTACAGATACAACAGAAAATACATCAACAGGAAATGGAAAAATATTGGTTGTATATTATTCAGCTTCAGGAAATACAAAAGATGTTGCTGAAAAGATAGCAAAAATTACAGAGGCAGATCTGTTTGAAATAGAGCCTGTGGAGCCATATACAGATGATGACCTTGACTGGACAGATGATGACAGCCGGGTGTCAAGAGAACATGATGATGAGAGCTTAAGAGATGTGGAACTGGTGTCTACAACAGTTGATAACTGGGATTCATATGATACGGTATACATTGGCTATCCTATCTGGTGGGGAATTGCAGCATGGTCAGTAGATAACTTTGTAAAAGAGAATGACTTTACAGGAAAAACAGTCATCCCATTCTGTACAGCAGCGACCTCGGGAATCGGTGACAGCGGTAATCTTCTGGAAGAGATGACAGGAACAGGTGACTGGAAAGAAGGGGAACGATTCCATGGTGGAGCGTCTGAATCAGATATCAGTTCATGGATAGACAGTCTTGGATTATAAAAGAATAAAAAAATATTTGGAGGAATCGTAATAAGTAAGACATAACCTTTAGGTTTAAACTGCCTAACAAAGAGAGACTTCTGTCCGGAGTCTCTTTTTCTTATACTTACAGTAAAGTTTGAAATATAGAAAAGGAAGATAAAGATGGAGATAAGAATTTTAGGAAGAGACTTAGAAGTATCAGAAATCGGATTTGGATGTATGGGAATGAGTCATGCATATGGAACTGTTTCAACACAGAAAGAAGCAGAAGAATTGATTGAAAAAGCGATCGATGAAGGCTGCACATTTTTTGATACGGCAGAGATATACGGAACAACAGAAGACCCTCATCACAATGAAAAACTGCTTGGGAAAGTGTTAAGGCCATATAGAAACAAAATTGTCCTTGCATCAAAGTGTGGGATACGTTTTGATGAAACTGCAACAACTGTAAATAAACCTTTGATTCCTGATGGACGACCGGAGACGATTAAAGCATCGATTGAGGGATCTTTAATGAGACTTAACACAGACCATCTTGATTTATATTATATTCATCGTATTGACATGACTGTACCGATTGAAGAGACGGCAGGAGCTATGAAGGAGTTAATGGAGCAGGGAAAAATCACACACTGGGGGTTATCAGAAGCCAGTGAAGAGATTATTCGACGTGCACATAAAGTATGCCCGGTTACAGCGATTCAGAACAGATATTCCATGATGTACAGGGATTATGAGAAATTATTCCCGGTGCTTGAAGAATTGAAAATAGGATTTGTTGCATTTTCGCCGCTTGCAAATGGATTACTGACAGCAGCATATCATTCCCATGGGGAATTTGAAAAGCCGGGAGATTATCGAAGCGCAATGCCACAGTTTACAGAAGAAGGATTAAAGGAAAATAATGAATTTATGTCCTGGATGAAAGTGATTGCAGAAGAAAAAAATGCCACGCCTGCACAGATTTCTCTTGCATGGATGCTTGCAAAGAAACCATATATCGTACCAATTCCGGGAACAAGAAAAGTAAATAGACTGGAAGAAAATATGGAATCAGCAGATATAAAGCTGACTCAGGATGAAGTAAAATCTATTGATGAGATGCTTGCCCATATGCCGATGTCGCAGGTGTTTGGAGGTTCAAAAATACAGAAGAAATAAAAGAGGTGAGCAATGAAAACAAGGAAAAAGATAACCATCGGGGTAATAGTGGCTTTCTTAGCGGTAGTCATGGTGGGTTATATCTATCTGTTTACAGGGGTTAAAATAAGTAAAGGAGAATAGAGATAATGAAGAAAATGTTAGTTGTATATTATTCCTGGTCAAATGGAAACACGAAAAGAATTGCAGAGCAGCTGACTAATGGGACAGGTGCAGATATTGCGAGAATCGAAACAACAGAGCCATACAGCGGCAGTCATGAAGATGTGGTTGAACAGGGAAAAAGAGAGGTAGAGGCAGGCTTTATGCCTCAGATCAATCCGATATCTGTAAATCTTGCTGATTATGATGTGATTGCTATCGGAACTCCAACGTGGTGGTATACGATGGCACCTGCAGTGCTTACATTTTTGACAACAAATGATTTTACAGGAAAGACAGTGATTCCATTTATGACAAATGGTGGATGGCCGGGGCATGTTATAAAAGATATGAAGGAAAATTGCAAAGGAGCTGCCTTTGCACATGAAATGCAGATTCAGTTTGATTCCAAAGGAAAAGATCATCTGGAAACTTCAGAAGAGGTGATTACAGAATGGATTGGGCAGATAAATACTGATATAAACAAATAACCATAAGGAGAGATAAAACAATGAGAATAAATTTTGGAGCAAAGCCATTTTTATATCCACAGCCGGTTATGATTCTGGGAACCTATGATGAAAATGGAAAGGCAAATGCAATGAACGCTGCATGGGGCGGAATTGTAGGTGCAAATGAGATTATTGTAGATTTGTCTGCCCATAAGACAACAGACAATATTATAAAAAATAAGGCTTTTACAGTAGGGGTGGCAGATCTTGAACATCTGGTTGCCTGCGATTATGTGGGAATTGTTTCTGCAAATAAAGAAGCAGATAAGATGAAAAAAGCAGGCTTTACTACAACGAAAGGTGAATTTGTAAATGCACCAATCATCAATGAACTTCCATTGACTCTTGAGTGTGAACTTGTAAAAGTTATTGATGGCAGCAAGTATCTTGCGGAAATTAAAAATGTAAGTGCAGATGAGAAATATCTCGGTGATGACGGAGAAATTGATCTTAGTAAGTTTACACCAATTACATATGATCCGGTACATCACGGATATTACAGACTTGGAGAACGTGTGGGAAATGCTTTTAAGGATGGAGCAAAGTTAAAATAAGGACAGGTGATTAAAGTGAAAAAAATTGTACAGACAGCAAGAAGAAACGCACTGAATGAATTTGCACCACAGTTTGCACATTTTAATGATGATGTTTTGTTTGGAGAAAACTGGAATAATCAGGATATTGATGTAAAGACAAGATGTATTATAACAGTCACAGCACTTATCGCTTCAGGAATGATTAATACATCTTTAGTACATCATTTTGAAAATGCAAAAGCTCATGGAGTGACTCAGAAAGAAATTGCAGCCGTGATTACCCATATAGCATTTTATGCAGGGTGGCCAAAAGGATGGGCGGCATTCAATCTTGCAAAAGATGTCTGGAGTATAGACGAAGGTGATCTTTCATATGAAGATGAAGCAATGAGAGCTCATGCTAAAAAGATGATATTCCCGATTGGAGAGCCAAATGATAAATTTGCACAATATTTTACAGGGAAAAGTTTTTTGGCTCCTGTGTCTACGTCACAGGTTGGAATTTTCAATGTGACTTTTGAACCTGGTTGCAGGAATAACTGGCATATTCATCATGCAAAAAGCGGAGGCGGACAGATTCTTATCTGCATTGCAGGACGTGGATACTATCAGGAAGAAGGAAAAGAAGCAGTAGAAATGAAACCTGGAGATTGTGTCAATATTCCGGCAGAAGTAAAACACTGGCATGGAGCAGCACCAGATGAATGGTTTTCACATCTGGCAATTGAAGTACCGGGAGAAAAAACATCATCCGAATGGTGTGAAACAGTAACGGATGAGATATATGGAAAATAAACTTGATGCAGTCCAGTACTATCAGGATCACAAAGATCTCGGAGTACGTGGATGTGCAGAAAATCTTGGCATCGGATACAGCACATTAACAAAATGGCTAAAAGACTTCCGGGAATCAGGTGATATTCCTGTTCGTGGTTCTGGTAATTATGCATCTGATGAGCAGAAGGAAATTGCCCGTCTCAGACGTGAATTACGTGATGCCCAAGATGCACTTGATGTGTTAAAAAAAGCAATCAACATTCTGGGAAAATGACGGAAGTCATTTATCTTGAAGTGTCTGAGAAGACGGAAGCTGCCAAAAAGGCTGGACGCCGGGTTTCCGTCTCCGGGATGTTGAAATTTTTAGGTGTCTCTCGCTCAGGATTACATGTAAGTATAGATGATGTTTGGGATGCAACATGATAGAAGAGCTGTAAGATTTTGAAAAGAAAATCTTATGGCTTTTTTTGCAAACAAATAGAAGAGGAAAATAGCGCTAAAATGTAAAAAAATATTTTACAATAATAAAAAAGAAAAATGCTGATGAGGTATCAATTACGATTTAATCTGAGCTAATATCATGGTATTACCCTGAAACAAAGACACTGACTATATATTCTCAAGAGGGTAATACATTGTACAAGATTCCAATATACTAAAAAAGTTATTGACATACACCACAAATATAGTTATAATTCCAAATGTTTGAATTATAACTATTTATATGATAAAAGAAGGAGCTAAATAATAAATGGATGATTCATTTCACTACCTGTCTATGATAAACCATATGACTGTCCAGAAAAAACTAATGGAACAGCTGGCAGACACAGGCCTTACCTTGGGACAGCCCAAAGTATTGGATTACCTGAAAGATCGCGATGGTGCCAGCCAGAAAGAGATTGCGGCAGGATGCCTCATCGAGGCAGGATCTTTAACGTCCATTTTGAACCGTATGGAAGAAAAAGGTCTGATCGAAAGAAAAATGCTCAATGGAAACCGTCGTACTTTTCATATTTTTATGACAGAATCCGGAAAGAAAAATCAGAAGCTTGTGGAGGAGGCTTTTAAGAAAATAGAAAAAACTGCATTAAATGGTATTTCCGAAGAAGAGCAGAAGTTGTTTATGGATATTTTTTGCCGGATCTATCGAAATCTTGCAGATATGAAATGAGGAGGAAATAAAAAATGGAGAAACGAAAACGATATTTAATATTTCTGGTGGGATTGTTTGTAAACTCCCTGGGAGTCAGTCTGATCACAAAGGCAAACCTAGGAACATCCCCGATTTCATCAATTCCTTACGTATTAAGTCTTAATTTTCCATTTACACTTGGAAATTTTACCATCTTTTTCAGTATCTTTCTGATCGTACTGCAGTTGATCATCCTGAGAAAGAACTTTAAATTGGAGCACATCCTTCAGATTCCGGTATCCATCATATTTGGATATTTTATTGATCTTACCATGATTCTTTTTTCCTGGGTCAATCCGGAAGCGTACATCATGAAGATTGTATATCTTCTCATCGGATGTCTGATTCTTGGCGTAGGTGTATATATGGAGGTCTTGGCAGACGTTGTCATGCTTCCGGGAGAATCTTTTGTCCGTGCTATTGTTCTTACATGGAAAACAAATTTCGGAACAACCAAGATCTGTTTTGATGTATCCATGTCAGTGATCGCTGCTGTACTTTCTTTCGTATTTGCAGGAAGACTGGCTGGTGTAAGAGAAGGTACCGTTATTGCTGCCCTTCTGGTAGGCTTTATCGCCAGACTCATCGGTAAGAAACTTGTATTCCTGAAAGATATGATTTTCCCGGAAAGCGTATCTGCAGAAAACGAGAACGAAGCAAAAGAACAGACAGCAGGAACCTATGGAAAAAATGTTATCGCCATTGGAAGACAGTTTGGAAGTGGCGGCCACGATATTGGCAAGATTCTTGCAGAAAAGTTGGGATATGATTTTTATGAT
The DNA here is from genome assembly GCF_003479245.1 of Ruminococcus sp. AF17-12. NCBI lineage: Bacteria > Bacillati > Bacillota > Clostridia > Eubacteriales > Oscillospiraceae > Ruminococcus > Ruminococcus sp. AF17-12. The sequence goes on from NZ_QUGY01000006.1 coordinate 60,859, forward strand.
GCGGAGATTATCCAGATGACAGCAGGAACCACCGGATACACACCGGAATTCATCAAGAAAAACGAAGAGATCATGACAAACAGTCTCATCTATGATCTGGTTAATCAGATGTATCTGAATGCGGATATGCAGGATGAAGCACCGAAGGATAAGATTTTCGAGGCAGAATGTCAGGTTGTACGTAATCTTGCGAAAAAAGGCAACTGCGTGATAGTAGGCCGTTGTGCAGATTACGTTCTCAGAAATTCCGGAAACTGTCTGAAAGTATTTTTTTCAGCGCCTCTTGTGAGCAGAATTAGAAGAGTGGCACAGAGACAGAATATCTCCGAGGGAGAAGCCAAAGCTACGGTTCAGAAAAATGAAAAACTCCGTGCAGATAACTACCGTTATTACACCCGCCGTATGTGGGGTGCAGCCGGAAACTTTGATCTCAGCCTGAATACAGATTTGGGAGAAGAATATATTGAGAACTGCATCCGCAGTGCTATGAAACTGTAAAAATATATAAAGCCTTATAATATTTGTCGTAAATGATATAGCCCCTTAAGGAACAGTCAATCTAAAAATCATATTTGAGGGACATATCATTTGCAGTAATATTATAAGGCTTTTTCTTTTCTACTGTATACAGATAAGACATATACAGGACTTATAAAGTATTTCGGTATTCCGCTGGTGTCATATGGAACTTTTTCTCAAAAATTTTATAAAAATGCGTAATGTTGGAATAACCGATCTCTTCCATGACAGCAGTAACAGAACGATCAGGCTGCTTTAACATTTTCGCCGCTCTGGACAGACGGATATTCTGGATAAGAGAAGAAAAAGTCTGTCCCGTATAATTTTTTAGGATAAAAAGCAGGAATCCTCGGCAATTCAATTACCGAGATGAAAGCGTAAACTGTGCATGTCTACACTCATAATAAATGAAAGATTGCAGAAAAGTACAACACAACACCAGAAGAGGTACGCAGAGAAATGCAGATAGCCATAGATGCAGGATTTGATAATCCTGATCCGGCTGTGCGAAGTATTTATGGGAAACCTGAATCCGGTCATAAGGAAGGTGAACCGGATGTAGTAGGAACATTTTCCGTAAATCGGGATGAAAATTTAACCGTGATGGCTAACCGGGGAGATATTGAGGATTGATGTTCGCTGATAATAGGTATCTATGATATCCTGTAAAGTAATCGTATTCATTTTTTCTTCAGCAGTTTTTTGGATTTCATTATAGAATTCCTGTAAAGACAACTGAATATTAATGCCAACGCCGCAATCAGGGTTGGTATGAGTATCTAAATGGAGCAGCGGCTTCTCACCTTCAACTGCTTTATAAATATCCAGCAATGTAATCTGATCCGCAGGTTTTGAAAGAGAAGGACGAGCATGTCCGGCTACACTGGTCATAAGTCCGGCTTTTTTTAGTTTTAACATAAGCTGGCGTACAAAGCCGGGATTTGTATGGACACTTTCTGCAATTGAGGCACTGGAGAGAGATTTTTCCTGGTTGATAGCAATCAGAACCATCACATGAACAGTATCGCTTAATTTTGTTGAATATTTCATGATAAGAAACTCCTTATAGTATGATATAATGATTTTTTTCACATTTTTGAGACAAAAATATTTCTGGTTTGTCTAAAATATTTCAAGTTCTCAACAGTTCTTTTTAATGTGTTGAGAAACTGTGCATATTTATTATTTTGATGATTGTAAATAATATAATTACAACTATAATGAAATTTAAAGGAAAAGTCAACACAGTAATGAAACTTACGGCAAAGGAGAGCTTATGGAATACAAAAATCAAACAGAAAATCGTGCATTTCAGGAAATGTTGCAGGCAGCAGTAAAACGGTTGCAAAATCGTTCCGGAGAGGATCTTGCTGCAAAAAGTGGGGCTGTTTTTCATAGCAGTCGAAATGTGCTTGAAGTACTGAGTTTTTATGAAACGATTGAAATTCAACTCCCTGAGTTTCGTATTAACTCAAACATGGACGAATGGCATTATCTGACATTGCTGCATTATCTGGATATGGCCGATGGAACAGATGGTTCACAGAAGCTCATTACTTTTGGTAACCTGAAAGATGGATTGATTCGAGGAACCAAGTTTGACCGGACTGCAGAGCAGAAACTGGAAAAGCTTTTGCAGGATAAAGATCCTGAGAAAATTCAGAAAGCATGTAAAAACCTGGGTGCAGAATTCACAGAGACAAAGGCGGATTTGTGTGCTGTTTTTCCAGTCCTGCCAAGATATCCGGTAACTTTAAAGATATGGTTTGCAGATGAAGAATTTCCTGCATCTGGCAAAATATTTCTTCAGGATCATGCCGATCATTATCTGAGTGTAGAAGATGCGGTAACAGTTGGAGAAATTTTGCTGCAAAAATTATCGGAAGCATTTTCTTCCCTCTGATCATGGATCAGAAAACTTTCCAGTCCGGCTTTGATAAATTTGTCAATTGTTGTCTGAATCTGTTTCCAGTCATTACAGTGATTGCGTAGCATCAGTCTGTTGATGGAAAGGCAGCCATTCATTTGAAAATAAAAAACCGATTCTGCCTGCTCAAAGGTCAGGAGGCTGTGTGACATAAGCCAGGTCACATAGCCTTCTTTTGTATTTTCTGCTAATTTTTCCAGAAGAATGGGGGCAATTGCATCATCCAGAAACAGTGCCCTGTATTGTGATTCCATCTGTATTTTCTGACAGAACGGATAAGAACAGCTTTTTTGATTTAGACAGAATAAATGATCTACAGTTGTTAACATATCCTGAGTCATATCATTAAAAATATCTGATAATACATCATGGATATCGTAGTAATGAAGATAAAAAGTGCCACGGTTGATTTCAGCATTTTTACAGATCTCTGTAACTGTAATTTTCGTAAAACTCTTCTGCTTTAACAATTCTAAGAACGTATCTTTTATGGTTTGCCTGGTATAGCGGGTACGGCGATCTTGTTTTCTCGTTTTTTCTGACATTATATACTCCTGTATGAATTGATATCATATGATTCCTCAACAATTTTTCTGATGTGTTGAGTAGCCATACAAATCTCACAGATTGATTATTGTAATTTATATAGTAACAACTATAATGAGATTTAAAGAAAAAGTCAACAGATTGTTCAGAATTTTAGGAGGAAAAACATGGGACATGTAATTGCTGTATCAGGAAAAGGCGGTGTAGGGAAAACAACCCTTTGTGGATTGTTGATTCAATATTTATGTGAAAATGGAAAACATCCGGTTTTAGCTGTAGATGCAGATGCAAATGCGAATTTGAATGAAGTGCTCGGCGTTGAACCGGAGATTACACTCGGAGAACTGAGAGAAGAGATTGAACGTGCAGGAGTTGATCCACGATATCAGATTCCGACAGGAATAACAAAACAGGCTTATCTGGAAATGCGTCTCTCCGATGCAATTGCAGAAGAAGATGATTATGATTTGATGGTAATGGGGCGAACCCAGGGACAGGGCTGCTATTGTTTTGTAAATGGTCTTGTGCAGACCCAGGTTCAGAAACTGCAAAGCCATTATCCATATATTGTGGTTGATAACGAAGCAGGTATGGAACATATCAGCAGGGGAATCCTGCCAATGATGGAAGTTGCGATTCTTGTAAGTGACTGTTCCAGAAGAGGTGTTCAGGCGGCTGGACGTATTGCAAAGCTGATGAAGGAGTTAAACTTTAAACCACAGAAAACCGGATTAATCGTGAATCGTGTTCCAGATGGAAAACTGGATGCCGGAACTCTGGAAGAAATCCGAAATCAGGGACTGGAACTGTTAGGGGTTGTACCACATGATGACCAGGTATATCAGTATGACTGTGCTGGAAAGCCGATCATACGGCTTCCGAAAGATTCTCCTGTAAGAAGTGCACTGGGAGAAATTGTAAAGAAGTTAGGATTGTGAGCTGGAGGATTGAAAGTTTGAAGATTGAGTAAACAGAAATATTATCTGATTTGGTATAACCAATTGCAAAGAAAGGAAAATCCTCATGAGAAATCATTGGACAGAAATAGAAAAATATTTAGAAGACCAGAAGATAGCGCAGGAACTGATTGGAGAACTGAGAGATTTTCACATGCGTTATGAGGTAAAGGATCAGGTAAAGGAACGGGTAGAAAAACCGGATATCTTATTTTATGGGAAAAAGATTCTGGAAATGTCAATAGCAGCGCTTCTTCAGGGAGATAACCTGTTACTTTCCGGTGCGAAAGCTACAGGAAAAAATGTACTATGCGAGACACTGGCATGGATATTCGGAAGACCGGAATACGACATTTCTTTTCATGTAAATACAGACAGTGCTGATCTGATCGGAACGGATACCTTTATAAATAATGAGGTTCGCCTTCGGAAAGGCCCCATCTACCAATGCGCGGAATTTGGAGGATTTGGAATCCTGGACGAAATCAATATGGCAAAAAATGATGCGGTTTCTGTATTGCATGCCACACTGGATCATCGGCGCAGAATCGATATTCCAGGATATAACAGGATTTTACTTCATCCGGCAACACGATTTATCGGCACGATGAATTATGGTTACGCAGGTACCAGAGAGCTAAATGAAGCATTGGTTTCAAGGTTTATGGTAATTGATATGCCTGAAATGGATGAGGATAGTGTCCTTTTTGTATTAAGACAACATTTTCCAGATGGGAAAAAAAGTGCACTGAAAGCATTTGCAGGACTGTTTCTGGATTTGCAGATCAAAGCTTATCATGGAGAAATCTCAACAAAATCTCTTGACCTGAGAGGATTGGTTTCTGCTGTAAAAGCAACAAGAAGCGGACTTTCTCCAATTGATGCAATCCAGATGGGGATTATAAATAAAAGTTTTGATGTATTTGAAAAAGAGATCGTAGAAGATGTGGTTTCTACCAGAATCCCATCTTCCTGGACCGGAAAAGATATATGGGGGTAAGCTTGTATGGAGGATGTCAGATGGCCGGCGGAACAACTGGAAGAACATCGTCTGGAGATCAGTAATCGTATCAGAAATCTTTTTTGGACAGTCAGTGGTGATTATGATATGGAATTTGAACCGGATACAGAAAAATATGTTTATTCAAAACAAACGGTTCTGTATGAGGCAGTGAAGCAGGGTGCCTTTGCACGATATTTTGATCAGAAGAAACTTGGCATGTATTTGATGAAAAAATTACATTTTTCTGCTGGAGAAGATATGCTTTTGCCTCTTGCCGGATTATGCATGGATGCTGCAGTGAATCGTTTTATCATTCGAGAACGTTTGGGAACAAAGGAAATCAGAGAACAGGCGTTCAGAGAATTGGAAAAGGCCGAGGAAGAGCAGGTATCAGACAAAGCTGGAACAGACCTGATTCACAGGATTAGGCTTCTGTATATAAGGCATGTTCTGGAGAACACAAACGATGAGGGAATGGATCCACAGGCAGAGATTGCATTGTACAAGATTCTTTCTTTGAAGGATGCGGAAAATACGGAAGAGGTCATAAACGTGATAGATGAGATTTATAATCATGTTCTGGATCCCTCTTTTGAAAAAAGGAATGGAAATCTGGAGAAGATTCTGAATTTACCGGATATGGCATTGGCCAATGACGCGTGGCAGGAATGCATGACGGATGAACAGATGGAAGACATCATTCAAAAATATCTTTCTAATCTCAAAAAAAAGATGATGAGTCTGGATATCAGAAACAAAAAGAAAAAAAGATTTTATTTCTCGCCGGAAAATGAAGAAGTTCCGGAAAGCTCGGAGAATATAAATCCACAGGCAGTGCGACGGATACGGGAATATGTGGAACTGAATTACGGAAAATCGTATCTAAGTGAATCGGAGCAGGCCAGAGTCAACCGTAAATTTTGTACAGGAATCCACAAAAACTGTATCCTGTATCTTACAGATGGAATTTTACAGAACCCTGTGATAAAAAATAATCAATACCGTTTTTCACAGCTGCAGTTTGAAAAAAATAAAGCCTATTATGGAAATAATCACTGGATCATCAAAAGAAATATTTCTGAGTTGGCAGAGTCACTGAAACGGGCATTTATAATCCGAAAGGATGATTTTGTCAGCAGATCTGATGCAGGGCAGCTTGTTCCTGAAAGGTTATGGAAAATTGGAAGAACAGATGATGACAAGTTATTTAATAGAAAAAAGAGAGCAGAAGATTCTGAGTTTGTAATAGATGTCTTGATTGATTCCAGTGGTTCCCAAGCTGGCAGACAGGCTCAGGTAGCGGCGCAGGGATATATTATCAGTGAAGCATTAAGCCAGGCAGGAATTCCTCATCGGGTGACAGGATACTGTGCTTTCTGGGGATATACAGTACTTCAGAGATTTCGGGATTATGAAGATCCAAGGGAAACAAATGAAAGAATCTTTCAATTTCGGGCATATGCCAATAACAGAGATGGGCTTGCCCTGAAAACCGTTTGTTCCTCTCTCATGGAGCGACCGGAAAAAAATAAGATTTTAATCGTATTAAGTGATGGAAAACCCTGTGATATGAGCATACAACGACCAGGAACCCGCCAGCCCAAGATCTATGACGGAGAAGGAGCTGTGAAAGATACTGCATATGAGGTGCGTCGTGCCAGAAATCAGGGAATTTTCGTAATTGGTATTTTTGTAGGGAATGAAGAAGAGCTCTCCGTGGAAAAGAGAATCTATGGAAAAGACTTTGCCTATATTCGTAATATCAGCAATTTTTCCCGTATGGTAGGAACTTTTTTGCGAAGACAAATTGATATGGAATGAAAATGGAGGAATCACTATGGGTAAAATTGGATTTTCCAATTGCCAGGATGTAAGAAATCAGAAAAAGATACGGGAATTAGATTGTCCACGCTGTCATGAACCGGGAGGCATTGAAGCCTTTGTGAAAGACGGGATACTTGCAGAGGATGGAGTATGTGATAACTGCGGATATATTCTTCCAGAAGGAACAGAACTGGAGGAAGTGGAGTAAGAAGCATTTGAGGAGATAACAGATGAAAATTGCTGTAACTGGAAAAGGCGGAGTAGGGAAAACCACGATATCTGCAGTATTAGCACGGCTGTATGCAGAAGAAGGGAAAAAAGTATTTGCTGTAGAGGTGGATCCAGATGCAAATCTTGGACTTGCACTGGGTTTTTCAGAGGAAGAACTGGAGAGTATTACGCCTATCAGTAAAATGAGAAGGTTGATTGAGGAGAGAACAGGTGCAGATAAAAGTAATACTTTTTATAAAGTCAATCCAAAAGTGGATGATATTCCTGAAATTTACGGAAAAGAAAATAATGGTGTTCGACTTCTGGTTCTGGGAACTGGTCCTATGTCAAGATTTAGTACAAGTTAAAAAAACAAAATATCTGCTGTTGGAGCAAACTCATTATACATCAGAAAGCCCTGTACGATATTTTTTTATGAAAAAGTTGTAAAGTGGTGTAAAGATTAATGATCTTTGTATTGGCACCGAAAATATATTTATTTCTCCGCGGCTTTTCTTCCAGGATGTGAGAGTGCCGCGGAGAATTTTTTGCGAAGAAAGAATTGCTATAGCTTTTGTAATTCCGGGAAAACCTTTATCTAAGAAAAAAATACAATATTAACATGAATATCATGAATATAATATTGGAGGCTGTGAATATTCCCAAATACTTCCCTCTCAGATTCCTGTTTTCTTTTGCAATATATTTGAAACTTATCAGGCTTGCCATGGATGCAATCAGAGTGCCGAGACCTCCAATATTGGTTCCGACAATTAAAGCCCGGTAATTATCTGTAAAGCCGGATAAAAGAAGCGCAGCGGGAACATTGCTCATAATCTGACTGGCAAGAACAGCAGTAAGTGTTTCCCTTCCTGCCATGATTCTTTCCAGAAAACTGCTGAATTGCGGAATCCTTCCAAGATTGCCGATAAAAATAAATAATGCGATAAAGGTGGCAAGCAGGGAGTAATCCACCCTGCTTATATTTTCCCTGTTTCTTAGCAGCATATATATAAGAACCAATACAAGAGGAATCTGGTATGGAATGATACGTGCAACAGTGAGCAGGCAGATTGTAAATAAGATCAGGTAAGCGGCCAGGTATTCCATGTTAAGTTCTTTTCTGTCAGAGAATCCCAAAAGAGTTTTATCTTTTTCGGAACCGCATACGTGAGGTGCTTTGGCAGCGGCTACCTGTATCCATATCAGAAGAAGGATAAGTGCTGTGGCGGAATAGGGAAGCATCAGGGTTATTAATTCTGCCGCGGACATCCCTGCTCTGGCATATAGATAAAGGTTCTGCGGATTTCCGATTGGTGTGAGCATGCTTCCGAGATTAGCAGCGATTGTCTGCATGGCTACTATTTTAAGAAGCCAGTAATTGCCCAGTTCCTTTGGCAGTTTATGCACAATGATCAGTGCAAGAGGAACAAAAGTAATCAATGCCACATCATTGGTGATCACCATTGACAGGAAGAAACATAAGAGTACCAACAGCCTGATCACACCCACAGTTCCCGATGTTCCCATAAGCAATTTTTTGGCAAGTATATCAAAAACACCAACAGCCTTCAAACCAGCTACAATTGCCATCAAACAGAATAGGAGCCCGAGAGTCCTGAAATCGATATAAGTAAAATAAGCCTTATCCGGTCTGACCCAGAACATAGAAAGAAGCGCCAGGATCACTGCAATTGACAAAACGGTTTCTTTCCTGAAAAAAACATATAATTTTTGTAACATAATATTTCCTTTCCGGTCTGATACGATCGCGTATAAGTATATCACAGAAACATCCAGAAAAAAAGAATATCATTTTGTATTGTGGATTGTGTTTGCGATTACCGCCTCATTCCTGTATAATAAAAATGTTATCAATGGCGACATCATTTCAAAAGTTCAGAATATGAAAGGAAAACGTTTTGGAAGAACTATACAGAAAATATCAGGGAAAAACAATAAAAGATGACTATGGGAAAAAATTCCAAGGAATTTATAGATTTTGCAAATGACATGAAAAAGAGCATGAAAATTAATGCCGCAAAATATGGATTAAGGCTTATTACTTTTGAGACGGGGCATTACGATATGTGCGGATATTTTAAGGACAACGAAACAAAAAAAGTATGCATATTTTTCATTCCATGAATGCAGGAACCACCCCATAGATTTCGACATGATGAACTCTAAGGGATTTCTCGTCCGTTCTGCAAAAGGATTGAACGATTGCACTGGAGGATACAACAACTTGTTGCGTATCTGCGTCATCAGAATCTTTATGCGATAAAAGAAAAGTGCCAGTACGGATCCATTCAGGTTCCATACAGTTACTATGACTGCGGTATACCGGATTATTTTACGAGTGTACCGCTGCACTGGCACAGTGAAATGGAATTAAATTACATAAAATCTGGAAATGGTTTTTTCAAATACGAGGATCAGACCATCTCTGCCAAACCAGGAGACATCGTTCTGATCCAGCCCAACGTCCTTCATGCTATCATGTCGGATGAGCACAGCTCTTTTTTTTATGATACCATTGTTTTTCATCAGAATACGCTGGTGGGAAGTTACGATGACCGTTGTTATACAGATATTCTGCTGCCGATCTTTTCTTCCAGACGAAGAGTTCTGGTCCCTGTATCTCAGGCCCCCCCCGGGGTATCATGAACTCCATGATTCGGTCCGGACTATTATGCAGTGTGCGCACAAAAATCTTGCAACGTCTGATCTGTTACTGAAAAGCGAATTGCTTCGCTTATTTTATCTGCTGGCATCGACACCGGGACTCTGCACCGAACACACGGTTTCGACAGAATCTCGGATGACCGAAACACTTCGGCCTGTTCTCACTTGTATACAGAAACATCATTCTGAATCTGTCACCATAGAGCAGCTGGCAAAGATCGCTCATATGAGCAGCAGTTACTTTATGAGCTGTTTCAAACAGAATTTCGGTCTCGGAGCCATTGAATATCTGAATCAGGTACGTATCCGATCAGCATGCGACCTTCTGCGCAATACGGATCGCAGTATCTCCGACATTGCTTTCGATACCGGATTTCATAACCTTTCAAATTTCAATCGACAGTTTCGCACCAAGGTAGGATGTTCTCCTCAGACTTACCGAAAAGAATCCGTTCTTTCCTGATAGATCCAGTAAGTGATCATCAACATGATCCAGGCGCCGATCCAGGCAGATACTTCTGCCAGAGCAACACCACGAAAAGCCAGATATGGAGTCAGCAGCTTTACCATGACCACTCGAAGAGACACTTCCAGGACTCCTGAAAGCATCGGAACAAACGTATGTCCCATGCCCTGACACCCGTTGCGGAACACAAACAGCCATCCCAGAGGAAACAGACAGATGCCTGTAACCGCCAGAAAATCTCTTGTGTAAGAAATAATCGACGCATCATTCAACATGAAAGAAGTCAGAAACTCAGGAATACACAGCAACATCAAAGCCAGTGGAATATTTATCAGGATCGTCAGGATAACTCCTTCCCGGATACCGGTACGTATCCGCTCCTTTTTTCCGGCACCATAATTCTGTCCCACAAAAGTAAGAAGTGCCAGGCCCACTGTATTTGCCGGCTGTTCAAAAAGACTGAGGATCTTGGTGCATGCCGCATAGGCAGCCACATAGCTTGTTCCCATATTGTTGACAAATGTCTGCAATACCATTCCACCCACTGCAGTGACAGAATTCATAACGGCAACAGGCAGACCTTTCAATGTCAGTCTTTTGATGATTACACTCTGTGGTTTCCAGTCCGTTTTTTTCGGGATCAGATTTTTTTCCCTTCCTATGTAGTAACAGCAGTAAAGCGCAGACAGAACCTGTGCCAGAACAGTGGCTAACGCTGCGCCAAAAACACCCATATGCAGCGGAAAAACGAATAACAGATCCATCAGAACATTAGCAATGGCGGAAATTATCATTGCAACCAGAGGCACCCGGCTGTTTCCGACGGAACGCAGAAGTGTCATGGCAAAATTATTAAAAATTGTAATGGTGGTTCCCGCAAGAATTGTTCCGAAATATTGCAGTGTTTCCGTCATCAGATCTTCCGGTGTATGGAGAAATGTAAATAATTGCCGCATGAAGGCCAGACTTACCACTGTGATCAAAATCCCAATAGCCAGACAGATCCAGACAGACATTGCCAGCTCCTTACGAAGTTTTTCATAATTGCCACTTCCAAAAGACTGAGAAATACAGATTCCCAATCCTCCTGTCAGCCCAATTGCGAAACCAATGATCAGAAAATGTACGGAACCGGTATTTCCGACTGCTGCAAGTGCCGTATCGCCAATTCCTTTTCCCACCACCATAGAGTCTGCAAAGCTGTATAACTGCTGAAACAGATTTCCTGCCAGGATCGGCAGAAAAAACTGTACCAGTAAACGCATGCAGTTTCCCTGCGTCATATCATTTGTCGTGTTCTTACCCATTATGTTACCTCCTGATGTCTAAACGGTACTCTCCAAATACTGTCTGCTTTTAGCCAGTATTTTACTACTGAAATGATACTTTTTCTATGACATTACTATGCTGAAATATTAGCAGAAAGTTTCTTGTTTAAATTTTTTATGATGTTTTCAGAGTTATCTTTTGAATAATATCTCATTTTTGCTGCCGATAAATAGTCCATAATAATACCTCCTCTTCAAAATTAATTCTATCATAAAATGACATATAAATCTAATAAAGATATGCTTAAAAGACAAGAGTTCATAATGATTAGTGAACATCATAATATTTTTAGAGTAGCATCCAAATATCACAAACCGATTTGATGAGGAGAAAATACCAGAGCAAGATCCACCCGTGTATTACAGTATTGTCATTTTGACAATTTTGTATTACTTACGAGTAGCAGACTTGATGGGGATTACGTCCCCATACCCACGTGAAAATATAATTGCTGGCAATTATATTTTAGCAGATACGCGAGCATATCTGAGTAAGCGTCACAGACAACAAAATAAGGAAATTTTGATAAGGCATTCACCTGGAATAGGTGAGTGTTTTTTTGTTTTTAAGTATTCAATTAACCGAAAAAATAAAAAAATTTCATCAGGGGGCTGTAAAGATGCCTCTCAGCGTTTCGTTTTATGTAAGGGTGTTTTTGACAGGAAAAAATAAAAATTTTTTCATCAAGAGGCTGTATTTATGCCCTTCATCTTTTGTATAAGTGTAAGAACATTTTTTAGCCGGCATAAAAATGATTTTTACAACAATTAGAAACAGAAATGAGGCGAGAAAAGAATGAAATATGAATACATGAAGGAGTCAGAGCAGATGCTTCAGTACTTCCAGTTTCCGAAGTTTTTGCTCAAACTGCGCATTTCCCAAACTGCAAAATTTCTTTATATGATTTTGTATGACCGGGCACGGATATCGAGAATGAATGAAAGAGCTAATCCCCCAGCTATGCTGGGGCGAATAGTGTAGTAGTGACGTTGTAGAATGTATAATAAAGCCTCCTATGATACAATAGTAAAGGTGTCTCAAGCCAATACTAAAGAGAATAGGAGGCGGTCCAACGTGGACAGTAGTAGTTTATCACATACGAGGTATAAATGCCAGTATCATATAGTGTTTATACCAAAGTATAGAAAACGAATTATGTACGGAAGATTAAAAGCAGATGTAAGAGAAATAATAAAAAAACTGTGCGATTACCGGAACATAGAAATAGTAGAAGGTGCAGTATGCGCAGATCATGTACATTTGTGTTTAAGCATTCCGCCAAGCGAAAAAGTGTCAGATGTGGTAGGGTACATAAAAGGAAAAAGTGCATTAATGATACACGATAAATATCCGGAAAGTGTAAATGGATGGTCAAAAGCTTTTTGGGCAGAGGATATTATGTCGCAACAGTAGGCAATATCACAGAAGATGCGGTAAAGGAATACATTCAGCAACAAAAAGAAGAATCGAAAAGAGAAGATACTAGAAGATAGCCTCTTTTAGAGGCCGGCCGGTATAAGTGCTTGAGGCATCCGCCTTTCAGGCGTTGCAGGCATAGGCCCCTTATAGGGGCATAATCAAACCACCAGTTGAACTGGTGGTTCATGACTTAGTTGGATAGACAAGTATGGAAATGTTTATCTGATTTTTCCGATAGAGGAATTGTCTGCTCAAATCGGCAAATGTAAATCTTCTGTAAAAACAGCATTGAAGGAATTAGATGATGTGGGACTATTGGTTCGCAGATCTGGTGGTTTTTCAAAACCCAATCATTTATATGTAAAAAATCCATCTGATGAGATAGGTTTACAGCCGGTTGACGATAAGGCGGTTGAAAAGATGGTTGCAACAGAGTCGGAAAAGCAACCTTCATCTGGTCGTAAAAATGGCTGTGCAGGAGTCGGAAATGTGGCACCTAGTAAAGTAACTGAGAAATATAAAAGTAATAAATATCATGAAGTAAATTATTGCTATGGGGAAGAAGAGAGTTTGTGATGAGAGAAGAAGATACCGTATGTGTAGGCAGTGATGGTTTGCAATACTGCAAAGTCTGTGGGGAAGCGAAAGAAGCTTTTTTCCCCGAGGGTGGCTTTATGGGGATGAAGAAACATTCCAGGCAATGTGCCTGTGACAGAAAAGCATATGAAGAAGAACAAAAATATTTTAAAGAGAAAGAACACCGGGAATTAGTCAGTAGAAATATGAGCATCTGTTTTGACGAGAGCAGGATGGAAGAGTGGACATTTGAGAATGCAGATATGTCAGATGCAGTAATGCATAAGGCAAAAAGCTATGTTGATAACTGGGAGGAAATGAAAAGAAATCATATAGGCTGTTTGTTCTGGGGACCGGTTGGCACTGGGAAAAGTTATATTGCCGGGTGTATTGCCAATGAACTTCTTAAGCGGGAAGTAACGGTAAAGATGACCAACTTCAATACCATTATCGATGATATATTTCCGTTGGCAGACAAAACGGAATATATCAATGCATTGGCTTCTTACCAGCTTTTGATTATTGATGATCTTGGAGTGGAACGAAATTCAGAATATGCGTTAGGAATTATTTTTAGTGTCATAGATCGCAGGATCCGTTCGGGACGACCTTTGATCATCACAACGAATCTTCCGCTGAAAGAAATAAAAAGCGAGACCATGTTGGATAAAAGGCGTATCTATGACCGTATTTTAGAAATGTGTACGCCTATGTATGTTGGAGGCACAAGCAAACGAGAAGTGATTGCAAGTATGAAAATGGAGAAAGCGAAAACGCTGTTGAACACAAACAGAGGGAAGGAGGAATGCGAATGAATCATACAGAAAAAACAATACCTGTTTGGAAGAAATATTCTTTAAATGTTTCCGAAGCAGCAGAATATTACGGAATTGGAGAAAAGAGATTGAGACAAATCGCAGGTGAAAATGAAGGAGCAGATTTTATTTTGGAAGTTGGTTCGCATATCCGGTTCAAAAGAAAATTATTTGAAGATTATCTGGACACAGCCAGTACAGTTTAAGTGACAGAATAGAAGAAATAGTAATGAAAATAATGTTCATTTTATCTTAGCGAAGAGAAGGTCTTGTGGTATAATGAATAAACCGAGACGGTCTTCCAAGTTAAATGAGCATTTAATGAAGGAGACGAAATATTATGAGTGAAAAAAGGAGAGATCATAGAGGACGTATATTACACAATGGAGAAATACAGTTATCTGATGGCAGATATCGATTTAAGTATGTCGATGAGATGGGAAAGGAGCGCTGCGTATATAGCTGGCGCTTAGACCATAACGATGCAACTCCGAAAGGAAAGCACCGTACTTTGTCGCTTCGAGAGATGGAGAAGAAAATTCAGGCGGATCATTTCGAGCAGATTGCAACAAATGGCGGAAATATGACAGTGCTGGAACTGGTTGAAAAATATATATCAACCAAAACCGGTGTCAGACCTACTACAGTTGCAGGATACGGAATAGTTATCAATATATTGAAGAAAGATCCATTTGGAAAAAGAAGGATTGATACGGTTCGGATTTCGGATGCAAAATGTTGGCTGATACATCTTCAGCAGGTAGAAAAGAAAAGCTATAGTTCCATCCATTCGATCCGAGGAGTCCTTCGTCCGGCATTTCAGTTGGCGGTGGACGATGACCTGATCAGGAAAAAACCATTTCAGTTTCAGCTAATGGAAGTGGTCGTGAATGACAGTGTGACAAGAGAGGCAATCAGCAGAGCGGAGGAGCGTAAGTTTTTACAATTTGTGAAGGAGGATCCTCATTTTTGCAGGTATTATGAGGGAATCTACATATTATTTAAAACCGGCCTTCGAATCTCGGAATTTTGTGGTTTAACGATTTCTGATATTGATTTTAAGGAGCATACGATCAACATCGATCATCAATTGCAGAAAAAATCAAAAATCGGATATTATATTCAAGAGACTAAAACAACCAGCGGAACGAGAAAGATACCTATGACTGCGGATGTAGAGGAATGCTTTCAGAAAATAATAGAAAAACGAAACCCGCCCAAAGCAGAGCCTATGGTAGATGGAAAAAGTGGATTTTTATACTTTGATAAAAATGAAAGTATCTGTTATTCCCTGCACTGGGAGCATTATTTTCAACACATCATTCAGAAGTATAATAATACTTATAAAGTACAGATGCCTGTCATTACACCGCATGTATGTCGGCATACCTATTGCTCAAATATGGCAAAAGCGGGAATGAATCCAAAGACATTACAGTACCTCATGGGGCATTCGGATATATCGGTCACAATGAATGTGTACACACATATCGGATTCGATGATGCAGAGGAAGAACTGAAACGAATGGAAGAGTTTAGGAAAGCGCAGGCGGAGATTGAACAGAAGAAAAAGAAACCAATGTCGCAGAAGATGTTCAAGGCAATTTAATATGGAAGATGGGTAACGCTCTGGCTTAGGGCGGAGCGTTATTTTGGTGGAAAAATGAGATGTTCTGAGATATAATTATTGTGTTAAGTATATTTATGAAACATTGTATAACACACATAAGATTTAATGCTGAGAAATTACAAATTTGTCATTGTTGAAAATAGATTTTCACATTAACGAGAAAGGGTGACGAAATGGAAAAAATACAAGTAGTGCTAGCTTCTCCATCGGATTTGGCTGATGAACGTCAAATGATTAAAGACTTAGTGAATTCATTAAATCCATTATATATGAAAAATGGAATATGTATTGATTTAAGAATGTGGGAAAACAGTACACCTGGAATGAATGCTGATGGACCGCAAGGTTTAATTGATATGGATTTAGAAATTACCAATGCAGATTTATTTATTTGTATGTATTGGAAAAAAATAGGTACAAAGTTAGCTAACGAAGATGTTGCAGGTACAGAGCATGAACTTAATTTGGCATTGGATAGTTATCATAAACGTAGAAAACCTGATATTAAAACTTTTTTTAAGGTGATTGATGAATCTGAAAAAAATGATGATACAAGGAAAATTTCTGCAATATCAAAGAAACTACAACCTTTAGGTTTATATACACCATTCAAAGATATAAGTGAACTAAAAGATAATGTAAGTAAAATCTTACAAGCTGAAGTAATGAATTTGATTCGTAAGCAAGGGCAAGTTATGCCTGAAATACATAAATATATTGAAATTTCAGACACAAATGAATTTATCAGTAATTTTTCATCTAATAATAAATTAGTTTTAAATAAAGGTTATTATGATATGTTGGATTTTGAAAGGGAAAATACAGATAATATTTTTAAAGAAGAAGTATTTGACGGAAATCAACTTGTGGTATCCAACATATCAAATGTTACTGTTGTGGGGGATAATTCGACATTGCTTGTTAATCCGAGATATGCAAATGTGATTTGTTTTCGTAAGTGCTCTAATATAAAATTGATTGGATTAACACTAGGCCATACGCCTCGAAAGGGAAGTTGTATGGGATCTGTCTTGCGGTTTGAGAATTGCAACAACATACAATTAGATTCGTTAGAATTATTTGGATGTGGAACATACGGAATTGAATTAGAAAACTGCACTAATATTCGAACCAATGGGATTAAAATTTTTGAGTGCTCTTATGGAGCATTAAGTATAATAAATTCAAATTTAGAATTTTCAAATAGCATGATATATGATTGCAATAAAACTGTAGGTTGTATTATTGAAGCTACAAATAGTCAATTAGATTTTAATAATGTATCGATTTTTAATAATTATATAGATAACTATCTGATTTCTTTGGAATCTTCTAGTTTGTTTTGCAGTGGTGTTTGTGTGTATTCTAATTCATTTGCTGGCTTATGTAATCAAGCGATTCCATTTGGATTATTTGAAGAAAATAATGTAATTCAAAGAGGGGAAGAGTTTAATATCACAATTTCTTCTTCAAAAAAAACTACAAGAGATGTATATGAAGAAATTAAAGAATTTGTTTGTATATATGGGAAAATAGAAGAATCTGTTTTTGATGATGGACAAATCTATATAAATGTTATAACGTCTAGATTTGAGAATATTTCCCAAATAGAAAGCTTTATAGAGGGGTATGATAATCTGGCAACGGCATGCGGTTAATTACGATTCCTTAGTAGTAACCCATTCCCTTTTACTACTAATTTTACTACTAACAAATAGTAACAACATGCTCAATTCTGCTCTGTTTTGCCACAATCTGTAATTTCAGAGCATTTTACCATACCCCCCATAACTCCTTGCAAAACAGGGCATTCCGGGGCAAAAGAAGGAGAAATAAAACTATGATTAAAGTGCTTTTCATCTGCCACGGCAATATCTGCAGATCAACCATGGCCGAGAGTGTTTTTACGCACAAGGTAAAAATGCTCGGCCTTTCAGATCAGTTTTTGATCGACAGTTTTGCAACAAGTACAGAGGAGATTGGGAATCCACCTCACAGAGGAACAGTGAACAAGCTGCGAGAAGTGGGAATACCACTGGTTCCGCACAGAGCGAAGCAGATTACGTGGGCGGATTATGAAAAATCCGATTATATTATTGGTATGGATTCTGCTAATATGCGTAATCTTAACAGGATGCTGAAGAATGACCCGGAAGAGAAGCTTTATAAGTTTCTGACTTTTGCCGGATCAGGACGGGATATTGCGGATCCTTGGTATACAGGAAATTTTGACAAAACTTATGAGGATATACAGGAAGGTTGTGAGGGATTTCTGGATTATCTGGAGAAACATGGAGAAATCCATTACTGATATTTCGGAATGAGACACAAATCTGAAACAATACAAAAGGTATGACAGCAAAAGGCAGCGGAAGCTGCTTTTTCTGTCGATGAAAACTTCTTTACAAATCTGAAAACTTCTATTATACTTGTCCATACAGCAGGCAACTCAAATTCAGCAGAGAAATCTGCTCTCTGCAATTCTACAGTGGAAGTTCTTTCCACAGAAATATCTAATCATGTTATCAGATCAGAATCATTTTGTGCGTCGTTGTGAGAGCGCACAGGATTTTGTCAGGACATTCGTCCGCTTTGTTTCACAGAAAGGAAATTAAATATGGAAAAAAGTTATGAAACTTTTGTCACGGACCTGAGAAAGCTTCTTCTTGCGGCTATGGACCTGAAGGAAGAAGAAATTTATTTTTCAAACGATGGAGAAAAATATGGCTGTTTGGGAGATAGGCTATTTGTAGAGAGTGGTCATATGGAAAAGGCAAAAACAGTCTGCGGGTTGCATACAGAAGAACTTTATAAAAGGTACTGTCAGGAACATTCTTTTGAAAATATCGTTCATGATTGTGTTAGGGAGATAAAAAAAGTCAGTGAAAATTGTGTGCTATGTGATTTGGACGATCTGAAAGATTATGAGAAGATAAAAAGCAGACTTTTTATTCGACTTCTGAATGCAGATAAAAACAGGACTATACTGAAGGAGTTGGTTCATCACAAAATCGGAGATATTGCTTTAGTGGTTTATTATCTTGCAGGAGAAAAAGAGGGATATGTTCTGAGTGCAAAGATCAAGAAAAGCTTTGTGGAGAAATGGGGAAAAGATGCGGATACTGTTTTCGAAGCTGCTCTAATAAATACATATTTTATCAGTCCACCAAGAATCTATCATTGGGAAAAAATGCTGTTTGATAAGACATATGAAGGAGATAATTTCATGGATATCCTTGGAACATACCATCCAAATAAAGGGATTGCCGGGAATTGCCTGAGTACAGAAAAGCGTACTAATGGAGCGGCAGCAATCTTTTTGCCCGGGGTAGCCAGACGTCTTTCTGAACTTCTGGGGACAGACCTGTATCTGGTTTTTACCAGTGTTCATGAAGTAATGGTCCATAATGCGGATGTGGTTTATCCGGAAGATTTGAAAGAAGTTCTAAGTGATACGCTCGAGAAAGCAACTCCGGAAGAGGATTATCTGACATCTTCCATTTATCGATACAGCAGAAGGAGTGGTGAATTCTCTGTGGAATTGAAATGAGCTAAAGAGAGGTGACATATGGAAGTGCTTTGAGTTTATCGTTATTTGGGCATTAGAACAGAAATTAAGGCCGGAATCCATCATAAAGAATGAAATTCCGGCCAGGTTCTTTCCATGTGTTATGCTGTTTGTCTAACTATTATAAGAGTTCTTTTTTTGTGGTTTAGCTGAGAAGTGCGGAATCGTTGGAAAATTCTTCACCGCTGGCTTCTTCGAATTTGTCCAGGAGATCTTTGACTGTAAGCTTTTTCTTTTCTTCGCCCTGGATATCCAGAATGATCTTTCCCTCCCACATCATGATCAGACGATTGCCGTGAGTGATTGCATCACGCATGTTATGGGTGATCATCATGGTTGTCAGATGATCGCGGTTTACGATCATGTCTGTGATCTCGAGAACCTTGGCTGCAGTCTTCGGATCAAGAGCAGCAGTGTGCTCATCCAGAAGAAGAAGCTGAGGCTTCTTTAAAGTTGCCATCAGAAGTGTCAATGCCTGACGCTGGCCACCGGAGAGGAGTCCGACTTTGGAAGTGAGCCGGTCCTCAAGACCAAGACCGAGAATCTTCAGGAGTTCGTGGTATTCTTCCCGTTCCTGGCGGGTAATGCCCGGACGGAGAAGGCGGGATTTTCCGCGGCGTTTGGCAAGAGCGAGATTTTCTTCAATTCCCATAGTTGCAGCAGTTCCGGTCATAGGATCCTGGAATACACGGCCAAGATACGCGGCTCTTTTATATTCGGAAAGTTTTGTGACATCGGTTTCACCGATAATGATCTTTCCGGAATCTACAGGCCAGGCACCTGCAACTGCATTCAGCATAGTGGATTTTCCGGCGCCGTTTCCTCCGATGACTGTAACAAAATCACCTTCGTTCAGATGAAGATCCACGCCGTTTAAAGCAACCTTTTCATTGATAGTGCCCGGATTAAATGTTTTATGTATATCGATCAGTTTCAGCATGATCATTTACCTCCCTGTTTGGCTTTTGTAAAGTATTTGCCCTTCCAGTATGGGAAAGCAAGGAACAATGCAACGACGAGTGCGGAAAGCATTTTCAGAAGGTCTGTATCAATTCCCATCCAGATAACAATCTGAAGTACCAGATAATAAAGAATAGAACCAAATACAACGCTTAACAGCTTCAGTGCAAAGTTGCGGAAAATACGGCTGAAGATCGCTTCACCGATAATTACTGCAGCAAGACCGATAACGATAGAACCACGTCCCATGTTGATATCTGCAAATCCCTGGTACTGTGTGAGAAGAGCGCCGGAAAGAGCAACAAGTCCGTTGGAAAGCATCAGTCCCAGAACCTTATTGCGGTCTGTGTTGATACCCTGTGCACGGGACATGCTTGGATTACATCCGGTCGCACGCAAGGAACATCCGAGTTCAGTTCCGAAGAACCAGTAAAGGACTGCAATCAGAATGATGATCATAATTGCTACGATAAAAAGCGTATTCTGTGTCAGAGCAACACCTTTGACACGTCGAAGGGATACCAGAAGATTAAATTTATCAACATTGATCGCCTGGTTTGCTTTTCCCATGATCTTCAGGTTGATAGAATAAAGGGAAAGCTGTGTCAGGATTCCGGCAAGGATAGCCGGGATGCCCATAAAGGTATGAAAAATACCGGTGGCAAGACCGGCCAGAAGTCCGGCTCCTGTTGCAACCAGCATGGACACCCATACATTGTGTCCGCTGAGCATCATCATGATACAAACAGCGCCGCCTGTACATAAAGTTCCGTCAACGGTAAGATCCGCAATATCAAGAATGCGGAATGTAATGTACACACCGATCGCCATGATTCCCCAGATAAGCCCCTGTGCGGCAGCTCCTGGAAGTGCGGTTATTAAACTCATAATCTGCATGTTAAATTATCCTCCTCTTTTTTATGCACGAACAGCGAGAAGGGGAACTCCCTTCTCGCTGTATCAGTGTATAATAGGTTTTTTACCGATTATTCAGCTGTTTTATCTGTTTCGATTGCTTCATATCCATCCGGAATTTTAATACCAAGCTCGTCACAGATGTCTTTGTTGTATTCTTTTGTGAATTTTGGTGCATATTCAATCGGCATTTTGGAGATATCTTTACCATCCTGAAGGATGCTGACTGCCATTTCGCCGGTTTTGTATCCAAGATCATAGTAGCTGATGGAAAGTGTTGCAACACCACATGCCTGGCAGATACCTTCTTCACCAGCGATTACCGGAACCTTTGCCGGAAGACAGATGTTGTTGATGATCTCAGTATTGGATGCTACAGTATTATCTGTAGGTGCATAGATCACATCACTGTCATTGGCAGCTGTGGTAACAACGGATGAAAGATCGTTGGAATCAGAGAATGCATAATCTTCACAGGTATAACCAAGCTTCTCAAGAGCATCTTTTACTGTATCTACCTGATACTGGGAGTTTGGCTCTGCTGAGCAGTAGAGAAGTCCGACATTTTTTGCATCCGGGAAAAGCTCATGGAGCATATCGGCCTGCTCATCAAGAGGAGCAAGATCAGAAGTACCGGAAATGTTCCCGCCTACTGTTCCGTCAAAGTCATCGATTCCGAGAGCGACACCATATTCGGTAACGGCTGTTCCAAGGATCGGGATATCGGAAGTTCCGGCAGCTGCAGCCTGAAGAGATGCGGTTGCGTTTGCAAGGATCAGGTCTGCCCCTTCTGAAACAAAGCTGTTGATAATGGTAGAACAGGTATTAGAATCACCCTGTGCATTTTGCTCGTCAAATTTTACGGAATCACCCATCTTTTCAGTGATGGCATCCTCAAAACCCTTAGTTGCGGCATCCAGTGCGTCATGCTGGACCAGCTGGCAGATACCTATTGTGTAAGTCTTTTCTTCTTTGGCGCTTACTGTGGCAGCACAGGTTCCTGTTACAAGAGCTGCTGCGAGTACAGCTGTTAAAATACGCTTTTTCATATTGTTTTCCTCCTCACGATGTTGCTGCATTTTTGGATTATTTAAAAATACAACACTGATTGTGTTAATATAACACTTTAACGCTTAAAAGTCAAGAAGAATTAACGTGAAAATATGTTGAGTAAACAGATCCGGAAAACAAAATAAAGCATGAAATGAAATGCAGGCACAGGAAAAAACATACAGTCATATCATATTGTGAATGAAATTCTCAAGGAGAAAGAACATGGCATATAAAATCGTTCTGGATGCCGGACATGGTGGAGAAGATCCGGGTGCTGTTTATAAAGATCGCAAGGAAAAGGATGACAATCTGAAACTGACCCTTGCAGTAGGAAAGATCCTGGAAGAGAATGGCGTGGATGTGGTTTATACCAGGACTACAGATATTTATCAGACTCCTTTTGAAAAAGCGAAAGCTGCAAATGAAGCTGGAGCAGATTTTTTTATTTCTTTTCATCGCAACAGCAGTTCCAAGCCGGAACAATACAATGGAGTTGAAGTACTGATCTATGATAAGAAAGGCATTAAATATCAGATGGCACAGAATATCCTGGGAGCATTGGGAGAACTGGGGTTTCGGGAACTGGGCGTAAAAGAACGTCCGGGGCTGGTAGTGCTCCGGCGCACAAAAATGCCGGCACTTTTGATCGAGACCGGATTTATAAACTCGGAAAAGGATAATCAGCTTTTTGAAAAAAAATTCGAAGAGATTGCCAGAAGCATCGCAGATGCCATTCTGGGAACATTGAATGAGGAAACGGTGGAAGAGCCATTGTATTATCGGGTACAGACAGGAGCATTTCGAAATCGGGAAAATGCAGACAGGATGTTGTATCAGCTGACAGATCAGGGATTTCCGGCGTTTATCCTGAGAGAGAATGATCTTTACAAAGTTCAGGTAGGAGCATATATGCAGCTTGGAAATGCGGTCAATATGGAACAAAGGCTGAGGGACAGTGGATATAGCACAGTGATCGTTACAAAATAGAAAACAGATGATCTGTTAGTGCATCTGCCACGAAAGAGTGATATGATTAGGCAATACAGAAAGCTGGATAAGGGATACCTGTCAGATAAATATCTTTTGATCCGGGATTTAGCTGCAGATGGTAAAGAAAGGACATAGAAAATAATGTACGAAGAGTTTCTGAAACAGATAGAAGATTTCATGTTTATAGAAGATAAGCCGGAAAAAGCGGATGTGATCTTTGTTCCGGGAAACGGATATCCTCAAATGGCGGAAAAAGCAGCGGAGCTTTACAGGAATGGGTTTGCACCAAAGATCCTGCCCAGTGGAAGATACAGTATCACAGCAGGGAGATTTACAGGAGTTCTTGACAAGAAAGAATGTTATTGTGGGACATACAAAACGGAATGGGATTTTTTGAAAGATGTTCTGATGCAGAATGGTGTACCGGAAGAAGCGATTCTGAAAGAAGATCAGGCAACCTACACTTATGAGAACGCAATTTATTCCCGGCAGGTAACAGACAGAGAATACCTGGATATCAAAAAGGCGATTCTCTGCTGTAAAACCTGTCATGCAAGACGTGCGTTGATGTATTACAAGTTGCTTTATCCGGATACGGAATTCTTTGTGAGTTCGTGTTGTGTGGATTCTATAGATAAAAATACGTGGATTATGACAAATGATGGAATTGATGAGGTAATGGGGGAAATAACTAGAATAATTAAACAATTTTCATTGATGCTCAAAAAAAATTAATTTAGGGGTGTCGTAAAAAAAAGAATTGTGTTATAATGCATTTGACGAAAAAAAGAAATATCTGTTACGAAAGATTAACAAGATATTAATTTTTGGAGAAATATTGGTTCGAGCGCATGTTACATGCGTTCGATATTTTATATAACTGAATTTTTTGACAAAAGGCAAATATGAATCTTAGATTTTGAATATAGAGGTGCAGATTATTATGAAAAAGAACACAAAGAATACATTTAGCAGAAGCTTTTCAATACTGGCAGCAGCGGCATTATCCATGACACTGATCGGAGGACAGACCTTTCCGGCATATGCGGAGAACTCTTCAGGTATAGAATCCGGTGCTGTGATCCCGGATAATATAACTATCGACAGCCCTACAGCTCTTGCTAACATTGCGCTTCCATCTAATGCGTATGGAACTCTTTCCTGGGCAGATAGTTCTTATGTTCCGGACAAACGTGTACAATCCTGTGGGGTAGTATTCAAACCTGCTGCAGGGGCTGACCTTTCAGGGCTTCCAGGGTGGGACAGTAATTCAGGAACACTTACAGGTTCCGTGACAGTTGTGGTCAGCAGCATTGACAGTACAGAGGAAAATTCCGGAAGTGAGGAAAGTTCCGATTCTTCTGATTCAGATTCAGGAGAATCCTATGGAACCGATGATAAAGAGGAAAATGGAACCGACGTCAATGAGAGTGATGCAGATACTTCTGTAAAAGAAACAGAGGACAGCACTGCAGAGAATGAGGAGAAGAACGAAGGTCTGCAGGATGACAGTGCCCAGGAAAATAAAGAAGATCCGGAGACAACAGGAAAAACGGAGCAGTCTTCTTCAGATTCTTCAGATACAACAGATGCAGCAGATGCCAGCGGAGAGGAAAAAAGGGATCCGGAGATAACAGAAGCTCCGGAGGTAACAGCTGCACCATCTGAGGATAATAAAACTCAGGATGGGGAAGAAGCAGAAGCTGTGGAAACTCCTGCTGTAACGATGACTCCGGCGGCAGAAGATGGTATGGATCCCGATGCAGCATCTGAGAATAGAGACGATGAGAATCATGAAAAAAATAACGATGCTGAAATTACCGCGATCCCGGAAATTACGGAGACTCCTGATACTGAAGAAAACAAGGATAATATTTTTGACAGGAAAGATGATACAGAGGATAAACGCCCTCAGAATGCAGCTACCGATCTGACAGAAACAGAAAAAGAGGAAATTGCGTCTCAAAATCATACCTGTGATGGAATAACTGTATCAGGAATCGAGCTTCCGTGGTATGTACAGTTTCGTGTTTCTGGTGGTGAGGACTATCAGTTTACCAATGAAGAAGATGCAACAATCTTTAAATCCTATGAGTTTGAACTCTGGGATACACAGAATAATACAGAGTATAAAATTCCGGATGGGGAGTATATCAGTGTGACTGTACCTGTAAAGGCAGGCTATACATATTCGATTGAACACCTTCTTGATAATGGCGCAATGGAGACCATCATTCCAAGCATGGATGGTGATACAATGACTTTCAGTACACATTCATTCAGCCCATTTGGCATCGCTGGAAGTAAATCTCTGGTAGGGCCAGATGCTGAAAGCAATACCGGTGCAACGGTTACACCTGCAGCTGATGCTTCATCTTCGGATACTGCATCTTCAGGTACTGCAGATTCTGCAGAAACAGACAGTACAGACACCAATACGGCAGAGACATCTCAGAATCTGACTTCAGATAGCACAGATCAGGAACAGTCTTCTTCTCAGAACAGTGATACGGCGGAGAATGAGGCTGAAGAACAGTCTTCTGCAACAACATCCAAGAAACAGGTAAATACCGGAGATAACACTCAGATCCTTCCGTTTGTGATCTTGTTTGTGGCAGCGGCAGTTGTAGCTGGTGTAGCAGTGTTTTTTAAGAAAAGAAAGAAGTAATGAATAAGAGAAAAAGCTCTCCCATATAATGACTGTGGGAGGGCTTTTTTATGAAGGGAAAAGCAATATTACGATCATTGCTGCTAGCCTATGGAGTGACAGGACTTTTTCTTCTGATACTGGCGTTTCTGCTCTTTCAGTTTGAATTTGGAGGAGGGACGGCGGCGGTGGGGATCATTATTATTTATGTAGTATCCTGCCTGGTCGGAGGTTTTATGGCGGGAAAGATCATACGGAAAGACCGATATATATGGGGGATCGTTACCGGGCTTTCCTATTATGTTCTGCTGCTTCTGGTATCTTTTCTGGCACAGGGGAAATGGGATATGACCTTTGCCCATGCGTTGACTACTTTTTTCATGTGTCTTGGTGGCGGAGCCATTGGTGGGATGCTGTCGTAAAAGCTTACAAAAAAATGCTTTGAAAATCGATGATTTTATGCTATACTAGGCGAAGAATAGAATACATAAAGGAGGATATATCATGGAACATATCAAGACATTAAATACAAAGAACCTTCAGAACACGGTTAAGAAGGGTGGATGTGGCGAATGTCAGACATCCTGTCAGTCTGCTTGCAAGACTTCCTGTACAGTAGGAAACCAGAGCTGCGAGCATAAATAAGAAGCAGCCGTTGAATGAGTGGAAAGCAGCGGGAGATCCGCTGCTTCACTTGTTTTATCTGAAAGTAACAGGTATCCAGCAAAACGCGCCGGAGGGCGCGTTTTGTCGGGTTATAAAAGAATTTTAGAAAGGATTGCGGGAAGATGAGTCTGATTCACCGTTATCAAAGTAATGGATATAATATTGTGCTGGATATCAACAGCGGCTGTATCCACCTAGTAGATGAAGTAACCTATGAGGTGCTGCCGTATCTTGAAGAAGGCATGGAAGCGGCTGCCATTGCTGAGAAGCTTGGCGACCGTTTTAAGAAAGAGGATGTGGAAACCTCTGTAACTGAATGTAAGAAGCTTCAGGAACAGGGAATGCTTTTTACAAAAGATATTTATGAGAATATCATTGATGAATTTACCAAAAACCGCCAGACCGTTGTAAAGGCTCTTTGCCTTCATATTGCTCATGACTGTAATCTGGCATGCAGATATTGTTTTGCAGAAGAAGGAGAGTATCACGGAAGACGTGCGCTGATGTCTTTTGAGGTAGGAAAAAAAGCGTTGGATTTCCTGATCGCTAATTCCGGCTCCAGAAAGAATCTGGAAGTGGATTTCTTTGGCGGCGAGCCTCTTATGAACTGGCAGGTTGTAAAGGATCTTGTGAAATACGGAAGAGAACAGGAGAAACTTCATAATAAAAAATTCCGCTTCACACTGACAACCAACGGCGTTCTTTTAAATGATGAGGTGATGGAATTCTGCAATAAGGAAATGGGAAATGTTGTCTTAAGTGTGGACGGTAGAAAAGAAGTTCATGACTACATGCGCCCGTTCCGTAAGGGTGCAGGAAGCTATGATCTGATCATGCCGAAATTTGAGAAATTTGCGGAATCCAGAAATCAGGACAAGTATTATGTAAGAGGAACTTTTACTCATCATAATCTTGATTTCTCTCAGGATGTTCTGCATCTGGCAGATCTTGGCTTCAAGCAGATTTCTGTTGAGCCGGTCGTGGCAGCAGATACAGAAGAATATGCGATCCGTGAGGAGGATATCCCACAGATCCTGGAACAGTATGATATTCTTGCAAAAGAAATGATCAAAAGAGAAAAAGAGGGAAAAGGATTCAACTTCTTCCACTTTATGATAGACCTTACCGGTGGTCCGTGTGTATACAAACGACTTTCCGGATGCGGCTCAGGAACCGAGTACCTGGCTGTTACTCCGTGGGGAGATTTTTATCCATGTCACCAGTTTGTGGGTGAGGAACAGTACCTTATGGGTAATGTAGACGAGGGAATCACAAAGCCTGAAATCGTAAAAGACTTTGGAAGATGTAACGTCTATACGAAACCGGACTGTAAAGACTGTTTTGCCAGATTCTACTGCAGCGGCGGCTGTGCGGCAAATGGTTACCATTTTGGCGGAGATATCCGGGGGAATTATAAGATCGGATGCGAACTCCAGAGGAAGCGTGTGGAGTGCGCTATCATGATAAAAGCCGCTTTGGCGGAATAAGAGAGGAAAAAGAAAATGAAGAAAAGTAGAGGAATTGCAGTGCTGCTTCTGACAGCAATTGTCACAGTATTCTTCTGCTATGTGGCTGCGGTAGGCATTGGTCCTACAGGAACAGGTTCGGCTAAGAATATCAACACCGGACTTGATCTTGCCGGCGGTGTCAGCATCACATACCAGGCTAAGGACAGCAATCCGAGCAAGGAAGACATGTCCGATACTGTTTACAAGATGCAGCAGCGTGTTTCTCAGTACAGTACTGAGGCACAGGCATATCAGGAAGGCTCCAACCGTATCACCATTGAGATTCCAGGAGTATCAGATGCAAATGCGATCCTGGAAGAACTTGGAAAGCCAGGTTCTCTGTATTTTATCGATCAGACAGATGCAGACGGAAACCAGAATTTTACAACAGGAAACAGTGAGAGTGGATACGTTCTTGCAAGAAGTATTGAGGATATCCAGAAAGCCGGATCTGTTGTACTGGAAGGTACAGACGTTGCAGACGCTGAGGGAGGTGCTTATCAGGATTCATCCACAAGCTCCCAGAAATATGCAGTCAGTCTGACTCTTACAAAAAATGGAAAAACCAAATTTGCGGAAGCTACCAAGGCAAATGTTGGAAAGCAGATCGCAATCGTATATGACGATCAGGTTTTAAGCGCTCCGAATGTAAATGAGGAGATTTCCGGCGGAAAAGCTCAGATCACCGGAATGGCAAGTACAGAAGAGGCACAGAATCTTGCTTCTTACATAAGAATCGGTTCCTTAAGTCTTGAGCTTACCGAGCTTCGTTCCAGCGTAGTTGCTGCACAGCTTGGTGAAGAAGCCATCGCAACAAGTGTAAAAGCCGGAGCGATCGGTCTTGTGATCGTTATGCTGATCATGATCATCGCATACCGTATCCCAGGTCTGGTTGCATCTGTTGCACTGGTTCTTTATACAACCTTAATGCTGATCACACTGAATGCCTTTGATATCACCCTTACGCTTCCGGGTATTGCAGGTATCATCCTGGGCATTGGTATGGCAGTGGATGCTAATGTTATCATCTACGCCAGAATCCGTGAGGAGATCGCGGCAGGCCTTTCTGTCCATGCAGCGATCAAAAGTGGATTCAGCAAAGCATTTTCCGCTATTTTTGATGGAAACATCACAACACTGATCGCGGCTTGTGTGCTGATGTGGCTTGGTTCCGGTTCTGTTAAGGGATTTGCCTACACGCTGGCAATGGGTATCGTGATCTCCATGTTTACAGCACTGGTTATATCCAGGCTTGTTATTAATGCGGTATACGCAATTGGTGTTCGTGACCCGAAATTCTATGGCATTGCCAAGGAACGTAAGGTTGTGGATTTCGTTGGAAAGAGAAAAATCTTCTTTGTTGTTTCCATTATCCTGATCCTTTGCGGACCTGTAGGAATGCTGGTCCACAGTAATGTGATCGGTGACAAAGCCATGAATTACAGTCTGGAGTTTTCCGGCGGTACTTCTACCAATGTAACCTTCAATAAAGAGATGGATATCAAGGAGATCGATTCCAAGGTAACACCGGTTGTTGAGGCAGTGACAGGTGATAAGAATGTACAGCCGACCAAGGTGCAGGGAACCAATCAGGTAGTGATCAAAACACGTTCTCTGGATCTCAAGGAACGAGAAGCACTGAATAAGGCATTGGAGGAAAATTTTGATGTAGATACAAGTCTGATCACATCGGAGAATATTTCCGCTACTGTCAGCAATGAGATGAGAAGAGACGCTATCGTAGCGGTTATCGTAGCTGCGATCTTCATGCTTCTTTACATCTGGTTCCGCTTCAAGGATATCCGCTTTGCAAGCAGTGCAGTACTTGCACTTCTTCATGATGTTTTGGTCGTACTTGCGTTTTATGTTATTTCCAGAACATCTGTGGGAAATACATTTATTGCGTGTATGCTGACAATCGTAGGTTATTCCATCAATGCTACCATTGTCATTTTCGACCGTATCCGTGAGAATATGAGAGGCAGAAAGAAAGTTGAGGATGAGAAACTGAAAGAGATCGTAAATACCAGTGTTACAGAAACTCTGACACGAAGCATTTACACATCCCTGACAACATTTGTAATGGTTGCAATTCTTTATGTAATGGGTGTTTCCTCAATTAAAGAATTTGCAGCACCGCTGATGGTAGGTATCGTCGGTGGAGCATATTCTTCTGTATGCATCACTGGTGCTCTGTGGTACACCATGAAAACATTCAGAAAAAATCGTGTTGCAGCACCGGCAGCTGTAGCAGCTTCCGCAAAGATTTCTTCCGAGAAATCTGAGAAAAAGGTAAAACAGCCATCCGGACAGCAGACAGCTCAGCAGCCGAAGAAGAAAAACCGTAAAAGAGTTGCCGAGCGCCTTGCAGCGCAGGAGGCAGCAAAGCAGCAGAATGATGAGGAGAAATCTGAATAAAATTGCTGAATAACAGAAACGTTCCGTACCGGGAAAGAATATTTCCTGGCGGAACGTTTTTTTGTGTGGCATAAAAAACTTGCAGCTATGCAGGAGTATGAGTTACAATACGGTTATTGTGTTGCTTTGAAGAAAGAAAACGGCAAAGCATCAAGGAGGAAACAACATGGAACGATGGGTTGTTGCTGCAAAACGGGCGGATTTTGCTGCAATTGGAAAAGAGTTCGGAATTGATCCGGTGATCGCCAGACTGATCCGAAACCGGGATGTACAGGACAGGGATGAAATTCGCAGATATCTTTATGGAAAGGTGGACGAACTGGCTTCTCCACATTTGATGAAAGATGTGGATAAGGCAGTGGAGATCCTGCGGAATAAAATAAAGGAAAAAAAACGCATCCGTATTATAGGCGATTATGACATTGATGGGGTAATATCGACCTTCATTCTGATCAAAGGACTGAAGCGTGCAGGAGCTCTGGCAGATACATATATTCCGGACCGTGTGGCGGACGGATATGGAATCCATGAGCACCTGATCGAAAGAGCAGTGAATGATGGGATTGACGTAATTGTTACCTGTGATAATGGAATTGCGGCGTACAATGAAATCACTATGGCTAAAGAGAAGGGAATGACGGTGATAATAACCGATCATCATGAAATTCCCTATAAAGAAACGGAAGATGGAAGAGAACTGATCCTTCCGCCGGCTGATGCCATTGTAAATCCAAAACAGCCGGACTGTAATTATCCGGAGAAAAGATTGTGCGGAGCAGTTGTTGCGTTGAAGCTGGTGACAGCTCTCTATGAGGCATGCGGGATTCCGGAAAAAGAGCTGGAAGATTTTCTGGAATTAGGAGCCATTGCCACGGTGGGAGACGTGATGGATCTTCAGGGTGAAAACCGCATCCTTGTAAAGGAAGGCCTGAAACGACTTTCCCACACTTCTAACAAAGGTCTCCGTGAACTGATCCGTGCCAATGGCCTGGAGGATGGGCCGATCACTGCCTATCATGTAGGGTTTGTGCTGGGACCATGTATCAATGCCAGTGGAAGACTGGATACCGCTGCACGTTCCCTGAAACTGCTCTGTGCGGAGACGGAAGATGAAGCAGCAAAACTTGCTGGCGATTTGACTGCGTTGAATCAAAGCAGAAAAGCTCTCACGGAAGAGGGAAAGGAAGCAGCGATCCGTATTGTGGAAGAGACAGAAATCGGACAGGACAGGGTTCTTGTGATCTATTTACCGGACTGTCACGAAAGTCTGGCCGGAATTATTGCGGGACGTATCCGAGAAAAGTACAATAAACCGGTCTTTGTTCTGACAAAAGGTGAAACAATGGTGAAAGGCAGCGGACGTTCCATAGAAAGCTATTCCATGTTTGAGGAACTGGTAAAATGCGGAGATCTGATGGAACAGTATGGCGGTCATCCTATGGCGGCAGGATTATCTATTAAAGAAGAAAATGTGGAAGAGTTCCGCAGACGGTTAAACGAAAACTGTACTCTGACAGAAAAGGATCTGGCTCCAAAGATCCTGATCGATGTGCCAATGCCGGTTTCCTATATAAATAAGGAACTTGTGGAAGAGATATCCCTGCTGGAGCCTTTTGGAAAGGGAAATACCAAACCGATTTTTGCACAGAAGGGACTTCGGGTTTTAAGCAGCCGTATTCTTGGCAAAAATAGGAATGTGGCAAAGCTTCAGCTGTCAGACAGTACCGGCTGTGTAGTGGAAGCAGTATATTTTGGAGAAGCAGATGAATTTGTTGATAGAATAAAAAACTGTGGAAGTATTGCGGTCACATATTATCCTGAGATCAACCGTTATCAGGGAAGAGAGACCTTACAGATCGTAATCCGAAATTATATTACAGAATAACAGGAGAAGTTATCACTAAAATGCAGATCCTGACAGCGAGTAATTGACTGTAAAACAGGAAAGAAGGCTCTGTACTGGGCAATATGCAGTCCAGGGCCTGTCGTAATTCCGCGAGTTCTGTCGGGTTGCACATTGATTCCCTACAGAAAAAGTGCTATACTATCTAACATCTGATTGACAAATTAAACCATTGGAGGTTATTATGAAAAAAATAGAAGAATATGTAAGAAGTATCCCGGACTTTCCAGAGCCAGGGATTATTTTCCGTGACGTTACCAGCGTCCTTCAGGATGCGGATGGATTACAGCTTGCCATTGATTCTATGCAGGATTGTCTGGAGGGTGAGGAGTTCGATGTGATCACAGGTCTTGAATCCAGAGGATTTATCTTTGGTATGCCGATCGCATATAATCTTCACAAACCCTTTGTTCTGGTCCGCAAAGCAGGAAAACTTCCATGTGAGACCATTTCCAGAACTTACGATCTGGAATATGGAAGTGCAACGATCGAGATGCATAAGGATTCTATCAAGCCAGGACAGAAGGTTGTAATCGTAGATGACCTGATCGCTACAGGCGGAAGCGTGGAAGCAGCTATTAAGCTTGTGGAAGAGCTTGGCGGCATCGTTGTGAAAGTTGTTTTCCTCATGGAGCTTGCAGGCCTGAAAGGACGTGAGCGTCTGAAAGGCTATGATGTAGCATCTGTGATCTGCTACGACGGAAAGTAATTTTTGTCGGTGGAAGGGGATGTGAACTGTTGTAGTCATACGGCAGTATGAAATTGTGCACAGGCAGGTGGGATTTAATGGCAGAGACAAAAAATACGGAAAAACAGAACATTGAAATACAGAAGGAAGAAGAAAAAGAAAAAATGGAATCTGTCCGGAAGGCAGATGCGGCGGTAAAATCCATGCATGATTTTACAAGCCCTGAGGTCCTTTATCAGGAGCTGATAAAAAGCGTGAAAAAATATCATCCGTCTACAGATATCTCCATGATCGAAAAGGCCTATAAAGTGGCTAGTGAGGCACACAAGGATCAGAAACGTAAATCCGGTGAGCCCTATATCATTCATCCTCTCTGTGTAGCGATCATCCTTGCGGATCTTGAGCTGGATAAGGAGACCATTGTGGCAGGTCTTCTTCATGATGCAGTAGAAGATACCTGGATGACGTATGAAGAAGTGGAAAAGGAATTCGGTTCTGAGGTAGCACTTCTGGTAGATGGTGTTACCAAGCTGGGACAGCTGTCCTATTCCAAGGATAAGGTAGAGGTCCAGGCTGAGAACTTAAGGAAGATGTTCCTTGCAATGGCCAAAGATATCCGCGTTATTCTGATCAAACTTGCAGACCGTCTTCATAATATGCGTACCTTGCAGTATATGAGACCGGAGAAACAGCAGGAGAAGGCAAGAGAGACCATGGATATTTATGCTCCCATTGCCATGCGTCTTGGTATTTCCAAGATCAAGGTAGAGCTGGATGATCTTTCACTTAAATATCTGAAACCAGATGTTTATTATGACCTTGTAGAAAAAGTAGCCCTTCGTAAAAGTGCCCGTGAAGCGTTTGTCAATTCTATTGTGAAGCAGGTAAAGCAGCACATGGAAGATGCCAACATCAAGGCGCAGGTGGATGGCCGTGTGAAACATTTCTTCAGTATTTATAAGAAAATGGTCAACCAGGACAAGACCATTGACCAGATCTATGATCTGTTTGCCGTGCGTATCATTGTGGACACCGTAAAAGACTGTTATGCAGCACTTGGTGTTATCCATGAGATGTACAAGCCGATCCCGGGTAGATTTAAAGATTATATCGCAATGCCGAAAGCCAACATGTATCAGTCTCTGCATACAACACTGATTGGCCCCAACGGACAGCCTTTCGAGATCCAGATCCGTACATTCGAAATGCATAAAACCGCAGAATATGGTATTGCAGCCCACTGGAAATATAAGGAAACTTCCGATGGCAAGAAACCTGGCAAGAGCGAGGAGGAGAAGCTGAACTGGCTGCGTCAGATCCTGGAGTGGCAGCGAGACATGTCCGATAACCGGGAGTTCATGAGCCTTCTGAAAAACGACCTGGATCTTTTTGCAGACAGTGTTTACTGTTTCACGCCTCAGGGTGATGTCAAAACTCTCCCCAATGGTTCCACACCAATCGATTTTGCATACAGCGTGCACAGTGCAGTAGGAAATAAGATGGTAGGTGCCAGAGTCAATGGTAAACTGGTTCCTATTGAATATAAGATCAAAAACGGCGACCGTATTGAGATCATAACTTCCCAGAATTCTCAGGGCCCCAGCCGTGACTGGCTGAAGATCGTAAAGAGTACACAGGCTAAGAATAAGATCAACCAGTGGTTTAAGAAGGAACTGAAGGAAGATAATATTCTGAAGGGTAAGGACATGCTGAATCAGTATGCCAAGACCAAGGGCTTTAAACTAGGCATATATACCAAGCCACAGTATATGGAATCGGTAATGCATAAATATGGTTTCCGAGACTGGGATTCTGTACTGGCAGCTATCGGACATGGCGGCCTGAAAGAAGGTCAGGTGTTTAACAAGCTGGTAGAAGCCTATGAGCGGGAGCATAAGAAGAATCTTACAGATGAACAGGTTCTGGAGGCAGCTTCCGAATCACAGGAGAAGCTTCATATTGCCAAGAGTAAGAGTGGTATTGTAGTAAAAGGTGTCCATGATGTGGCAGTTCGATTTTCTAAATGCTGCAGTCCGATTCCGGGAGATGAGATTGTGGGCTTTGTAACAAGAGGAAGGGGAATCACCATCCATCGTACAGATTGTGTGAATGTGCTCAACATGCCTGAGATTGACAGGAAACGTTTCATTGAAGCAGAGTGGCAGATGCCGGACAGAGCGGATTCCGAGAAATACGAAGCTGAGATCCAGGTTTACGCAAATAATCGTACCGGACTTCTGGTGGATATCTCCAAGATCTTTACAGAGAGGAAGATCGATCTTCGTTCCATTAACAGCCGTACCAACAAGCAGGAACGCGCCACGATTTCCATGTCCTTTAATGTATGCAGCAAACAGGAACTGAATTCTCTGATCGAAAAGATCCGTCAGGTTGAAAGTGTTCTTGATGTAGAGCGAACAACGGGCTGACCCGATAAACGGAGGAATTTTTATGAGTAAACTTGAAATGCAGCAGTGTGTGCTGGGCCAGGTGTTTACCAACTGCTATTTTTTGAAAAATAAAGAGACCGGAGAACTGCTGATCGTAGATCCGGGAGACTATGCAGAAAAAGTTTTTCAGAAAGTATCTCTTATGCAGGGAAAACCGGTGGGAATCCTTCTGACACATGGTCATTTTGATCACATCATGGCTGTAAAGAAAGTGAAGGAAAAATATCAGATTCCGGTTTATGCATGCAGGCAGGAAGAAGCAATGCTGGCAGAGCCCACGATAAATATGACTGCTGTTTATGGAAGTGCCTGTTCAATTAAGCCGGATGTCCTTCTGGATGACGGGCAGATCTTCGAAGCGGCCGGATTTTCCATCCAGATGTTCCACACACCGGGACATACCAAAGGAAGTTGCTGCTATTATATCAAAGAAGAGGGTGTGCTTTTCAGCGGAGATACATTGTTTTGCGGCTCTGTGGGAAGAACCGATTTTCCTGGCGGAAGTTCTGCTGAGATCGTAAGAAGCCTTCACAAGCTTGTGGATACTTTGC
This sequence comes from Ruminococcus sp. AF17-12, assembly GCF_003479245.1. Classification (NCBI taxonomy): domain Bacteria; kingdom Bacillati; phylum Bacillota; class Clostridia; order Eubacteriales; family Oscillospiraceae; genus Ruminococcus; species Ruminococcus sp. AF17-12. The sequence goes on from NZ_QUGY01000006.1 coordinate 97,084, forward strand.
CGGAGGATACAGAAGTATTTCCGGGGCATGACGCATCCACAACAATTGGTTACGAAAAGAGGTATAATCCATTTGTATAAGATTGGAATTTTGTTTCAGAACAGAGATTTTGAGCATGATGTGTATGAGCTGATCAAAGCGTTTTATCCCGGGAATGAGATCATTTCTCTTTATGAAGAGGATGATGCGGATTATGATATCCGCTTCCGGGTTTCACGTGATGAAGAAGGGTATACCATCAGTTACAACAACGGAATAGAGAAAAAAACAGCTCATGGGGCTGTGATAGAAGGGCAATCCAGTGGAGAAGCTTCGGATGCCCTTATTTCTTGCAATGATGCCCATGATATCCGCAGGAAAAATAAAGACGCGATCAAATACGCCCTGTATCAGATGCTTTCCAAAGCTACAGGCAAGAAACTTCCATGGGGGAATCTTACAGGCATCCGTCCTGTGAAAATGGCTATGGGAATGCTGGAGTCCGGAATGAAAAATACGGAGATCGCCAGATATATGAGAGATCAGTATCTGGTAAGTCCGGAGAAAACAGCTCTTGCGGTTACCATCGCAAATCGTGAGAGAGATATCCTGAAAAACATTGATTATGAAAACGGTTACAGCCTTTATGTTGGCATTCCTTTCTGTCCGAGTATCTGTCTGTACTGTTCATTCAGTTCCTATCCGCTGGAGAGATGGCGTAAATATGTGGAGGCGTATCTGGACGCTTTGGTAAAGGAAATCCGGGCTGTTTCCGGGATGATGAAAAACCGGAAGCTGGATACGGTCTATATCGGCGGAGGAACACCTACCACGCTGGAGCCGGATCAGCTTCGGAGACTTCTTGGCGCGATCACAGAATATTTTCCCTGTGAGGAGCTGGAAGAATTTACGGTTGAGGCAGGAAGACCGGACAGTATAACCTTGGAAAAGCTTCAGGCGATCCGGGAGTTTCCGGTTACCAGGATTTCCGTAAATCCACAGACCATGAATCAGGAAACCCTGGATATCATTGGTAGACGTCATACAGTAGAACAGACAAAGAATGCGTTTCATCTGGCAAGAAAAGCCGGATTCGACAATATCAATATGGATCTGATCGTGGGTCTTCCCGGCGAAGATATCACAAAAGTGCAGCATACACTGGATGAGGTAAAAGACCTCGGGCCGGACAGCCTGACCGTACATTCGCTTGCTGTGAAGCGTGCGGCAAGACTGAATATTTTCCGTGATAAATACCAGGAGATGACCTTTGAAAACAATCAGGAGATCATGAATCTGACTATGAAAACTGCCTACGAGATGGGAATGGGCCCCTATTATCTGTACAGACAGAAGAATATGAAGGGAAATTTTGAGAATGTCGGGTATTCTGAGGTTGACAAAGCAGGGATTTACAATATACTGATTATGGAGGAAAAGCAGCCGATCATCGCACTGGGTGCAGGTGGTTCCTCCAAGCTTGTGTTTGATCACGGACAGCGCATTGAGCGTGTGGAGAATGTGAAGGATGTTGTCAATTATATCACACGTATCGATGAAATGATCGAGAGAAAACGCGAGGGCATTGCAAAATGGCTGTAGACGGAAAGGAGAGACGGATCCTTGAAAAGCGTACAGAAGATAAGTGAAACTACGCAGGACCGGATCCTGGAAATGGATCTTTCCGCAGAGCTGAAACATGGGACTGTTGTCAGTAACCTTGCCTATGATGTGGCAAAGGAGCTTGGTCTTGGTGAGAAAGAATGCTATCAGCTGGCCATTGCCGGAATGCTCCATGATATAGGCAAGCTGAAGCTGGAAGGATACATTAATGGCCAAGAGCAGAATCCGATGGTCATTGAAGAACTGAAATATGTCCGCATGCACTCCACATTAGGTTATGAGATCCTGAAAGACCAGGGATATTCCGATTATGTTCTGGAAAGTATTCTTTATCATCATGAGAATTTTGATGGCAGCGGTTATCCCAGCAACAGAAGCGGAAAGGATATCCCTATGGGTGCAAGAATACTGAGAGTATGTGATGTATATGCGGCTTTGAGTATGGACAGACCATATCGGAAAGCTCTGGAAAAAGATGAAGTTTTAAGACTGATGATCGATGAGATTAAAAACTTTGACATGCAGGTGTTTCTTGCATTTCAGAGGGTGATTCATAAAGGAGGAAACTATGGCATTAAAAAAGAAACCGGTTACAGGAATGAAGGACATTTTACCGAAAGAAATGGCAATCCGTAACTATGTGATGAATATGATCAGAGAGACGTATGGAACCTTTGGTTTTTCCGCGATCGAGACTCCCTGTGTAGAACATATTGAGAATCTCTGCAGCAAGCAGGGCGGTGAAAATGAAAAGCTGATCTTCAAGATCATGAAGAGAGGCGAGAAACTGAAACTGGATACTGCAAAAACAGAGAATGATCTGACAGATTCCGGACTTCGTTATGATCTGACCGTACCGCTTTCCAGATATTATTCCAATAATGCAAACGAGCTTCCGGCTCCGTTTAAGGCACTTCAGATGGGAAATGTATGGAGAGCTGACCGTCCGCAGAGAGGTCGTTTCCGTCAGTTTATGCAGTGTGATATCGATATCCTGGGTGAGCCGACCTATCTTGCCGAGATCGAGCTTGTACTTGCAACAACAACACTTCTTGGAAAACTGGATTTCCATAACTTTACTATCCGTATCAATGACAGAAGAATCCTGAAGGCAATGGCTCAGTACAGCGGATTCCCGACAGAGAGCTTTGATACTGTCTTTATTATTCTTGACAAGATGGATAAGATCGGCATCGAGGGAGTTGCAGAGGAACTTGAGAAAGAGGGCTTTGCTAAAGAGAGTATTGACACTTATCTTGGACTTTTCCGTGAGATCACCAACGATGTTGAGGGTGTCCGTTATATTAAAGAAAAACTTTCTGATGTTCTGGATGCGGGTATTGCAGAGGATCTTGAAACTATCATCAATACTGTAGAATCTGTAAAAACAGCAGACTTCAAAATGTCCTTTGATCCTACACTGGTACGTGGAATGTCCTATTACACAGGTCCGATCTTTGAGATTTCCATGGATGAGTTCGGCGGAAGCGTCGGTGGAGGCGGACGTTACGATGAGATGATCGGTAAATTTACAGGAAATAATACCTGTGCCTGTGGTTTCTCCATTGGATTTGAGAGAATCGTTATGCTGCTTCTTGAGAGAGGCTATGAGATTCCAACCAAGAATGGCAAGAAAGCATATCTGATCGAGAAGAACATGCCGGCAGACAAGCTTCTGAACATCCTGAAACAGGCAACTGAGGAAAGAAGTGCAGGTACACAGATCAATATCTCTATCATGAAAAAGAACAAAAAATTCCAGAAAGACCAGCTGGCAGCAGATGGTTATACAGAGTATGTAGAATTTTTCAACAGAGACTGAAACTGCCCCGTCTGAAAACGGAGATAGCAGAGTAAATTAAAATGACTATGAAAAAATAGTCAGAGGAGGATAAAGAGATGGCTGAAAGCATGCAGGGACTGCACAGAACCTGCCGATGTGCAGAAGTGACCACAGAGATGGTCGGAAAAGAAGTAACATTAATGGGATGGGTGGCAAAAGCCAGAAATAAAGGAGGTCTTGTATTTGTAGACCTTCGTGACCGTTCCGGGATCATGCAGCTGATTTTTGAGAATGGCAGCATTGACGAGGAAGGTTTTACAAAAGCCGGTAAACTGCGTAGTGAGTTTGTTATTGCTGTAACCGGTACCGTAGAGAAACGTGGAGGAGCAGTAAACGAGAATCTTGCAACTGGCGAGATCGAGCTTCGTGTAAAATCCCTCCGTGTCCTTGCTGAGGCAGATGTTCCTCCATTCCCGATCGAAGAGAATAGCAAGACAAAAGATGAGATTCGCCTTAAATATCGTTATCTTGATTTAAGAAGACCGGATCTTCAGAGAAATATCATGATGAAGAGCAAGGTTGCCCAGCTTACAAGACAGTTCTTTACAGAAGAGGGATTTCTTGAGATCGAGACACCGATGCTTGGAAAGAGTACTCCTGAGGGAGCCAGAGACTATCTGGTACCATCACGTGTTCATCCGGGAAGCTTCTATGGCCTTCCACAGTCTCCGCAGCTGTACAAGCAGCTTCTGATGTGCTCCGGATTTGATCGTTATATCCAGATCGCAAGATGTTTCCGTGATGAGGACCTTCGTGCTGACCGTCAGCCGGAGTTCACACAGATTGATATGGAGCTTTCCTTTGTTGATGTAGACGATGTTATCGATGTTAACGAGAGATATCTTGCATTCCTGTTCAAAGAAGTCCTGGATATCGATGTAAAACTTCCAATCCAGAGAATTACCTGGCAGGAAGCTATGGATCGTTTTGGTTCCGACAAGCCGGATATGCGTTTCGGTATGGAACTTCATGATGTCAGTGATATCGTAAAAGACTGCGGATTTGGTGTGTTCACAGGTGCGCTTGAGAACGGCGGAAGTGTTCGTGGTATCAATGCAGAAGGTCAGGGCGCAATGCCGAGAAAGAAGATCGATAAGCTTGTTGAGTTCGTAAAAGGTTATGGTGCAAAAGGTCTTGCATACATTGCCATTGCAGAGGACGGAACCAGAAAGTCTTCTTTCGCCAAGTTTATGACAGATGAAGAGATGGATGCTCTTGTAAAAGCTATGGACGGTAAGCCGGGAGATCTTCTTCTTTTCGCAGCAGATAAGACAAAATTGGTATACGATGTACTGGGAGCACTCCGTCTTGAGCTTGCAAAACAGATGGATCTTTTAGACAAAAATGAGTATCGTTTCGTATGGGTAACAGAGTTCCCGCTTCTTGAGTGGAGTGAGGAGGAGAATCGTTTTACAGCAATGCACCATCCGTTCACCATGCTTATGGAGGAGGATCTTCCGCTTCTTGACACAGATCCGGGAAAGGTTCGCGCAAAAGCATACGACATCGTTCTTAACGGAAATGAGATTGGCGGCGGCAGCGTGCGTATCCATCAGGATGATATTCAGGAAAGAATGTTTGAGGCACTTGGCTTCACAAAAGAAGCTGCATATGAACAGTTCGGATTCCTTCTGGATGCCTTCAAATATGGAGTTCCGCCACACGCAGGACTTGCATATGGCCTTGACAGACTTGTTATGCTTATGGCAAAGGCAGATACGATCCGTGATGTTATTGCATTCCCGAAGGTTAAGGATGCATCCTGTCTGATGACTCAGTCCCCTAGCCAGGTAAGTGAGGCGCAGCTTCATGAGTTGGGACTTGACCTTGAGCCGCAGAAAGAAGAGGAAGAATAAAAGATCATGCAGCCGACAATATATACATTTCTGATCGTTTGTCCACTTGTATTTCTTGCCGGATTTGTAGATGCTGTAGCAGGCGGGGGAGGACTGATCTCCCTGCCTGCTTATCTTTTGGCCGGAGTTCCTGTACATAATGCTGTTGCCACTAACAAGCTGTCATCAGCAACAGGAACATTGATCTCAACTGTCCGTTTGTGCAAAAATAAATTTGTGGACTGGTTCTTGGTGCTTCCATGTATTCCAATGGCACTCCTGGGATCTTCCATAGGAGCTCACCTTGCTCTTATAGCCAGTGATAAACTCCTGCGTTATATGCTGATCCCGGTTCTTCCGGTGGTTGCTTTTTATGTGCTGCGCAAGAAAAATATGGATGAGAAGGGTGGTGAGATCGCCAGAAAAAAACAGATCCTGCTCTGTGCCGTATGCTCTCTTGCTGTAGGATGCTACGATGGCTTTTATGGACCAGGAACAGGAACTTTTCTCTTGCTTTTGTTTACAGGATTGGGAAAAATGAGTGTGGCAAAAGCTTCCGGTACCATGAAGGTTACCAACCTCTCTTCCAATGTAGCGGCTCTTGTTGTGTTTCTGCTCAGCGGAAAGATTGTGATCATGCTTGGAATTGCAGCGTCAGTGTTCTCAATCGCAGGACATTATACCGGCGCAGGTATGGTGATGAAAAACGGAAGCCGGATCATACGGCCTATTATTCTTATAGTCCTTGCATTGCTTTTTATAAAGATCATATCCGGAATATAAAAAAGAAGAATATAAATAACCCGTGAAGATCACGCTTTCCTGTCAGAGAAAGCAGATATTCACGGGTTTTCTTGCTTTTATCCTTTATTCGTTATCTTCGGCAGAATCTTCAGGAACCGGTGAAGCGGTAAGTGTCCCGAAGATAGCATTGCCAAGTTCGGTACCGGCATTCTCAAGCTTCCAGGATGCACCATCATTTATGAGATGGAAGGTAGCAGTAGCAGTTATGGTTGCCTGATTATTTCTGATACTGTCCAGAAGCAGTTCATGTGATTTGTTGTAACGCTTCTGGGAACCATCGATCACTGCATCAGCAGAAGCCAGATAAGTATTCAATTCTTTTTCGTATTGTGTAAGAATGGAATCACTGTCAAATGTGGTGAGCTCTGCGTCCACCTCAGCAAGATATCCGGAAACAGAGGTGCTTGATATTTTGTAGTTAAAACAGGAGTGAAACTGTTCCATAAGGGCAGAAGCAATGGCATTTTTTGCCGAATCTGAAGTGTTCAGAATGGAATCCAGCCCCAAATAATTAGCCATCTGCTGTACATCCATCTCCTGAAGTGTTTTCAGATAGACGGTAAGCGTTTCGGCAGGCGGCACAAGATCAGGATCGGACAGATAGGTGATAAGGCCACCGACCAGCTCATTTTCGAGAGAGGAGCTGTGCGTGATCTCCCAGTCAGGTTCTGAAGAAGATCCAAGATTGTTTAGTTGGATGGAAGTATTACGTTCTACAGAACTGTACGTGTTATTCTTGAGAAGCTTGTACAGGAGCAGATAACGCTGCTCCAGGGAATTCCCATTATCATTTTCTTTACCGGAGGCGGTTTCCAGTATTTCTTCCTGAAGGCTTGCAGAAACAAAATCACTGGCAAGAGTCTCAGCGTCCAGAGTAGTAAGCTTAAGCTGCGCAGAAGCATTTTTTCCGTCACTATCAACGGATATACCCAGGATTTTGTAATTGAAATTCTGAAAGAAGAGAGAAAATACTTCCTTTATATCAGCAGAAAGCTCTGTGCTGTCATCAGAATCCGGAAACAGTTCCTGATAGGATATGTACTGCATGGTTGTTTCAGAGTCCAGATTTTTAAGAAGATCCAGATCTTTTTTGATCGCCTTCTCCGCCTGAGCTTTGGCCGACTGGGAGCAGCTACATAAAAAAACTGAGAGAAGAATGATCATTAAGAAAGCCAGCAGATGTTTCACTGTCTTCATATTGTTCTTTCCTTTCAAAAAAGTTATATTATAATATTCTAGCAGATAAAGCACTGAAAGTCAAAATATCGCAAAAAAGGAGAAATTAAGAAAAATGCAATATAATTACAAATATGTTACACAGGTTGAAATCGGATTATTATGGTGCTATAATAAAACCCGTTTTTGCGGAACTTTTTTATCCGCTTGATTCAAAGCAGAGCTTATAACGAATGAAATATAGGAGGGGACAGGATGTCAAAGAAAACAGCAGTAGTGCTTAGTTGTGTGATATTTGTGCTTCTGATAGTGTTGATGATCTGTGAAGTAATGAATCCTGCAGGCGGACCAGCACTTTTAAGGAAGATTTTCTGATAAGAAGATACATCCTGCTGAACATAAAGTATTAAAAAACTGGAGTGAGATTTATGTCCCAATACAGAAAAAAACAGGACAAAAAAAGATTGTACAAAGGTATAGCGATCGCAGCGGTGGTTCTCGCAGCAGGAACTGTTTTTGTCAATATTATACTGGGAATGGCAGATCATCATACTGTAGATCAGAACAGCAGTATTGAGGCAGAGGAAACAGTTACATATAAAGATCAGATATATGTTCCGAAGGGAAATCTGGAAACATATCTGATAGCCGGAATTGATGATCCTGGTAAAGTACAGGAAGTAACTGAATATGACGGTACCGGCCAGTGTGATGTTCTGGTTGTTATTGTGAGAGACAGAAGTACAGACACATGCAAGCTTCTTTCTGTTGACCGGAATACTGTCACACCTGTCAGAAGCCTTGCTGATGACGGAACCTATCTGGCAACAACAGATATCCAGCTGTCCCTTGCGCATTCCATGGGGCTTGATCAGAATATGAGGGCTGAAAACACGGTGGATGCAGTGTCCACTCTTCTGAAAGGACAAAAGATCGATGGCTATGCAATGATCAACATGAGCGCGATCCAGGTAGTGAATGATATGGTCGGAGGTGTGACTGTTACCATCGAGGATGATTTTTCGGAGAGAGATCCTTCTCTAAAAAAAGGTGAAACAGTTAAGCTGATGGGAGCGCATGCTGAAAATTATGTTAGAGGCAGAATGGATGTTGCGGATGGCACTAACCAGAACCGCATGCAGCGTCAGAATGATTATGAAGAGGCATTTAAACCTGCTTTCAGATCCAAATGTGATTCGGACAGTAAATTTCCACTGCAGGTATATCATGCACTTGAGGACTATATGACTACCAATATCGGCGCAAAGAAGTTCTGCCGTCTGGCACTTCTTCTGTCAGATGACAAAAAAGATGACAGAGTTTCCATAAGTGGAACTTACGGTTCGGACGAGGAAGGCTGGCAGACATTTACGCCTGATGAGGACAGTCTGCAGCAGGTTGTCCTGGAGCTGTTTTATAAAAAAAAGGATTAAAAGAAAAATCCAGGTGCAGGCCACCTGCGGAAATATAAAACAAGGAGAAAAGCTATGAATCAGAAAGATATGAATGACGAGATGGAAATAGATCTTTTGGATCTTGCGTATATGCTTATGGATCACTGGCACCATTTGCTTCTCTGTCTTCTTGCCGGGGCACTGGCTTTGAATGCATTTGCATTCTTTTTCATTGAGCCAACCTATGAATCAACGGCAAAACTTTATGTGGTTTCAACCTCTGATGATTCAGTTGTCAATCTGAATGATTTGAATCTGGGAACTTCGCTGACATCCGATTATGAAGAGCTGATGTTCAGTTACCCGGTGCTGAACCGTGTAATCGAGAAACTGAAACTCGATATGGATTACGAAGATCTTGCGAAGCTGTATACACTGAACAATCCGTCTGATACGCGTGTGCTCCAGATCACAGCAACAACAACAGATCCTCAGCTATCTATGGACCTTGCAGAGACAATGGCAGAGGAAGCTGTTTCCTATCTGCCGGATACAATGAGTACCAAGGCCCCGAATATTGCACAGCATGCAAAACTACCTGAACACAAGGCTGCACCAAGCTATTTCAAGTTTACGGTGATAGGAGGACTTCTGGGGCTTCTCATCTGCGCAGGTATCCTGAGCGTCAGATATCTGATGGATGATACGATCCATACGGCAGAAGAAATGGAAAAATATTTTGGCCTTGTGCCGCTGACTACGATTCCTGAAAGCAGTAAGGTGAAAAGCTATGACGGAGAGGAAGAGTATAGCAGCAGAAAAAGGAGAAAGAGAAATGAATAAACTGAAAGTAGTGTTTCCGGATCTTCCCTATGCAGTAGAAGAGGCAATGAACCGTCTCAGGATCAATGTTAAATTCTGTGGCAAAAACACAAAAAAGATCCTTCTTACAAGCTGCATGCCAAATGAAGGTAAAAGTACTGTTTCCTCATATCTCTGGAAGATGCTTGCAGAAGCAGGTTTTTCTACTGTTATGGTGGATGTGGATCTGCGTAAATCTGTTCAGATGCAGAGAATGCAGGTGGAAAATGCGTCAGAAACAAAGGGCTTGAACCATTATCTCTCCGGCATGGCAGAATATGAAGATGTAGTCTATAAAACAAATATTGAAAATGCATACATAGTTCCGTGTACACAGCTTCTTGAGAATCCGTCCCCTCTTCTTGAGGATGCCAGATTCAGAGAACTGCTTGACAGACTTGCCGGAGAATATCGTTTTGTGATCGTAGATACACCTCCCCTTGGAAGCGTGTCAGACGGAGCACTGATCGCTTCCATGTGTGATGGCGCGATATTGGTGGTCAGAGCCGGTCAAACACCGAAGGCAATGATAAAACAGTCTTTATATGAGATCGAACAGTCCGGATGTAAGCTTCTTGGCACAGTGCTGAACCGCGCGGAAGTTTCTACCAGAGGCTATGGTAAATATGGAAAATACGGAAACTATGGATATGGATACGGTTATGAGCCGGATACGAAACATAAGAAGCACTCAGAGAAATGATTGTTATCTTTTTATATCGTTATAAAGGATCAGACGTGGCGGGATCGTTTATAAATAAATCAAAAACAACAGGCGTATACCTGTGATAATTTAAGGGAGAGGTGAATCAAAATGAAGTCTATCAAAAAACTTGCAGTTATTATGCTTTCAGCTATGGTTCTGTTCGGAACAATGACCGTTCCGACAATGGCAGCTGCAAAATCACCAACAAAGCAGACTTTCAACACTGTGTCACTGAAAAAGAAAACTACAACTTACAATGGAAAAACCCAGCATCCGGTATTAACTGTAAAAGCTGGTAAAAAAACTCTGAAAAATGGTAAAGATTATGTTATAACATACAAGTATGGACAGAGTATGAAAACCGCCGGTAAAAAAATAGTTTATATCAACGGTATCGGCCGTTATGCAGGTTTCTATAAAACTGTAGCATATACGATCAACCCTGCTGTTCAGAAAAATGTAAAAGTTTCCAGGAGCAGTGTTGCAGTTAAAAGAGGAAAAGCTACAACCATCAAGCTTACAAAGGCAAAAGCTGCAAAAGCAACATGGACTTCCAGCAACTCCAAAGCTGTAAAAGTAAGTAAAACAGGTAAGATCATAGTAGCAAAAAATGCTAAAAAAGGCAAATATACTGTAAAAGTTACTGTTAAGCTGGCTAATCACAAGACTGTAACAAGGACAGTTAAAGTAACAGTTAAATAATCATTATTACATAAAAAATCTCCTGGCCACGAAGGGGATTTTTTTTTATGAAAAATCTGTGAAATCTGCATCGTTTTCTTCAGGGACTTTTCTTTTTAGAGTGAATCTGCTATGATGTTTGAAGCAACAGATAGTTTTAGTACGATGCTGAGAAAAGGGGACAGATATGAAAAAACGTATTTTGATCGCACTTGGAGTCCTTGTACTTGCAGCCGGTATCGGAGCCGGTGGATGGTATTATTATACACATCATGCAGGGTCCGCAGGAGGTAGCGATATTGTATATGTAACAAAGATAGGCAAGCTTTCGGAAATGGATTCCGGAGTGGAAAACCGATATGCAGGTGTTGTGGAACCGCAGGAAACGGTTCAGGTAAAGATCGAAAGCGGCCGAAAGGTAAAAGAAGTTCAGGTAAAGACCGGTCAGGAAGTCAAGAAAGGGCAGCTTCTTTTTCAGTATGATCTTGGAAGTATCCAGCAAAGTCTTCAGGAAGCACAGCTGGCCTTGGACCGCCTGAAAAACGAACAGTTAAGTATATCTGATCAGATCACTACACTGGAAGCTGAGAAAAAGAAAGCTACAGCAGATAATCAGCTTTCCTATACAATAGAGATCGAAACACAGAAAATGAATCTCAAGAAGAATGAATATGATCAGAAAAGCAAACAGGCAGAGATCGATAAGCTTTCCCAGGCAACGCAGAATACCGAGGTGCGCAGTGAGATCGATGGAGTGATTCAGAAGATCGATACCTCCAAGATGGGCGGTGATGATTCTGAGGGCGTGGAGGATACGCTGACAGAAGGCACGACGGATTCCACAGATTCCAGTTCCGGAAACAGCTCCGGCAATGCATTTATCACGATCCTGAGTACAGGTGCTTATCGTGTAAAGGGAACGGTAAATGAAATAAACCGTGATTCGATCATAGAGGGAACTCCTGTGATCATTCGTTCCAGGGTGGATTCTTCAAAAACCTGGAAGGGCACCATGGGCTCTGTTGACCTAGATAATTCTACCAGCAACAGCAGTTCGGATATGGCAATGTTCGGAATGTCCAGTGCCAGTGATGATCAGACATCATCCAGTACCTATCCGTTTTATGTGAATCTGGATTCATCTGAGGGTCTGATGCTGGGGCAGCATGTGTATATTGAACCGGACGAAGGACAGGATGAGAAAAAGTCCGGTATCTGGCTGAACGATTATTTTATCGTGGATGCGGATACAGACAGCCCATATGTCTGGATCGCAAACGGTCAGAACAAGCTGGAGAAGAGAGATGTCATATTAGGACAGTATGATGAAGATCTTGGGGAATATGAGATCGCAGACGGACTTACCGAAAAAGATAAGATCGCATTTCCGACAGATGAGCTGAAGGAAGGTATGTCTGTCGCAGAAGGTACTGCAGATCAGACTACAGCGGCTATGTGGGATGATTCTGAGGATGATGAAAGCTCTGATGATTCTGCATACACGGAAAGTGATGGCTCAGAGCCCGAAATGATCGAAGATGGAGCTGTAGACAGTGATATGATGGATGCGACAGACGACATTTCTTCGGGAGATGACCTTGTTCCGATGGAAGGAGCGCCGACAGAATGATTTTGGATTTAAAAGGAATATATAAGGATTATCAGCAGGGGAAAATGACAGTACCTGTATTAAAAGATGTAGATTTTTCCATGGAGGAGGGAGAATATGTGGCGATCATGGGACCTTCCGGTTCCGGAAAGACTACACTGATGAATATTATCGGATGCCTGGACAAACCTACCAAGGGAACTTTTCTCCTGAATGGAGAAGATATTGCCAAATGTACAGAGAATGAGATGTCAGATATCCGTTTGAAAACGATCGGATTTGTATTTCAGAGCTTTCATCTCCTTCCAAGGCAGAGCGCGCTGACAAATGTGGAACTGCCGCTGAATTATGCAAGGGTTCCCAAAAAGGAGCGCCGGGAACGTGCACGAAAAGCTCTGGAGCGTGTAGGCCTTGCCGACAGGGTGGATTTTAAGCCCAACCAGCTTTCCGGAGGACAGATGCAGAGAGTGGCTATTGCAAGAGCGATCGTAAACAATCCCAAGCTTTTGCTGGCAGATGAGCCTACAGGGGCACTGGATACGAAATCGGGAGCACAGGTTATGGAACTGTTTCAGAAGCTGAACGATGAGGGAGTTTCTGTGCTGATGATCACACATGACCCGGAGATTGCGGCACATGCCAAACGGGTTGTTATGATCCGTGACGGTGAGCTGCAGGAAAAGAGGTGATAGAATGAAAGTGGTGAAGAGAGTGATCGTTGGTGTACTGGTTGCGGCATTGGCAGCCGGAGGAATCTACACAGGGCTTATGCATGTGAAAGAATCCAAGGTAACAGAGGTGCCGGTAACCAGCGTCAGCAATCTTCAGACGGACTGGTATTCGGAGACAACACTGGATGGAACCATCACCACGAATGTTTCTCAGAATGTAAATATGGATAAAGATATGATCATCGAGAAAATATATGTATCCCAGGGTGATGATGTAAAAAAAGGCGATAATCTGATCTCCTTTGATATGACACTTGTAGAGATGGAGCTGAATATTGCAAAGCTGAAACAGCAGAAGCAGGAGCAGGATCTGACCAAAGCACAGAACCGTCTGACAAGTCTTCAGAATGGAGGTCCCATCGAAGACAGTACAGACAGTACTGATGATACGGACCTGAATCCTACAGGTGGTGATAAAGGAAATGATGGAGAAATGACAAATACGGATACACCTTCCGGAAGTGACGGAGACGAGGATATGCAGTCAACTACCGGTTCCGCGGCTACTGCAGATGGCAGCTATCTTGCAGTGGTTTCCTCCAGGCCATTACTTCTCAGTGCCCTTACAGATACAGAAGGAGATCTTGAAGATTCTGCAGAGAAAGTTACCGAAGAAATGCCGTCCGGAGAAACGACGGACAGTGAAACAGAGCAGATGACCGGAGATGATACAGCGGATATGGAAGAGGATACAACTGCATCCGATGAGGATCTGATCATGGATCCGACCTACCAGGATCCTACTGCCAATGATATTACAGACGGAGAGACTACGGACTGGGGTTCCGGAGAAGATGACACCCCAACGGTATCTCCGACACCGACTCCCACACTGGGACCCAATGAGCTTCCTGATCCCAATATAACAGAACCGGAAATTCCGGGGATCACAGATGGTGAACCGGAATTTTATCAGAAGCTGGATTATACTTCTCAGCCGTTTACAGGAACCGGTACGGAAGAAGATCCCTATGTTTTTCTTGTAAGCAGTGCCAAAGGCAAAGTTACGGTGATGGGATCCTTCTTTAACAGAATGGCGGGATACAGTGAGGATGGAACCAAAGTGGTCCAGAAAGGCGGCAGCTGGTTCCAGCTGGAGTTTCATGAGAATGATACCATTGCTGATTTTCAGGACAGAACACTTTCCTGTACAGGATATTATCTGATCGATGGAAGTCTTCTTGAAAATCCGGTATATATGTATGCGGAAACAGAATTTACACTGGACGAGGCTTCCAAATATGACAAAAATGATAATGAGATACCGGATGACAGCGGTGATGGAGATGACGGTACTGATGGCACAACCATGTCAAGAGAGGATGCGATCAAGATCCAGAAAAACAAGATCGCAAGTTTGAAACTGGATATTGAGGAAAATAATCTGAAAATCACTAAGCTGGAGAACAAAATAAAAAACAAGCTGATAACAAGCAAACTGGATGGAACGGTTGCTTACATCGGAGATGAAGTCACAGGTTCTTATAATGGAGATGCTTTTCTGAAAGTAAAAAGCAAAGATGGTTTTTATGTTACCGGAACGGTCAGCGAACTGATGCTGGATCAGATGAAGGAGGGAACACTTCTTCAGTGTACCAGTTATAATTCCGGCAGCTTTGAGGCGAAGGTACTGAATGTATCCGATTACCCGGTGGATTCTTCAAATGCTTATTATGGTGGAGATTCTAATCCCAATGTATCGTATTACACCTTTAATGCAGAGATCACAGATCGTTCATTGCAGTTTACCGACCAGGATTATGTGACGGTATCTCTGAAGTCAAATAAACTTGCCGAAGGCAGTATGGTTGTGATGAAGGCATTTATCCGTACGGAAAATGGAACCAGCTATGTATACAAAGACGTGAAGGGAACACTGAAAAAGCAGCAGATCACAGTGGGAAGCATTGTGAACAGCGGATATTATGCAGTTGTAACTTCAGGCCTGAAATCCGATGATCTTCTTGCTTTCCCATATGGTGATGCCGTGAAGGAGGGAGCCAAGACAAAAGAAGTGACTTTGGATGATATGTACAATGAATAAATAACAGGAAGGAGAAATTTCATGTTTGAAAATATACGCCTGGCTTTTCAGGGAATATGGTCACATAAGATGAGATCCTTTCTGACCATGCTGGGTATTATTATTGGTATTGCATCTATTATTGCAATTGTATCTACGATCAAAGGTACCAGTGAGCAGATCAAGGAAGATCTGATCGGGTCCGGAAACAATACCGTACAGGTTATGCTCTATGACGGAGACAGTACATACGATATGGATTATGGTTCTTACGGAAGCTCGGCCACACCGCCGGTTATTTCTGATTCCCAGAAAACGGCGATCGGAGACTTGGATCATGTGATCAGTTCTACATTTTATTACAGCAGCCAGTCTGCCAGTGTTTATTATAAAAACACAAGCTTTCAGGGCGGAACCGTGTACGGGATCGACAGCAATTATCTGAAAACGAGGGGATACCTGGTCCAGTCCGGGCGGGGATTTGTACAAAAAGATTATGACAGCTACCGAAAGGTTGCTCTTGTGGATTCCAATGCTGCACAGAATATTTTCGGAAGTGAGAGCCCGGTAGGGAAAACCATTGAGGTGGGATCAGAACCGTATATCATTGTAGGTGTGATTACTCAGAGTGAGGACAGCATGCCGAAGATCAATACGATTTCTGAGTATGAGGAATATTCGCAGACGATCATGGGAAGCGTGATGATCCCGGATACTACCTGGCCTGTTGCATTTAAATTTGATCAGCCGCAAAATGTGACAGTCCGTGCAGACAGCACAGATAATATGAGTTCTGTAGGAAAAGCAGCAGAGGATATTCTGAATACAGGGATCCAGAATGAAAAAAACAAATCGAACTTTAAATATAAAGCGGAAGACATTATGGAGAAGGTCAAGAATCTCCAGAAGCTCAGCGAAAGTACCAATCAGCAGCTGATCTGGATTGCAAGTATCTCCCTGCTTGTTGGTGGTATCGGTGTTATGAATATCATGCTTGTATCTGTCACAGAACGTACCAGCGAGATCGGACTGAAAAAAGCTATCGGAGCAAGAAAAAAAGTGATCCTGGGACAGTTTCTGACGGAAGCTTCGGTGCTGACCAGCATCGGAGGAATCATTGGTGTGGTCCTTGGAATCATCCTGTCAAAAATGGTGTCTCAGGTGTCTGGGGCACCAACAGCCATCAGCGTTCCGGCTATCATCGGTTCTGTGGTATTTTCCATGCTGATCGGTCTGATCTTCGGACTTCTCCCATCTGTAAAGGCAGCTAATCTTAATCCGATTGATGCCCTTCGCAGTGAATAAAAAGATATACATACATATAGCATCTGCAATTGCCGGAAGGATTCCGGCGGCAGATGCTTATTTTTATATCTGAAAGTATTGTTCAGGTTTTATGAAGCTCTGCGGTCTTTATTTTGTCACTTTTGCTGTATATATGACAAAAAAAGAAAGTATAAATAGAGTTTTTACAGGTTTTTTAGAGATCATAAAAAAATCGTGGCAGAATCTTTGGATAGTGTGATATAATACATCATAAGTGGGCAAATATAAAAACAGAAGGAGATAATTTCATGAAGGTTTTGGAAGGTAAATCTGTATTTTCCGGTATTGCGATCGGTAAGATCTCAATCCTCCAGAAAGTTGACGCCAGTGTTAAACGTGTTCACGTGGAGGATCCGGAAGAAGAGGTAAAGCGTGTGGAGGCAGCCAGAGAGCAGGCTGTGGCACAGCTTCAGAAGCTTTATGACAAGGCTCTTCAGGAAGTTGGAGAGTCCGGAGCGGCAATCTTTGAGGTTCATCAGATGATGCTGGATGATGATGACTATCTGGATTCCATCCACAACATTATCCGTACAGAGTCTGTAAATGCAGAATATGCGGTTGCAACAACTGGTGATAACTTCTCATCAATGTTCGCACAGATGGACGACGATTATATGAAAGCAAGAGCAGCTGATGTAAAGGATATCTCAGACCGTCTGGTACGTGTGCTTTCCGGCCATGGAGATGGAGAGCTTGAAGCATCCGAGCCGGTGATCGTAGTTGCAGAGGATCTTGCACCAAGTGAGACTGTACAGATGGATAAGAGCAAGGTTCTTGCTTTTGTCACAAGAAAAGGTTCTTCTAACTCACATACTGCGATTCTTGCGAGAACCATGAATATTCCGGCGCTGATCAATATTGAATACGATGAGTCCATGGACGGTAAGATGGCAGTCGTAGACGGAAAGAGCGGAAATCTGATCGTTGAGCCGGATGCAGAGACCCTTAAAAAATATGAGGATATGCGTGCCGATGAACTTGCACAGCGTGCAATGCTTAAAGAACTGAAAGGTAAAGAAACTGTTACCAAGAGCGGTCGTAAGCTCCACCTTTATGCCAACATCGGAAGTACAGGTGATGTTGCGAATGTACTTGCCAATGATGCGGAAGGCATCGGACTTTTCCGAAGTGAGTTCGTATACCTGGAAAAAGAAGACTATCCTACAGAGGAAGAGCAGTTCCAGGTTTACAAGACCGTAGCTCAGAATATGGCCGGCAAAAAAGTTATCATTCGTACTCTGGATATCGGAGCGGACAAGCAGATCGATTATTTTAATATGGCGCATGAGGAGAACCCTGCAATGGGATATCGTGCGATCCGTATCTGTCTGGACCGTCCGGAAGTATTTAAGACACAGCTGAGAGCGCTTTTCCGTGCAAGCGTGTTCGGAAATATTTCCATCATGTATCCGATGATCATCTCTGTAACAGAGGTGAAGCAGATCAAGGCCATTGTAGCAGAAGTAAAAGCAGAGCTTAAGGAACAGGGGATCCCGTTCCGTGATGACGTGGAGCAGGGTATCATGATCGAGACTCCGGCAGCTGTTATGATCAGTGATCTTCTTGCAAAAGAGGTTGATTTCTTCAGTATCGGAACCAATGATCTGACCCAGTATACACTGGCTATTGACCGTCAGAATGCAAAGCTTGACAACATTTATGATTCCCATCATGAGGCAGTTCTCCGTATGATCCAGATGGTTGTGGATAATGCACATAAAGAAGGTATCTGGGCCGGAATCTGTGGTGAGCTTGGTGCGGACACTACACTTACTGAGAGATTTGTAGAGATGGGACTGGATGAGTTGTCCGTATCTCCGACATTTGTTCTTCCGGTTCGAAAGATCGTAAGAGAAATGAAATAAGACACAGATCATAAATAGATAAGGATATTTTTGATAAATAGTGTGACAGCTGCTGTGCATAAATATTTGTATGGTAGCTGTTTTTTTAGTTACTGTTTGCGGTTACTGTTCACTGGTAATATTCCGCGAGGTGTTTTTTGTGAGCGAAGGTCACAGAAAATTTCCAATTGTGATATAGAAAAAAATATGATACACTAACATCATGGCTTTCTACAGCAGTTCAAAGAATTAGTTCATCAGGGGCTGATGCATTAATTCTTTGAACTGTGAGATAACAGACCAGGAGGAGAGAAAAGAATGGGCAAAATTGCCATTGTAACAGACAGCAACAGCGGTATCACACAGGCCCAGGCCGAAGAGCTTGGCGTTTATGTGATACCGATGCCGTTTTATATTAATGAAAAAATGTATCTTGAAGGTGTAACTCTCACACAGGAAGAGTTTTATGAGAAGCTTAAGAAGGATGAACCGATCTCCACATCTCAGCCAAGTCCGGCTGATCTCTGTGATCTGTGGGACAAGCTTCTGAGAGATTATGAGGAAATCGTTCATATTCCGATGTCAAGCGGACTGAGTGCATCCTGTTCTACTGCAATGGGACTTGCTATTGATTATAATGGTCGTGTTCAGGTAGTGGACAATCAGCGGATTTCCGTAACACAGAGACAGTCTGTAATGGATGCTAAGATGCTTGCCGAGGCAGGAAAAAGTGCTGCAGAGATCAAGAAGATCCTTACAGATCAGAAACTCGATTCCAGTATTTATATCACACTTGACACCCTGAAATATCTGAAAAAAGGTGGCAGGATCACACCGGCAGCCGCAGCCATCGGAACGGTTCTGAACCTGAAGCCTGTACTTCAGATCCAGGGAGAGAAGCTGGATGCCTACGCCAAGGTCCGTGGCAAGAAGCAGGCCAAACGTGCCATGCTGAAGGCAATGAAGAATGATTGGGAAACACGTTTTAAGGAATACGCATCTGACGGTGAGATGTGTCTTCAGGCTGCTTATACAGGAAATCTGGAAGAAGCAGAAGAATTTAAAAGAGAGATCCAGGAGGTATTTCCAGGAATGGAGATACATATGGATCCCCTTTCCTTAAGTGTTGCCTGCCATATCGGTTATGGTGCCCTTGCAGTCGCATGTTCAAGAAAAGTGACGTTATAAGCATAAAATACAGAAACAAAGATATGAGGAGTTTGAAACATGAAGAAGATTATGGAACAGATGGCGGAAGAACTTTCCGCAGCATTTGAAAAAGCAGGTTATGATCCGTCCTACGGAAAAGTTACTGTTTCCAACAGACCGGACTTATGTGAGTATCAGTGTAACGGTGCTATGGCAGGAGCCAAAGCATATCACAAGGCACCGTTTATGATCGCTGATGATGTGGTAGCACAGCTGTCAGAGAGCCGGATCTTTTCCAGAGCAGAAGTTGTAAAGCCTGGATTTATCAACCTGGATGTGAAACCGGAATTTGTTGCAGAATACATGAATAAGATGGCAGAGGATGAGAAGCTTTCTGTTGAGACTGCCAAGAATCCGAAGACGATCATTATCGACTATGGCGGACCAAACGTTGCCAAGCCGCTTCACGTAGGACATCTCCGTTCTGCAATCATCGGTGAGAGCATCAAGCGTATCGGACGTTTTGTAGGACATAAGGTGATCGGTGATGTACATCTTGGAGACTGGGGCCTTCAGATGGGACTGATCATCACTGAGCTGAAACACCGGAAACCGGAGCTGGTATATTTTGATGACAGCTTTACCGGTGAATATCCGGCAGAAGCACCGTTTACTATCAGCGAGCTGGAAGAGATCTATCCATGTGCCAGTGGGAAGTCAAAAGAGGATGAGGCTTACCGTAATGAGGCACTGGAGGCAACCCATCTTCTTCAGCAGGGTAAACCCGGATACATGGCTCTCTGGAACCACATCATGAATGTATCTGTAACAGACCTTAAGAGAAACTACGCGAATCTGAACGTAGACTTTGACCTCTGGAAAAAAGAATCCGATGCACAGCCGTACATCCCGGATATGGTAGAAGACATGAAGAAGCGAGGATTTGCCTATGAGGACCAGGGTGCTCTTGTTGTAGATGTAAAAGAAGAGAGTGATACCAAGGAGATCCCTCCATGTATGCTTCTGAAATCAGACGGAGCTTCTCTCTATACGACCACAGACCTTGCTACTATCGTAGAGCGTATGAAACTCTTTCAGCCGGATGAAATCCTTTATGTTGTTGACAAGCGTCAGGAGCTGCATTTTATCCAGGTATTCCGCTGCGCAAGAAAAACCGGTCTTGTAAATCCGGAAACCAAGCTTTCCTTCCTTGGTTTCGGTACCATGAATGGAAAAGACGGTAAACCGTTTAAGACAAGAGAAGGCGGTGTTATGCGTCTGGAGAACCTGATCGCAGACATTGATGAGGAAATGTATCGCAAGATCGTGGAGAATCGTAGTGTAAAAGATAAAGATGCAAAGGATACTGCCAAGATCGTAGGACTTTCCGCGATCAAATACGGAGATCTTTCCAACCAGGCGACCAAGGATTACATCTTTGATGTTGACCGCTTTACATCCTTTGAGGGAAATACAGGTCCGTACATCCTTTATACTATCGTTCGTATTAAGTCGATCCTGAACCGTTATGTACAGGAGGGAGGAGATTTAAGTACAGGTAAGATCCTTCCGGCAGTCAATGCCAGTGAGAAGAACCTGATGCTTCAGCTTTCCGGCTTTGCGGCAATGGTTGAGAACGCTTTTGAAGAAAAAGCACCACATAAGATCTGTGCATATATCTATGAGGTATCCAATGCATTTAACAGCTTTTACCATGAGACCAAGATCTTAAGCGAAGAGGATCAGGCACAGAAGGAATCCTTCCTTCAGCTGCTCCAGCTTACAAGAAGAGTGCTTGAGACAAGCATCGATCTTCTTGGATTCTCTGCACCGGATCGTATGTAAGGTATAGTTTTGCAGATACAAACACTATGAATAATGACAGACCGCCGGATAAAGAGACATTTTTGTCTGCTATATCCGGCGGACTTTTTTATATAGAAAGTTCTTTGCAAAAAGAACAGGACGTGCTATAATAGGACTTATCCTAAACGAGGGCAGATCACGAATATCTGCCTGACTATAAGTTATCTGTTTTTTCAAACCGGAATTCACCGGATTATCCCAAATCAATAAGAAATGTAAGCATAAATATTGTCTGACAGAAATGAGAGGAAGGTGATCTGTCTGATCGGAAATGTTCTGAAAGAACGTTATTGCATTGTAGAACAAATTGGACATGGCGGAGGTGGAAGCCTTTATCTGGCAAAAGATATGGAACTTGGTATCTGCCGTGCAGTGAAAGAGATATCGATCGCAAAGAAAAAAGAAGCCAGACTCATGCAGCATCTGGAATATCCTGCAATACCGAAGATTATCGATTATGTGGAAACAGGGGAGTACTGTTATCTGATCATGGAATATATCAAGGGTCAGTCGCTGGGAGAACTTCTCCGTTCAGGAAAACGGTTTTCTTTACGGGAAATCCTTGCCCTGGGAAAGGAGATTGCCAGAGTATTGGAATATCTTCACAGTCGGAAGCCACCGGTCTGTTACGGGGACCTGAAACCGGATAATCTTATGTTTTCTGAAACCGGGCATCTGTATCTGATAGATCTTGGAAGTGCCATGTTCGATCATGGAAAAAGAAAACAGATCTGTGAAGGAACGAAAGGCTATGCGGCGCCGGAGCAGTATCAGGGCTACTTAAGACCGGGAAGTGATATTTATGCTCTGGGGAAGACCCTGGAAAAGCTTTGCGGAAAAAAGAAATGGCAGTGGATTTTATATCCGGATTTTTTCTTGCTCCTGTTCCGATGTACCAGAAAACAGGAAAAATACAGATATTCGGATATGTCAGTGGTTCAGAAGAAAATCCAAAAGCTGGAAAACAGATATCGGATGATCACTTGGAGAAAACGATTTCTGGAAGCGGCAGCTGCAGGGATTCTGATAGGAACACTGATCTTGATAGCAGGATTGCTGAAAACGGAAGAATTTTCTGTGGCGATCTCAGAAGTAACAGATTTGTATTACGAAGCCAGACAGTATCCGGAAGACTCAAAAGATCGGGAAAAGTGCTGTATGGCAGCGGAAAAGAGACTCCAGAGGTTAAGTAGAAATTATGGGGAAAAAGAACAGCAGCGTCGTATTGAGCTATTGCTGGCATGGAATGCGGAGCTTTTGTGTGAACCGGAAAAAGCGGCTTTATATTATGAAAATCTTCTTCTGTATGATGCAGAATATCCTGTGGCTTACGGAGAATATGGAATGTTTCTTATTCGGACCGGTCAGAAAGAGGCCAGCAGAAAGCTGTGGGAAGATTATAAAGAGAAAGAAAAAGCGGAATTACTGGATGACAGTGAAAGCAGAAATCTGCAGCTTTGGGAGGAGATCAATGAGAAAAAGAAGAGAAAGTGATCAGAAAAAACCAAAAGAAATGAAAATTACTAGTAGGAAAACCTGTTTTATTGTTTTGTTTCTGCTGGTTTTATGCAGCTGGATGATCCCTTCCATTGCTGTCTATGGATTTGATGTGTCAGGCATGGATAGTTTTGATACCGGCGGATTTGATATGAATGTGGGAGAAGGAACCGGACAGCTGCCGGAAGACTGGGAAGAAAGCTATGCAGGAGAAGAAAGTGATGATAGTAATTGGAACAGAGAAGAAGGAAATACTGAGGAGTATTCCGCTGCCTGGGCAGAATCAGAGAATGATCAGGAGGAGTCTGCACAATGGAATTTAGATTTTCAGACAGATGAGGTACGTTCTCAGGAAGAAAGCTTTATGGAAAATGGAAATACTGCGGCAGAAGTAGAGATAGCTGATACACCTGCGGAAAAACTGACGGAAACGCCGATACCAACAAAACTGCCAATACTGACTGAACAACCAATCCCCATACAGACAGTGACAGCAAGTCCATCTGTAACGTTGACTCAAAAACCAGTTCGAAAGTCAGTGACAGATGCATCAAAGAGGGAGAAGAAGCAAAATCCGGCATTATCTTACTATCGGACAGAACCAACAGGAACGTCGGATAGGAAAAAAGAAAAAGAGCAAAAACCGGTGATCCGAATGAAAACAGACGGTAACAGGATCCGGATAGAGATCAGTCCGGATATTCCGTTCCAGATCCTTACATTTCGGATCAATGGAAAAGAATGTGATTTTTACTGGCAAGGAAAAAAGCTTCTGGCGAAATTACCGAAAAAAAGCAGAAATCCCTGGAAAGCAGAACTCATGGGTTTTGTGAAATCCGGGAAGCTGTACTATGAAACCATGGACTTACCAGAAAAACAGTGATACAATAGGCATACTTACTGATTATTTTATACAACAGGAGGAATTTATGTATAAGGCAATCTTTTTTGATCTGGACGGAACACTGACAGAATCCGGAGAGGGGATTACGAAATCTGTACAGTATGCACTGGAGAAGCTTGGAGTTTCGGCACCGGAGCTGGAGCCATTGAAGGTTTTTGTGGGTCCGCCGCTTCTGGAACAGTTTATGAAATATGCGGGATTTGATAAAGAGACAGCGCAGAAGGGAATCGAATATTACAGAGAACGGTATTCAGAAAAAGGAATGTATGAGAACACCGTTTATCCCGGCGTAGAAAACACTCTGGCAGAACTGAAACGTCGTGGCTACAGACTGGCTGTGGCGTCTGCGAAACCGACCTTTTACGTAACACAGATCATGGACCATTTTAATCTGAGTCGATATTTTGAGGTGATCGCCGGGACAGACCTCAATGGACCGAAAGTAACCAAATCTCAGGTGATCGAGGAAGCTCTGGAAAGAATGAGCCTTTCTGACCACCGTGACCAGGTGATCATGGTGGGTGACAGAGAACATGACATTCTCGGAGCCAGACGATGCGGGATCCAGTGTGTGGCTGTATCTTACGGATATGGAAGCAGAGAAGAACTGGAAAAGGCACAGCCTCTTCAGATCGTAGCTTCCGCAGATGAACTTCTGAATTTTTTCGTCTGACCCCTCTGCACAGGCAGAATATTTTTCAAATAGTGTGGAGGGAGCTTTATCCGGCAGGAATCCATTATCTTATCGGACAGATCCTCGGAAGCGCCGTGCTTCTCTGGCTGGCAGGGCATGTCGGCAACGCACAGGAAAGGTACTATAGTTATACGCTGGTGATCACCGGACTTACCGGAGTGCTGGTTATGTTTCCGGCAGTATATTTTTACCGGAAGGATCGTATAGGAAGGCTGATCGGCGGTTTGACTTCCGTTGAGGAACAAAGGCTATCTATTCCTGAAATGCTGCTTCTTCTTGCTGCTGGAGCCGGATTTGCCCAGTATGCCAATGTGCTGGTGGCGATCCTGCAGAACTGGATCTCATCCAGCTATGGAGAGACGATGACGAAGATCACCTCAGGAAAGAGTTTGTTTATGATGATCTTCTGGATGGGGATCATAGCGCCTGTTGCAGAAGAAATGATCTTTCGCTGGCTGATCTATCTGCGACTTCGGGATCACTTTTCTGTACTGTTTTCCGCTGTGATCTCTGCGGCGTTTTTCGGAATTTATCACGGAAATGTCCTGCAGGCTGTGTATGCGTTTGTTCTGGGAGGGATTTTTGCGTGGTTTCTGGAGATGGGAGGTAATAAGTGGACCAGTGTGCTGATGCACATCGGAGCCAATACCTGGATACTTATTTTCAGTGAATACGCCCAGACTCTGGTGGAAAAAGCCGGAGCAGGAAGCCTTCTGATGATCTATGGTGTTTTTGCGGCAGCGATGATCGGAGGATATCAGTATTTTGCGCGCCGGGGAGAAAAACGTGGCTACCGGGCTGTCTGATCCAATGTGGATCATGAATATCTGCCTGCTAATGGATCAGGCAGAGTGAAAGATAAATATTTGCTTTACAGAGAATCTGTAGTGGGATCATAGTATAAGGATGCCATTACAGATTTTTTTTGTAAAAATATGCCGGAATCTTTTGCTGCCGGTAAATTTATATAGATTTTATATTTATTTAAGAGACCATTTCTTGCGTATCTTTGTATCACGTGCTATTATAAGTGTATTAAAAGAATTAATACACTTAATACGCAGATTACAGAGAAAGGAGCGTCGTATGTTATTCTTGGACTATCAGGACAGACGTCCCATTTACGAGCAGATCGTAGAGAAATTCCGGATGCTGATCCTGTCAGGAGCTTTGGAGCCATCTTCCAAGATGCCGTCTGTGCGGCAGCTGGCCGTGGAATTATCAATCAATCCAAATACCATCCAGCGGGCATATATGGAACTGGAGCAGCAGGGGCTGATCTGTCCGGTGAAGGGAAAAGGCAGTTTTGTCACAGACAGCAGCAGGATCAGGCGGATCGGTATGGAAGAAACTTTAAGTGAGCTGAAAGAGATCGCAGAAAAGGGAAAGGCTCTGGGAGTAGGGGAGAAAGAAATGATCGGTGTGATCTGCTCATGCTATAAGGAGGGAAACAATGATTGAGATAAAAAACTGCAGCAAAGCTTTTGGCAAAATACAGGCAGTAAATAAGGTAACCATGGATATCGGGGAACGGGAGGTTTTTGGACTGATCGGTTCCAACGGTGCGGGAAAAAGTACTCTGCTCCGTATCATGGCCGGGATCATCCGTCAGGACAGAGGAGAGGTGCTGATGGATGAAGAACCGGTTTTTGAAAATGAAAGGATCAAAGAGCATTTTTTCTACATCCCGGACGATGCATATATTCCGGCAAATTACAATGCTCTGGACATGGCAGAATTTTACCGTTGTATTTATCCGAGATTTCAGCAGGCACGTTTTGAGACAATGATGAAGCAGTTTCATCTGGATGGAAAACGAAAAATCAGCACTTTTTCCAAGGGAATGAAGAAACAGCTTCTGGTGATCCTGGGAATCAGTACAGGAACGAAATATCTGTTTTGTGATGAAACCTTTGATGGCCTGGACCCGGTAATGCGCCAGGCAGTAAAAAGTATTTTTGCATCGGAGATCATGAGTCGTGAATTTACGCCGGTGATTGCTTCCCATAATCTCCGTGAGCTGGAAGATATCTGTGATCACATCGGGCTTCTTCATCAGGGAGGAATTCTCCTTTCCAGAGATCTGGAGGATATGAAATTCCACATCCATAAGATCCAGTGTGTACTTACTGACAAAAAGAAAGAAGAAGAATTAAAGAAAGAGCTGGAGGTTTTGAAAACAGAGCATCAGGGCTCCCTGCTGCTTATTACTGCAAGGGGAACAAGAAGAGAGATCATGGAGAAGATACAGGCAAAAAATCCTCTTTTCTGCGAAGTGCTCCCACTGACTCTGGAAGAAATATTTATCAGCGAAACGGAGGTGGCAGGCTATGAAGTCAAAAATTTATTCCAGTGAGTATATGAAATCCTCTTCTAAAGGACAAAGATGGATCCCGGCATTTGCCATGATCGCATTTCTCCTTGCATTTCCGGTAGCGGAACTTATTCTGATGGGAAAATGGAATGAGCGCAGTTATACTCAGAGTCAGCTTTCATATCTGTATTCCAGCCTGTGGAGCAGAGACTTTCTCACAATGGGAGCAGCTGTGGCTGCGGTAACCGCATTTTTTGCAGCAGTAAGCGGCTTCTGGTATCTGTATTCCCCGAGAAAAGTGGATTTCTATCACAGCCTTCCGGTAAAGCGAAGTGCACTGTTTCTGCACAGAGTATTGTTGGCTGTTCTTTATTATCTGGTGCCATATGTGATCATGGAATTTGCTGCGGTATGCATCGGGGCAGCCAGAGGATATTACAGCCTTTCCATTATGAAAAAGGCACTGATCCTGCTGGTGCTCCATCTCCTGATGTATCTTCTGGTGTATTTTTCCACAGTGCTGGTGATCGCCTGCACCGGTACCATGTTGATGGGAGCACTTGCATGGGCAGGGCTGTTTACCTACAGTATCGTTCTGGCAGTGATGCTGCAGTTAAGCGGACATTTATTTTTTGATACCTGGTACGAGGGCAGTTACGGAATTCTGGCAGCAGTGCGGAATCTGGGATCTCCTCTTATGGTGATCGTAAGCTTTATAGATAGATACAGCAGCGGAAGCTTTGGAAAGCAGTTGCTGATACTGATCCTCACGCTGTTTATCATGGCAGCACTTTCCTGGATGGCATTTTGCAGACGAAGGTCAGAGAATACCGGAAAAGCTCTGGTATATACTTGGATGGAGCCGGTCTTAAGTGCCCTGATCACAATACCATCCGGACTGGGGATCGGTCTGATCTTTTATATGATCCCGGAAGATTCATCCAAAACAGCATGGTGGATCTTCGGAATGATACTGGGAACGATCCTAGTCCATGGAATTCTGGAAGTGATCTATGAAATGGATTTTCGCAGATTTTTCCGCAGAAAAGTGCAGCTTATGATCCTTGGAGGTGTTGTGGCAATCTGTGCGCTGACCATGAAAATGGATCTTCTGGGATATGACAGTTATTTTCCGGCTTATGACAATCTTCAGGGAGTTGTGATAAATGTAAGCAATCTTTCATATACAGAGCAGCTTTGCAATGTGGAAAAAAAAGAAAATGGAATCTATAAGATCCGGTATACTGCCACCTCAGACAATAGTTCCGGTCTGCTGGATCAGCCGGTGATGAAAAGTAAAGCATTATATAACAGTCTGAAGGATATCAGGCTTCAGAATGAAAAAGGAAAAAAATCAGGAAGGCGCATGTATGTGCGCTACATAAATAAACAGGGATTCAGTGTATGCAGAGGCTATATTGTATCCTCTGCACAGGCACAGAATCTTATGGAAGCCCTGTATGATGAGCAGACATGGAAAGAAGACAGATATTCATTTTTTCAGCTGGACAAACAGTATCTGAAAGAGGTCACCGGTATTTTCTGTGACGGAGATATTCAAACCTTATTTGAGAAAAATGCAGAGAAGCGTCAGGCGCTGGCAGAGGCGTTGAGAAAGGACATTCTGGAAAACGGCGGTCAGACAGTAAAAGACCAGCCATGTGCAATGTTGATGTTCGATTATACGGGAATTCCGTCAGAAGGCTACATGGATGAATGGGGAATGAATGTACCGGCTGTGCAGGAAGGAGAGAATGTGTCCACATCCGTTCTGGTGTATCCGTCATATAAGAGAACACTTGCAATTTTGGAAGAAACAGGATATCCTCTTTCTATGGATGAGCTGTCTGTTGAGTATATTGATGTTTATTACTTCAGCTCCGAAGCTGCCGGCGAAGATGATGAGGTTTTTTCCGACATTGAGCCTGTTTCGGATCTTGAAGAAACAGAGAACGGTTATAAAGTCCGTTACGATAAAAAGGAACAGCTGGAAGCCCTGAAAAAATGTATCCGTCCATCACAGCTGGTAAACGGATGGACTATCTGGAATGCAGATGCCACAATGGAAGTGGTTCTGGAAGGACAAGAGAGCACCGGCGGGGATTCCGGACTTTATATGACATTTGCCGGTGAGATCCCGGATTTTATCAGAGCAGATGCAAAGGCAGCCCATGTAACAGAATGGGAGGTAAATGATTAATGGAAAAACCAGTCCGGCTGGATAAATTTCTGGCAGATGCCGGCGCAGGTACAAGAAGCGAGGTAAAAAAATACATACAGAAGGGTCAGGTGCAGGTTAACGGGAAATCTGTGAAGAAACCGGAGCTGAAAGTAACAGAAGAAGATCAGGTGGTTATGAACGGGCAGGAGATCCATGCTGCACCGGAATATGTATACTATCTTTTTAACAAGCCGGCAGGCTGTGTCAGCGCAACGGAGGACTTCAGAGATAAAACGGTTCTTGACTACATTGAAGAGAAAGACAGAAGAAAGGGTCTTTTTCCGGTGGGACGCCTGGATAAAGATACAGAAGGCTTCCTTCTGATCACAGATGACGGTCCTCTGGCACACGAGCTTCTTTCTCCGAAAAAGCATGTGGACAAGACCTACTATGCAAAAGTATCTGGGAAAGTGACAGAAGAAGATGTTGTGAAGCTGGCAGAAGGCGTGGATATCGGGGAAAAAGATCTCACACGACCGGCAAGGCTGGAGATCCTTTCTACCTGGGAGTCCGGTACAGAATCTGCAGAAGCCGGTAAGAATTGGGAATCTGAGATCCGACTTACTATCCACGAGGGAAAATTCCATCAGGTAAAACGGATGATGGAGGCACTGGGAAAAAAAGTAACTTATTTGAAAAGACTATCCATGGGGCCGCTGGCGCTTCCTTCAGATCTTCCGACAGGAAAATATCGTTCGCTCACCGAAAAAGAGCTGGAGCTTCTGAAGTCTGCCGGAAACCGCTGAAAAACAGAAAAAAATTGGAAAAATCCCCTTTACATAAGGGGATTTTCTATGCTATAATTCAGAAGTTGCAAAAATAAGCACGCACGGCGATTCTATAAGGATGGTGCCCTACGGTGTGAGGATGGGTCCAGAGAGAAGGCGACCTGTGCGGAAGAATTTAACCAAAAAGGAGAAAAGACATGAGCGTTATTTCAATGAAGCAGCTTTTAGAGGCAGGTGTTCATTTCGGACATCAGACAAGAAGATGGAACCCTAAAATGGCTCCGTACATCTACACAGAGAGAAATGGTATCTATATCATTGATCTTCAGCAGTCTGTAGGAATGGTTGACGATGCTTACAATGCAGTAGCAGATATCGTTGCCAACGGTGGACACATCCTTTTCGTAGGAACTAAGAAACAGGCTCAGGATGCTATCCGTACAGAGGCAGAGCGTTGTGGAGAGTTCTTCGTAAATGAGAGATGGCTTGGTGGTATGCTTACAAACTTCAAGACAATCCAGAGCCGTATCGCAAGACTGAAAGAGATCGAGACAATGGAAGCTGACGGAACATTCGACGTACTTCCTAAGAAAGAAGTTATCGAGCTTCGCAAAGAGCTTGTTAAGCTTCAGAAGAACCTTGGCGGAATCAAAGAGATGAAGAGAATCCCGGATGCTATCTTTATCGTAGATCCTAAGAAAGAGAGAATCTGCGTACAGGAGGCTCATACACTTGGAATCCCGCTTATCGGTATCTGCGATACTAACTGTGATCCGGAAGAGCTTGACTATGTGATCCCGGGAAATGACGATGCTATCCGTGCAGTAAAACTCATCGTTTCCAAGATGGCTGACGCTGTTATCGAGGCTAAGCAGGGAACTGCTGAGGCAGATGGCGAGATCGAGGCTGAGTCTGAGGAGTTTGCAGCTACAGAGGAATAATTCGTATAAACAGAATATTTCAGGAGGAAACGAACAATGGCTATTACAGCAGCACAGGTAAAAGAGTTAAGAGAGATGACCGGCGCCGGAATGATGGATTGTAAGAAAGCTCTTACATCTACAGATGGTGATATGGATAAAGCAGTTGAGTTCCTGCGTGAGAAGGGTCTTGCTACAGCACAGAAGAAAGCAAGCCGTATCGCAGCAGAGGGTCTTTGCAAAACTCTGGTAACAGAGGATGGAAAGAAAGCAGTCGTTGTTGAGGTTAATGCTGAGACAGACTTCGTTGCAAAGAACGAGAAGTTCCAGGGCTATGTTGCAGATGTTGCAGCACAGGCACTTAACACAACAGCAGCTGATATCGATGCTTTCCTTGCTGAGGCATGGGCACTTGATACAACCAAGACTGTAAAAGAGGCTCTTGCAGCTCAGATCGCAGTAATCGGCGAGAACATGAACATCCGTAGATTTGCTCAGGTTGAGGAGCAGAACGGATTCATCGCTTCCTACACTCATATGGGTGGAAAGATCGGCGTTCTTGTAGACGTTGAGACAGATGTTGTTAACGATGCTGTTAAAGAGATGGCTAAGAACGTAGCTATGCAGATCGCAGCTCTGAAACCGCAGTACACAAGCGACAAGGAAGTAAGCGCTGACTATATCGAGCATGAGAAAGAGATCCTTATGGCTCAGATCCAGAACGACCCGAAGGAGTCCCAGAAACCGGCTAAGGTTATCGAGGGAATGATCACAGGACGTATCAAGAAAGAGCTCAAAGAGATCTGCCTTCTTGACCAGACATACGTAAAAGCAGAGGACGGAAAACAGTCCGTTGCTAAATACGTAGAGCAGGTAGCAAAAGAGAACGGCGCTAAGATCCAGATCAAAGGCTTCGTTCGCTACGAGACAGGCGATGGTCTTGAGAAGAAAGAAGAGAACTTCGCTGAGGAAGTTGCAAAGCAGATGGGTAAGTAATCCATTAGCTTAAGTTTTCATTATATTATTTTAATAAGTCTAAATTTAAGTATTTAAAGGCCCTGAAAGCCTTATAAACACTACGTTTCACAGTGATTATAAGGTTTTCGGGGCTTTTTTCTATATTTTTCTAAAAAAGTCCTAAATACCGCCAAGCATCGCTGGAAATCACCAAGAATCTTCTAAAATTGAGTATTGAGTAAGGAAAAACTGAGTAAAAGCAAAGGCTTGCAATCTTCAGCGAAGTTACTCAAATTATCAGCGGTTTCATCAGATCACCATAATTTTCAAAAAACAAATTATAAACTTAAAAACCAATTTTATAAGGAGGAGATCAGTATGGCAAGTACAGCGATAGGCGCAGCTGGCGAGGATGCTCGCACAATAACTTTTATGAACAAAGAACATAAGGAGTTCTATTTGGAATATCTGCCAAAATGCAGATGGAAAGATGTATATCACAAAGCATTGGTATATTGTCTTGGAATCGACAGAGATACACGAAAACACGTTAACAGAATTTATGATTTTAAAAATGGCAGTGTGAAGCCAGAATGTCTGCAGGAAGGATGGCAGACAAGTGGTAGTGTCAGAGTTGTACGCATGGCATTTAATCTCTACTGCAACGGTACACCCAGTGTCTATGACTATGAAGATGCGGAAAAGCAGTTATCGGAGTGCAGCTGTTATACAGTAGAAGATCTGTTTTGCTGTGGGTATGCAAAATTCTTTTGGGAGGCAATAAAGATACGTTATCCGGAGTATTGCTCCTAAAAATGATTGGAGGTCAAAAATGCTGAAAATCAGATTACAGGGAACAACAAATGAACTGAAATGGTTTCGAAAAATATTGGAAAAGAATAGTAACTTTGAAATTTTAAGTATATCAGAGCCTTATGCAAATAAGGGAACAAACAAATATTTTCGTGTGTATGTAGACGTCGAAAGAATCAGACATTAGGAGGAAAAGTTATGTGCAGAGTAATCGCAATCGCAAATCAGAAAGGTGGAGTGGCAAAGACCACTACCACTATCAATCTTGGAGTAGGACTGGCCAAGGAAGGAAAGAAAGTTGTACTGGTTGACGCAGATCCACAGGGGCATTTGACAATGGGGCTTGGATTTCCAAAGAATTTGAGAGTGACACTGAAAACAATGATGGAAAATATTATCATGGGATTAGAGTTTGATCCCAAGGAGGCCGTTTTACATCATGCGGAAGGAATAGATGTGATTCCATCTAACAAACTACTTTCGGGAATGGATATGTCATTGTTCACAGTAGAGGACAGAGAAAAAGTTTTAAAGGAGTATTTGGAACTTCTGGAACAGGAGTATGACTATATTTTAATTGACTGTATGCCCTCATTGGGAATGTTGACAATCAATGCCCTTACTGCAGCTGACAGTGTATTGATTCCGGTACAGCCACAATATTATGCGGCAGATGGACTTATGGAATTGCTGAAAGTTGTGAAAGGAATTCATCAGAGATTCAATCCAGCTTTACAGATTGAGGGAATTTTGTTTACTATGGACAGTTGTCATTATAACAACTCAAAGAGAAACAAGCAGGCAGTGCGAGATGCTTATGGAGCAGAGATTAAAATTTTCAATCAAATGATTCCAAGAACAGAAGCTCTTGCCGAAACTGCATCAGAAGGTGTCAGTATTTTTTCTTACGATGCAAAAGGAAAAGGTGCGTACAGTTATCAGGCACTTGTCCAGGAGGTGCTGAATCATGCGTAAACCTAAGAAAGAAATTCAGCTTACTTCTTATGATGAATTGCTTGGAATCAATGAAGCAGAACAAAATAGCTTCAATCAGGTTTTTGAAGTGCCGCTAAACGAGTTATATCCGTTTAAAAATCATCCATTTCATGTAAATGATGATGAAAAAATGGCTGAAACAGTAGAAAGTATCAAGAATTATGGCATCTTAAATCCTGCATTGGTACGTCCTCGCGCAGAGGGAGGATATGAACTGATTGCTGGTCACAGGAGAAAACGTGGTTGCGAACTGGCTGGAAAAAGTAAAATGCCAGTACTCATACGAAACTATACCGATGATGAAGCCGTAATCGTTATGGTGGATTCTAATATACAGAGAGAAAATTTGCTTCCAAGCGAAAAGGCATATGCTTATAAGATGAAGATGGATGCAGTAAAACATCAAGGCATAAAAGACGAAAACGCAGTTTCTGTTGACAGTGCAGATCTGGTTGGACAGGCTGCAGGTGACAGTGGAAGAACCGTTCAGCGTTACATACGCTTGACCTGTCTTATTCCGGAATTGCTGAAATTGTTGGATGAAGGAAAGATTAATTTTACAGTAGGTGTTTCATTAACCTATTTATCAGAAACGGAGCAGATTTGGGTGAAAGACTGCATAGTGTCTGGGGCAAGCTCTGTTACAGGTTCAATGGCAACAAAACTGAAGCAATACAGCGGTGAAGGTAAACTGACAGAATTAGCGGTACAGCTTATTCTGAATGAAAAGAAAACAGAGACAGGAAAAGTTACTTTAACTGAAAAGAAAATACGAAAGTATTTCCCAAAGGAATATAACAGAGAACAGATTGAACAGGTTATCTATGAACTGCTTGATAACTGGAAGAAAAGCCAATAACGAGGGAAGGAGGGAAAGCAAAATGGCAAAATCCGAAAGCACAAAAATAGAGTTTGGTTATTTTCACGATTATGAATCGGAACAGTTTGCTTTTTACCGTATTCCCAAAGTATTATTCACAGATGAATATTTCCGTAATCTGTCCAGCGATGCAAAGGTTCTTTATGGGCTGATGCTGGACAGAATGGCTTTGTCTATCAGAAATAATTGGGTGGACAATGAGGGGAAAGTTTATATCATATTTACATTGGAACAAGTGATGGAATATATGAACTGCGGAAAAGACAAAGGTGTGAAAATTCTTGCAGAATTAGATACTGATAAAGGAATTGGTTTGATTGAAAGAGTAAAGAGAGGATTGGGAAAACCAACAATTATTTATGTAAAGAGCTTTGTATATAGAAAAGAAAAAGTATTAGATTCGGCAGAGAATGATAACAGAAGTCAAGAAGTCGGAAAAGCCGAAGTCAAGAGTTCGGAAAAACCGAAGTCTGGAGTTCTGGAAAGTCGAAGTCAAGAGTTCGGAAAAACCGAAGTCTGGAAGTCGGAAAAATCGAAGTCAAGAGTTCGGAAAAACCGAAGTACAGAAGTCGGAAAAACCGACCCTAATAATACTAATTATAATTATACTGATATTAGTAATACTGACAGAAGTAATACTGATCTTATCAATCTTTCAGATTCTTCCGAACAGCAGTCAATGGATTTGATGGAAGAGATGGGGTTATTCCAGATGAATACTGCACTTGTAAAAAGAAATATTGAATATGACTGTCTTGTACAACGATGCAGACTAGGGGAACAGCAACAGTTGGATGAAATTGTGGCACTAATTGTGGAAACAATCAGCATAGAACGGGAGAATATTACGATCAGTGGAGTGAAATACCCATATCAGTTCGTAAAAAGCAGATTATTGTTGCTGGAAGAAAGCCACATAGAGTATGTACTTGACTGTCTGCATGAGAATACCAGGGAAGTAAAGAACATAAAAGCGTATTTGCTTACCTGTCTTATGAATTCAATAACGACAATAGGCAATTATTACCAGGCAAAAGTAAATCATGATATGTACGGAGGTGGCATATGAGAGGAAAAGAAATTATAACAAAATTGATAATTCCTGGTGCAATAGCTATGATTATCTGCTTAATTGTTCACCCTATGTGCATGAATGGTGAAATATTAGACTGGAGAAAATTATTGCTTTTTGTGGGAATACCTTTCGGAATCCAGAAAATGTTTTTGTTGGTCGTTCCAAGAAATGTGGGGACAGGGGAAATGCTTGGTTTGGTGGTACTTAAACTGATGGTAGGAAGTTTGATTGGAATAGGGGTTCTTGCCTGGAGATTATTAGCTGTAGCAGGCATTTTGCTAAAAAACGGCATTTCTGGAATTATATGGATCATAAAAAGACTGAAAGAAATGGTGATCAAAAATGAGCGAAAAGCAACTGGAAAAATTGTATTATAGCATTTATCCAATGAATCAATGTGAGACACAAAGTAAAAGTTATGAAGAGACAAAGGAACTGTGTGAAACATTAGAAAAGGAAATGATAAGTCTAATGAGTCCGGATCTGCAGGCAATGTTTGAGGATTACAAGGAATATACTTTAAATCTTAAACAAACAGAACAGAGAGACGCTTACATAGATGGATTAGCGTTTGGGATTCGCACAATTTCGGAAGCCTTTTTACATGAGAACAAAAATAGAATATGGTGATTGAAAAAGCAGTCTGTCAAGGCTGCTTTTTCTGTACCGCTTACATAGGAGGATGAGATGTGATTGATTTGATAATTATTATTATGGCAGGAATAGTGCTTTTGTTTTTGCTGTCTTGTTGCTTTATGGTTGCAAGGCTATTGGATGAGGAAATATCTATGTATGGATATGAAGGAAAAGAAAACTGGGAAAGGGAACAACTTCCCGACAAATTGTCGAGAAGTTCAACAGATGAAAGACATGGAGATAAATGAAAAGATTCGTTATTTTCGGAAACAGAGAGGGCTATCGCAGGAGCTGCTTGCAGAACGAACAGGAATTAATGTGAATACAATTCGGAAGTATGAAATAGGCATACGAAAGCCGAAAGTAGAACAATTAAAGAAAATTGCGGATGGACTTGAAATTAGTGTAATAGAATTTTTGGATATTGAAATAGAAAATGAAGCGGACTTGATTGCTATGCTGAAAAAAATCAGTCCGTTTTTTAAATGGGACGGATTGCTTCATGTATTGGTGGGGGAAAAGTTTTTATGATTGGTGTTGGAAGTGCATTGGTATCACTGTTGCTGATCTTTGTTTGTTATTCACTGACACTGACAGCGAAAAGAGCAGATGAAAATTTATTGATGATTTGTGAAAAGAATCAGAAAAATGAAGAAGAGAGAGGAAACCGAGAAATGGAATCACAGAGAGACATTTTAAGAGTAATTGAAAAAGAAATCAAAAAAGGAAGTGCGCCAGTTGCATTTGCAGGTTTGGGGTTTTCCGAGGAATGTTATCATTTGGTAGATAGTCAGGCTAAGATGAACCAACTTTTAGATTATTTTTTTCGCAATGAAGAATACGCAGCTTTGGCAGAGCGGCAGGTGAAAAGTAATATCTATGCAGAAATGGGCAAAAGGCTGAATTTCCGTAGTGCCAGATCTGATCGAGACAGAAAGAATATGGAGGTAGCGGCAAAACGATGGATTAAGAAAAAGCATCCAACATTTGATGGTGATGTATATGTCGAAAATATCCGGTGTTTTCTGGACATTTCCCAAGAAGAGTTAGAAAAACGTAAATGTACAGTCAATGAACAGGATACGACAGCACTTATTTTCAGCCAGAAACATCTTGAAGCATTATACTTGCAATGTCTTATGCACAGACGAAATGCGATGCAAGAGATTCCGGAATTAAAAGGTTTGTCAGAAACGTGCAACAGGATTTATAAATTGCAGGATGTAGATGTATTATTCCAATGCCTGCTGATGGATCAGATGGATTGGGAAGAAGAAAAGTTATATGTGCAGTTCAGCACAATTTATTTATTGAAGCAGACAGTGAAAAATTAAAACCCATGACTTCTCGACAATTTGTCGGGAAGTGGAAAGGAGTCAAATTCCAATGAAAATATATCTCCCCCATCTGTTAGTACCACCGTAATTTGCTGATCAGAGTCGAAAGGAGGCGTGCAAATTGCAGGAAGAAGTTACTCAGAAAACAATCGCATTGTCGGTTAAAACTGCAAGAGTGACTGCCGACGTGTTAAAAAATATGCTGCGGAAGTATCTGTCAGGACAGAAGCAAAAGGGAAAGAATTCTTATAAGGTTGGAAAACAGTCATACAAAGAATTGAAAAGCCAGGGTTCTGGTTTATCTAATATTGAGATCACAGATGGAAATATCAAGTCTTTTGAACGTGTGGCGAAAAAATACCGTTTAGATTTTGCCTTGAAAAAAGACAGTTCGACCAAGCCACCGACCTACTATGTGTTCTTTAAAGGACAGGATACAGAAATGATGAATCTGGCATTTAAGAAATATTTGGGTGTACAGATGAACAAAAAGGATAAACCATCTATTATGAAAAAACTTATGCAGCACTCCATGCAGTCACCTCCAAGTGGGACAACATATAAAAATATGGTTGAACTGGATGAAGGCGGAGATGATAAATATTTGAGAAAAGCCTTATTCTATGGATATGGCGGTCCAGGATGGGGACATACATTCAATGGATATAATGTAAAATCCATTATGGAAAAATATGGATGTAGTTCTGAGACAAGAGCCATGCAGCATTACCTGGTTGACTATTTATATGATGGCGAATCCGGATTTGGAGGTGCGCTTTCTACAACCGCTAAAAATATGCTGAAAGAGATTAAAGCAGCTCTTGCTAAAATGCCTGATCCGACAGCAATGAAACTTCTTCCAGGACTTTCCGTTAATGCAACGGGAAAGGAAACAGAAAGTTTTACCTGGAAGGCAAATGAAGCATTTACCATTACCATTCATCTGGAAAATGGTGTGAGCCTTGTCAACGAAACTACAGGAAAGACGGCATCTGGAAATGTCACTGTAAAAGGTGGAGAGAAATTTCATCTTGTAGCTACAACAGCCAATATGGGCAGTCTGAAAGGAAAGTATGCGATCACTTCCAATTTTCCCCTGGATTTCCATGCAATGCTTTTAAAACTGGAGAGTTCACAGGATATTGGATTTGGCTACTATACGGATTCCGCTGATCTGCAGATTACAGTTGACTGGCCGGAAGAAGCAGTTATCGAAATTACAAAGAAAGATGGAGATACTGGGAAAAATCTGGCCGGAGCCGTGTATGGAGTATATAGTGATAACGCCTGCACAAAGCTGATTGTTAAGATGCCGCCAACAGACAGCAATGGTTCTTCACGAGTAACTCTTACCAAGACACAGGATACTGTTTACTTAAAAGAGATTACAGCACCGGAAGGTTATGTTGTCCAGGCTTCTTCGTATGGAGTGAAATTAGTAGTTGGCAGTACGACCAAACAGACTGTAACGGACAAAGCGCAGAAAGGAAATCTGACCGTTTATAAAGAGGGTGAGGTTTTCGTAGGAGCTGTATCTGATGAAAATGGAACTTTATTCCAGTATGAGAAACGCCGTCAGAAAGGGGCTGTTTATAACGTATATGCTGCCGAGGACATTGTGACAGCAGGTGGAAAAACAGTTTACAAAAAGGGTGCAGAAGTAGCAAAAAATCTGATCACAGGTGAGGACGGTTCTGTAACTGTAAAGGATCTTCCACTTGGAAGCTATAATGTAACAGAAGCACAGGCACCGGAAAATTTCTATAATGCAAAAGAAACAAAGAAAGTAACCATTTTTTATGCAGGGCAGACTGCAGAAGCGGCTTTCTCAGAGACTACCTTTACAAATGACCGTCAGAAAGCAGTGGTGCAGGTGATAAAGAAAGACAAAGATACTGAAAATACACTATCCGGAGGGCATTTTGCTCTATTTGCAGCGCAGGATATGAAAACTGTGGATGGAAAAGTAGCAGTAAAAAAAGATGCTCTGATTGAGACTGCAATTACTGGTACTGATGGAAAAGCAGCATTTAAAGCAGATCTTCCAGTGGGATTTTCTTATTATGTAAAAGAAGTCCAGGCTCCGGCTGGTTATGTCAGAAATGAGAACGATACTTATTCTTTCCAGTTCAGTTATACCAATGATGAACAGGCAAAAATTTCTTTCAGTCATACTTTTGTGAATGACAGGGTCAGTGCTGCAATCTCTTTGAATAAAAAAGATGCCGAGACAAAAGAAAATAAGGCACAGGGAGATGCTTCCCTGGAAAATGCGGTGTATGGACTTTATGCAAGAAACGACATTACCCATCCAGATGGAAAGACAGGCGTTATTTATAAAGCCGGAAGCCAGATTTGTACGCTAACTACCGATAAAGAAGGAAAAGCAAGGATAGAGAATCTTTATCTTGGAGAGTATTACATCAAGGAAATTACCCCATCCGTAGGATATCTGGCAGACGAGCATGAATATGATCTTGTATGCAGTGATGAAGGTGATCTGACAGCGGTTGTAGAAAAAGAGTGTACCTCACTGGAAACGGTGAAGAAACAGCCGTTTGAACTTATTAAAGCTGCCAATAATGGAGACACAGATGCTGCATTACTATCCGGAGCTGGATTTAGTGCATATCTGGTATCTTCTTTGGTGGTAAAAGAGGATGGAAATTATGATTTTTCCTCTGCAGAGCCAGTTGTGATCGGTGAAAATGGAGCAACGGAAATTTTTACAAATGAGAAAGGCTATGTAAAATCCATTGCAATTCCATATGGAACATATCTGGTGAGAGAAACTACAACACCCCATAATTACAAACCTGTAGATGATTTTATTGTCCGGATTACAGAGAAT
This sequence comes from Ruminococcus sp. AF17-12, assembly GCF_003479245.1. Lineage (NCBI taxonomy): Bacteria > Bacillati > Bacillota > Clostridia > Eubacteriales > Oscillospiraceae > Ruminococcus > Ruminococcus sp. AF17-12. Next base: position 137,357 of record NZ_QUGY01000006.1, read on the forward strand.
AAACCAACAGAGCCGCAGACATGGAGAGTTCTTTTGGATAAAGAATTTTCTGCAAAACTGAAAATTATCAAACAGGATGATGAGACTAAAAAATCTGTTCTAATTCCGGGAACAGAGTTTAAAATTTATGATATGGATCATGAAAAATATGTAGAGCAGGTAACTACATACCCGACAACTGTTACACATACCTCATATTTCACAGATATAGATGGATATCTGATACTGCCTCAGAATTTAAAAATTGGTCATTATAGAATCGAAGAGGTAACAGCACCGGACGGTTATACCATTAACAAAAATTATGTCGAAATACAGGTGGATACCAATACCCTGTATCAGACGGATCCGGTTTCAGGTGATGCGGTCATTGAAGTGGTATATGAGGACCATTCGGTGAAAGGAAAACTCACTGTACAGAAAAAAGGAGAGGTTCTTTCGACCTATAAGAATGATTTTAGGTATGAAGTTCAAAACCTTTCCGGTGCAGTATATGAAGTATATGCTGCAGAGGATATCTATACAGCAGATTTCCAGAAAGATGATACAGGAAAAAGAATCCTGAAATATGCAAAGGGTGAAAAAGTTGCAGAACTGACAACGGATGAATCCGGAAAAGCAGAGCTTGATAATCTGCCTCTAGGAGAATACAAAGTTGTAGAAAAGACTGCACCGGAGGGATTTGTATTAAATGAAGAAGAACAGAAGATTTCTTTCGTCTATGCAGACCAGAATACACCAGTGATCTCACAGAGTGCAGAGTTTATAAATGACCGCCAGAAAGTAGAAGTGTCAGTTGTGAAAAAAGATGCTGAAAATGAGAAAGGGCTTTCTGGAGCAGAGTTTGGTCTTTACGCAAAAGAGGATATAAAAGCAGGGGATAAGGTACTGGTAAAAGCAGACGAACTGCTTACAAAAGCGGTAACAGGTGAAGATGGAAAAACTGTTTTTGAGCAGGATCTGCCATTTGGAACTTATTATATAAAAGAACTGGCAGCACCAGATGGTTTTGTATCTTCAGATGAGCAGATTGAGGTGACTGCGAAATATCAGGGACAGGAAGTAAAAACAGTAAAACTGGAAACCGTTTTTAAGAATGAGCCGACAACAACTGAATTTACGAAATCAGATATTACAACAGGTGTGGAACTTGACGGAGCAACACTGACGGTTTTGGATTCAGACGGAAAAGAAGTAGAAAAATGGACTTCTGTAAAAGGAAAAGCTCATGTAATAAAAAGACTCCATGTGGGAAAAACCTACACACTTCGGGAAGAGTTTGCACCATATGGTTATCTGCAGGCGGAGGAAGTGAAATTTACAGTTTCTGATACTGCAGATGTTCAAAAAGTAGAAATGAAGGATGCTGTTCCGGTTGGACGAATCATCATCAATAAAAAAGGTGAATTTGTCAAGGAAGTTACCTGGAAAGATATGCTGGCAGGCGGCATGGACGCAGCATTTGGCTATGTTACAGGTTCTTTGAAAGATGTTACTTTTGAAATTTATGCAGCGGAGGATATCAAGGCTGCAGATGGGGAAAGCAGTGATTATTATAAAAAGGACGAATTGGTAGCAACAATTACGACAGATGCTCTTGGATATGCAAGATCAGAAGATCTTCCTTTAGGCAAATATTATGTAAAGGAAAAAGAGACGGCGGATGGATATGTTCTGGATGGAGAAATCAGAGAGGTTGATCTGACTTATCGTGATCAGAATACTCCGGTTGTGACTTATGATGAGGACTGGCAGAATAACCGCCAGAAAGCAAAAGTAACTGTAGTTAAGAAAGAAAAAAATACAGACCGTGTTCTGGAAGGCGGAGTATTTGCACTTTATACAAAGAATGATATTTTAAATGCAGAAGGCGAAGTAATCCTGAAAGCAGATACCATGATCGAGCAGAAAGCTACGGATCAGGATGGAAGGATTGTATTTACGGCAGATCTTCCAATCAATGGCAACTACTATGTAAAAGAAGTGCAGGCTCCTGCTGGATTTGTGACAACAGAAGAAATCAAGGAATTTGATTTTGCTTATGCGGGAGAAGAGGTTGCAGAAGTATCCTTCGAGTTCACTTATGAAGATGAGCCAACTACTTTTGAAATCACAAAATCAGATATTACAACCGGGGAAGAATTACCAGGTGCAAAACTGAAAGTATCCGATTCAGAGGGAAACGTTGTGGATGAGTGGACTTCCGGAAGCACACCACACATCATTAAGGAACTGGAAGTTGGAAAGAAATATACATTAACAGAGACAATTCCTGCTGATGGTTATGCAACTGCAGAATCCATTACGTTTGTAGTAGAAAATACTGCAGATATACAGAAAGTAGAAATGCAGGATGATACAACAAAAATTCTGATCAGTAAAGTTGATATGACAGATGGAAGCAGCGAGGTCAAAGGTGCTAAACTGTATATTCTTAATGAAAACCAGGAAGTTATGGAAAGCTGGACATCTGGTGATCAGCCCCATTATGTAGAGAAACTTTCAGTCGGCACTTATACGTTGTTGGAGGAAACAGCACCGAAAGGCTATATTGTGGCAAATAAAGTGACATTTGAGGTTAAGGACACCGGAGATGTTCAGGGAGCCAAAATGGAAGATGAACAGGCAATGGGCAAGGTAATCTTAAATAAAACGGATAAAGATACCAAGAAGCCAATGAAAGGTGTAGAATTTGCCCTTTGTGACAGCAAAGGTAAAGTTCTGGAAACTCTGGTAACAGACAGTGCTGGCCATGCAGAATCAAAGAATTATCCGATTGCGACTTTTAAGAATGGGCAGTATAAAAAAGCAATCACATATATCCTGAAAGAAACAAAAACACTGGATGGCTATCAGCTTGATGAAACCGAGCATAAGATTCAGTTTGAATATGTCAATGACCGTACTCCTGTGATTGAATATACTCTGGATCTGACAAATAAGAAAGCTCCGGAAAAAGACACTCCGGAAACATCAGAAAACCAGGAAGGCAGCACTCCTGTTTCCCATAGTTCTGATGCGACTTCCGTATCCAATTCACCAAAAACAGGAGATAACACAAATATTGTTATTTTTGTGCTGGCACTTGCGGTATCAGCAGGATGCCTGGGAAGTGTAGTGGCAGTCAGAAGAAAACGTAAATAATAATAGAATAAGGTTCTGGGGCTGCAGTTGCAATACAGCTCCAGATCTTATGATTGTAGTATTTGAGATTTTATATTATTATAAATATAAGAAATTTGGCGGCTTTATAAGAGGATGGAGATGTTCTGCTGGGCAGTTAATTTTAAATTATCTTTTATATGAAAGAGGGGTTGTGAAATGTCCAAATATACTTTTTACTATGATGAGTCTGAGCATAGCCGAAAAATCAATTATGATACAATAAATTCAAATAATTACTATGATAATTTCGTAACTATGATTGTGGGATGGTCAGATGAGGAAGCTAACATTTTACAACGGTATGCCACTTTTGAAAATAAATATGCGGACAGAAAAGATCATAATGGGGAAATTAAAAGTACAATGCTTAAACAAAAACAATTTAAATATGGTTTTGCTTCTCTTAACAAGCAAAACGCGCAGGTTGTAAATGACTTTTTATCACTTTTTGATAAAGATACGCATATTTACTTTTCTGTTTCGAGCAAGATCGAATATCTTGTATTACAGATTTTCCGAAAGTACAGAAATGGTTTTCTTTTTGATGCAGACTTAATGAAATATTCCATTACAAAGGCTCTTGTTGTCTATCGCCCGAAAGAAATTATTAAGTACATTTACAAATCACCCAATGATTTTTTAGAGGAACTAAGAAAGTTTTTCCGGAATAGGATTAAATGTAATAAAAAAAATCCTCAATTAAAGCAGCAAGAAACGGAGGCGTTTGAGCAGATTTTATTCGTACTTAATGATATTTCGGATATTTCAGAGATTGTTTGGGATTACCACATGTCTTTTGATGGGTTCAAAAAATATCTGGCAGAAAAAAATATATTGAATTATAATTTGATTATTGATAAAGAGGGCGAAAAAGAGGAACGGAGCAAAACATTGGAAGCAGCTTGTGAAATAGGTCTTAATAATTCAGATGAAGCAGATTCTAAAGAATATCCGGGGCTCCGTATAGCAGACATGCTGGCAGGTATTGTATCTAAACTATTGAAGACATTGAATGATTCTTTGAGATATCAATCTTTGGATGAAAGTACAAATAAGAAGATATTGGATACAGGTTGGTTTTGCTTAAATGAAGTTCAGTTAGAACTCTATAAAAAGCTTTATCGGCTTATTTGTGAGTGGCAACCTGCCTGGTATAAATCTTATGCTGGCATATATTCGGATGATTTGGTTGTATTTAATTCTTTGCTTAATTTTATGAATCATTTTGAATCCGTCGAACAAATTCGAGCTGATATAGATATGCAAGGCGAATACTTTAATGCGTTTGCTTGCGAACAGTTGGCAAGATATTTTGGTCGAAGAAAATTCAAATTGCCTATTGAGCCGGTAGTCCCTTTTAACAAAGAGTCATACTTAAACCAAAGGGGTGGGAAAGTATACTATGATTCAAGAAAGCAGCTTCTTTTACCGTTGCATGAAGGTTCGCAGACTTTTGAGGTATTATCGGTTGGAGTAGATCAGAAATTTATTCCAACAGTAACAATTCTAAAAGATGGAAAATCTGAGTGCTTTCGGCTTCCAGACGAGCTAAGTGAATGGGCTAGTAGTGTTGTTGGAATGGCGGCGATGGGAATGAATTATTTTCCAGCAAAAGTGATGTTTTATAAGACTAATGGAAAGTATTATGCAGATATACTTTGAATATCAGGGAAATTTATAGATTTTTAGTAATGCAGATGTGTATATTTATTGCTATACACATCTGTATTTTTGTTTAAGCGTAGATTATTGTTTGTGAGCTGTGATTATCGAACAGCTCCTTTTGAAAAGGAGAAATAAGTGAATTTAGGAGCAAGAATAAGAAAAATCCGTATGTTTCGTAACATAACTCAAAAAGAACTGGGGTGTAGGTTAGGATATGGAGAAAATAGTGCAGATGTGAGAATCGCCCAATATGAAAGTGGACAGCGTACACCGAAGCAGGAAACGCTTATCCGGATAGCAGAAATATTGGAAGTTGATGTCCGAAATTTTTTAAGTCCTGGAATTGCGACAATGGACGAATTAATGGAAACTTTATTCTGGATGGATGAAGAAAATAGAGGGCTTTTTCATCTGTTCCTGCTAAATGATTCAGAAAGTGAAATAGTTGGAATCACAATGAGGGATAAAAAAACAATGTCTTATCTGCAGGAATGGATGGGGAAAAAGCAGAAACTGGGCGATGGAAGAATTACAGAAGAGGAATATCTGGAATGGAAACTGCATTGGCCAGAGGATAAGAGAAAAACAGAATATAAAACCGTATGAAGTAAAAAGGAATTGCTTTGCGGAGAGTTACCTGTTAGAATATTACTGGAGCAACCGTGTACAGGGTTGGTAAAAACCTCCTGGATTTTCAGATTCCGTTAAGGGATACAGAAGAAGGGAGGTGGAGCGAATGGATACATACGAAGTCTTGAGCTTATTGTTCTTAGGCGGTACGTTTCTGATTGCTTTGCTTGCCTATTTGGATAATAGGGACAACAAGCGAAAAAAATAGCCTACCCTGTCTGCCAACAGGATAGGCAGCTCTCTTTGAGAGCAAAATAAATTAAAACCTAATCCAGGAGCATCCACCTTGTGGGCGGTTACTCTTTTCAATTAGAATATAGCATTTTCTCTCCGAAAAGTAAAGTACATTTTATGCAGCCAATTCTAAAAAAGAGTGGGCTGTTTTTTTATTGATAGGAGGGAAGTTTAATGTCTAAACTACAGGACATCCGAAACTTGGTGCAGGAACATGCCGTATCAGTGAGCAGTTCGCCAGGGGATTGGATGGATTATATGGACACAGCATCAAGGTTATATCGTTATTCTTTTTCAGACCAGCTTCTGATCCATGCACAGCGTCCAGACGCAACAGCCTGTGCATCACTGGAACTATGGAATGAAAAGATGTTACGCTGGGTAAATCGTGGTGCAAGAGGAATTGCCCTGTTTGATGAAACCTGGCAGAATACCAAACTTCGTTATGTGTTTGATATTTCGGATACCCATATGGTAGCCGGGGGCAGAAGCCCGTATCTGTGGCAGATGCAGGAACACCAGAGAGAAGAGATCCTCACCCATCTGGCAGAGGTCTATGCTCTGGAAGAAAAGGATACAGCAACTTTGCAGGATGCATTGATGGCAGTCGCAAGGGAAATGGTCAGTGATAATCTGGAGGAATACCTGGACGGATTGGAATATGCTGTAGAAGGTACTTATCTGGAAGATCTGGATGAGGTGACGATTCGCAGTGATTTCCGTCAGCTGGCAACAGACAGTGTTTACTATCTGCTTTCCAGGCGATGCGGGCTTGACCCGATGGAACTTCTGGAAGAAGAGGACTTCATGCATATTACAGATTATAACCATCTGTCAGTTCTCACCTTCCTTGGAAATGCGGCAAGCCAGCTCAGTGAGAGTATTCTGATTGATATTGGAAAGACCGTACATAAAATTTCTCTGGAAGAAGCGAGAAAAGAGGTTGAAAATTCCAATGAAAGGAATTATAATAACTTTACCACGTTAATGCGTGAAACTAAAAACCAGGATGCAGAAACGAAAAAAGAAGAAAATATTGAAAATGAAGGAGGAACCGATTATGGAACTGACATATCATCGCAAGGGAGATTACCTGTTTCCGAATCTGACCGTCGAAGAGGAAGAAGTAACGATCGGGAAATACGGGATGCTGCGGAGGACATTTCTGAAAGAACACAAGAACAGCCTTTATCAGAGCCTGTTCCTGACCGGGAAGCTGAACAGCCATCTGGAACAGATCGAGAAAGCAGCACAGGAGAGAATGGACAGCCAGATGGAGAAACTGCTGGAGAAGAATCCGGCACCGGACAAGGAAGCAGATCCGATGGCATGGACAGCACACATGAACGTACTGATGGCAACAGCGGAAGAGAGCATCTTGATGGAATTGGTATACAGTTAGTCGAAGATACAAGAGAAGATGGATTGAGTAAAGCAGAGGAAGAGATCGCCTCTGCTTTATCTTTGCCCGAATATCCCACCGCAGATGAACAAAGGCGGCAGATCGAGGAAAGAGCAGCTGCCCTTTATGCCGGAGAAATCCCGATTCCAGAGGAAGTTGTCGATGAGATCTTACGGACAGGAGGAAACCGGAAAGCAAGCCAGCTCCGGATCATCTATAATTTCATGAGTGAACAGACACCGGAGGAATATACGGAGTTTGTGAAGCGTGAATACCGCAAAGGGGGAAAAGGTTTTCAGATTGATGGAAATGAATATTCGGTCTGGTTTGATGAAACCGGGATGCAGATCGCAGTGGGGCATACGGTTACAGACCATATCTTAGAAGAGATAGACAGACCATTTACGGATGATTTCTTCTGGGAAAAACCAGGAAAAGAAATGGTAGCAGTTTTAGAGAATCCAGAGCAGACAGAAGAACTGTTACAGAAGATGGATGCAGCGTTGGCAGCTCTTCCATTGGATTTTGAAGCGTATGGGACAAACTATCAGCAGAAAACAGAACTTCTTTCGGAACTCCACCAGTATGCAGAAGGAACCTATACGATATTTCCGACACCGGAAGTAGAACCGTCTTTTGTGGAACCATCCGGACACCAGATGACCATGTTTGATTTCTTGGATACGAAGGCAGTGACAGAACCGACCGTAGTAGATATGTCAGATGTGGAGGAAATAGAAGAGGAAGAGGTTACTGCCAAAGAAGATATTCCGGAAAGTCAAGAACAGGAAAAAGCTGTGTTAGAACCACACAACTTCCGTATCCAGGATAATGACCTTGGTGCAGGCGGTCCGAAAGCAAAGTATAAAGCAAATATGGAAGCCATCCATTTGTTACAGACTTTGGAGAAAGAAGAACGTCTGGCAACACCCGAAGAACAGGAAATCTTATCCCGTTATGTTGGCTGGGGTGGTATCCCACAGGCATTTGAGGAGAGTAACAGCAGCTGGGCGAATGAGTATCTGGAATTAAAGAATACTTTATCGCCGGAAGAATACAGTGCAGCAAGGGCATCGACCTTAAATGCTTTTTATACGTCCCCGACCGTGATCCGAAGTATGTATGAAGTACTGGAAAATATGGGACTGAAACAGGGAAATATTCTGGAGCCGTCCTGTGGTGTCGGTAACTTTATGGGACTGATCTCGGAGAGTATGGGCAAAGCCAATATGTACGGTGTGGAACTCGACCCGGTTTCGGGAAGAATCGCAAAACAGCTTTACCAGAAAAACAAGATTGCAGTACAGGGATTTGAGGAAACCAGTTATCCGGACAGCTTTTTTGACTGTGTGATAGGCAATGTTCCATTTGGGGCGTATCAGGTCAGTGACCGCAGATATGACCGGCATCATTTTATGATCCATGATTATTTTATTGCAAAATCTCTTGATCTGGTCCGTCCGGGCGGTGTAGTTGCAGTGGTAACTTCCAGTGGAACGATGGATAAGCAGAACCCGGCAGTGAGACAGTATATCGCAAACCGGGCAGAACTGCTTGGAGCCATCCGATTACCGAATAATGCGTTCCAGAGAAATGCCAATACCAGCGTTGTTTCTGATATTCTGTTTTTCCAGAAAAGGGACAGGGCATCCATTGAGGAACCGGAATGGTTAAATTTAAAGGAAACACCGGAAGGCTATTCAGTCAATGCTTATTTTGCAGAGCATCCGGAAATGGTGCTTGGTGAGTTTACTACAGAAAGTACCCAGTATGGAAAGCAGGAAGTGACCGTAAAACCAAAAGAAGGAATTACCTTAGAAGAACAATTAAAAGAAGCTGTCCAGAATATCCATGGCACGATCACGGAACTGGAACTTTCGGATACAGAGCTGGAGGAGGATGTTGTCTTTATACCGGCAGACCCGGATGTAAAGAATTTCAGTTTTACCGTAGTGAATGAGGAAGTCTATTACCGGGAAAATTCTGTGATGAACCGCATGGTGCTTCCGGCAATGACAGCGGAACGTGTCAAAGGGATGGTGAAGATCCGTGATGTTACGAATGAACTGATCCGGTGTCAGATGGAAGAGGGAAGCGATGAGCAGATCACAAAGCTGCAGGAAAAACTCAATGAAGAATATGATATCTTTACAGCAAAATATGGTCTTATCAGCAGCAATGCCAATAAGAGGGCATTCAGTCAGGACAGCAGCTATTGTCTTTTGACTTCTCTGGAATTTCTGGATGATAAGGGAGAATTGAAACGGAAAGCGGATATTTTTACCAAAAGGACGATCCGCAGGGCAGAAACGGTAACTTCCGTGGATACTGCCAGTGAAGCACTTGTGGTTTGCATTGGTGAGAGGGCAGGCGTTGACCTTTCCTATATGGCACAGCTTTCAGGGAAAACAGAAGAGGAGCTTACAGAAGAACTGGCAGGGGTGATCTTTAAGAATCCGATCGGTGAAAAATGGGAGCCGTCGGACGAATATCTTTCTGGAAATGTGAGGGAGAAACTGCAGATCGCAAAACAGTTTGCAGAAGATCACCCGGAATATCAGGTGAATGTGCAGTATTTGGAGCAGGTACAGCCAAAAGATCTGGATGCATCAGAGATTGAAGCAAGACTTGGGGCAACCTGGATCTCCGAGGATTACATTACACGGTTCATGGCAGAAACATTCCATACACCAAGATATTATGTAGGGAGCAAGGTCAAAGTCCAGTATGCCGAAGTGACCGGACAGTGGAATGTTATGGGAAAAAATGTGGACAGCTACGGAAATGCCCTTGTTACTTCCACATATGGAACACAGAGAGCCAATGCCTACCGCCTTTTGGAAGATGCCTTAAACCTTAGAGATACCAAGATTTATGACACGGTACAGGATGCCGATGGGGAACACCAGGAATTAAATCGGAAGGAAACGATGCTGGCACAGCAGAAGCAGGAGCTGATCAAAGAGGAATTTAAGGAGTGGATATTTAAAGACCTGCACCGACGGGAAGATCTCTGTAAAATTTATAATGAACGATTTAACAGCATCCGTCCACGGGAATATGATGGAAGCCATATTCAGTTTGTCGGCATGAACCCGGAGATCACCTTGATGCCGCATCAGAAAAACGCAGTGGCTCATGTGCTGTATGGAAATAATACGTTACTGGCTCATTGCGTAGGAGCAGGAAAGACGTTCCAGATGATCGCAGCCGGTATGGAATCAAAACGGCTGGGACTCTCACAAAAGAATCTTTATGTTGTGCCAAACCATCTGACCGAGCAGTGGGGCAGTGATTTCCTACGTCTCTATCCGGGAGCAAATATCCTGGTGGCAACGAAGAAAGACTTTGAGCCGGCAAACCGAAAACGGTTCTGTTCCCGTATTGCGACAGGGGATTATGATGCCGTGATCATCGGCCATACGCAGTTTGAGAAAATCCCTCTTTCAAGAGAACGGCAGATTGCCATGCTGGAAGATCAGATCGCAGATATTACGTTTTCCATTGAAGAAGCGGCACATCAGGCAGGGCAGAATTATACCATCAAGCAGTTGGAAAAAACAAAGAAGAGTCTGCAGGCGAGGATGAAGAAACTCAATGACCAGACCAGAAAGGATGATGTAGTAACTTTTGAGCAGTTGGGTGTAGACCGGCTGTTTGTGGATGAGAGCCATAGTTTTAAGAACCTTTTTTTGTATACAAAAATGCGGAATGTGGCGGGTATCTCACAGACGGATGCACAGAAAAGTTCGGATATGTTTATGAAATGCCGGTATATGGATGAACTGACAGGCGGCAGAGGAATCACCTTTGCTACAGGTACTCCTGTATCAAATAGTATGACCGAGCTTTACACTATCATGCGTTATCTCCAGTATGACACACTCATGCGTATGGGTATGGGACACTTTGATTCCTGGGCGGCAACGTTTGGGGAGACAGTAACCGCAATCGAGTTCGCTCAAGTATTATAGGCATATGGAAGCAATTTTAATTCCATACAGAAATACGCTAAAAAACAAAGAAAAAGGAAATGTTGGAACAGACAGGAAGCAAGGAAGCCAGAAATAGATATGGATTAGCAAAGAAAAAAGGCAATAAATGAAGCATAAGTGAAAAGCGACAGAAGGTGCGAAAAGCATTTTCTGCTACCTCTTTCAACATTTAAAATGATAATGTAAAAGTAAGTGTTTGTTTAAGATAGTAATTTGAAAAAAGTTGATACTAAAAAAACGAAATACACAAAAACTACAAGAAAAACTGATAAAATAAAAAAAACGGAAAATAAGAGGTAGCTAAGAATGAAAAAAATTTTAATTATAGAAGATGATTTGGATATTCAAGAGCTGATACAGTTTTTTTTAGAGGATCAAGGGTATGAAGTGATTACGGCATCTGATGGAATAGATGGTATTGCGGTTTTTCTGAAAGAACAAATTGACTTGATACTGCTCGATATTTTACTTCCTAAAATGGATGGGTATGCAGTTTGTGAACTAATACGAAAAGAATCGGAAGTACCAATCATTATGATAAGTGCATTGGGAAGAGAAGAAGACCAGATAAAGGGATTTGAAATGCAAATAGATGACTATATCCCCAAGCCGATTTCTCTTCCAATTATGATAAAAAAAATAGAAGCTGTTCTGCGTAGATATGAAGGAGTAGATATAACAAAAGATCACGAGTTAAAATACAGAGAGATAATATTGATTGTAGGAAATTATCAAGTGAAAATAGGGAAAAAGTTAATTGATTTGACACAGAAAGAATATGAAATTTTGAAAGAATTGATTGAAAATCAGGGATGCGTGATAACAAGAGAGAGCTTTTTAAATCGTCTATGGAAATATGAATTTGAAGGTGAAGAACGTGCAGTTGACAATCATATCAAAAATTTGCGGAGAAAATTGGGAAAAGCAGGGGATTATATAAAAACGGTAAGAGGGGTGGGGTATCGAATTGATAAAGCTAATTAGAGAACATTTGTCTACAAAAATATTTATAATTACAGTATGCTTATTGATTACTGTTGGTAGTGCGATTTATGGAATGGTTGCATTGGGGATGTCACGGAGCTATTTTTTAGAGTTGGATAGAAGTTTGAGTAATCAGACGGAAAAAATGGTACTTCAATTATCGAATACTTCAGTGCAGGAAATAGATGGAATATTAAAAATGTTTGCATTGGAGCATGGGATTTCTATTGTCTTAAAAGATAGTGACGAAAAGGTACTTGGTATATATGGAGATATGGAATATTCACTGGCTCCTGGAACAGATGTAGAAGATATTCTGTTAGGCAGTGGGATAACGGAATCTTATTCCTGTAAGTTAACGAATGGAAAAACATATTGGATTCAAGTGTTTGGAAACAAGGAGAAAGTAAATATTGGACTGGAATCATTAAAAAGAATTTTACCTATGTTGGGGGCTATTACTTTTTTGGCAGCATTAGCTATTGCTGCTTTATACACAAAATATATTACGCGTTCAATTTTAAAGGTGAGTGAAGTTTCAAAAAAAATGGCAAATCTTGATTTTCGAGTTCGATATACAGAAGACCGGAGGGACGAGATTGGAATTTTGGGAGAAAATCTGAACGAACTTTCGGAAAAATTAGAGAGTGCTTTGGATGAATTGAAAGAAAAAAATACTGATTTAGAGAAAAGCATCAAACTTGAGCAGCAACTGGAACAACAACAAATGGCTTTTTTTTCAGCTGTTTCGCATGAATTAAAAACTCCGATTACAATTCTAAAAGGACAAATTCAGGGAATGTTATTAGAAGTAGGGGGATATAAAGACCGAGATAGATATTTAAAACGTTCTTTTGAAGTAGCTAATTCCATGGAGAATATGGTGCAGGAAATTCTGTATGTTTCAAAAATTAGAACATCGGGATTTGAGTTGAAATTGATAGATATACCACTTCACCAACTTGTTGAGAATGTGATTAAGGAACAGGAAGATATGGCTATTGATAGGGGATTACAGTTTCATATACGAATAGAAGAATCAACTTGGATACGGGCAGATGAAGCTCTTTTCACGAAGGTCATAAGTAATGTGGTAGGAAATGCAATTAAATATACGAATGAGGATGGAAATATATGGGTTGGAGTGTATAAAAGAGGTGAAGAAATAATTTTTTGGATTGAAAATGAAACGGAATCTATTGATGAGAAAGAAATTCCAAAATTATGTGATGCATTTTATCGTATTGATAAATCCAGAAATAAAAGAACTGGTGGAAGCGGCTTGGGATTATATATTACAAAAATGATTTTAGAACAGCATCAGTTTCCTTATTGTATTGAAAATACAGAAAAAGGCATAAAAGTGGAAATAAGATGTTATGAACCAACCAGAAGGCTGTTGTGACGGAAAATCACAACAGCCTTTTTATACATATAAAATACATAAAAAAAACGGGAAAATCATACATTCAATTTTTATAATATAAAGAAAAAATATGTAATGGAGGATTTTTTATAAATGAAGAAAAAAATATGTATAGTATTATGTTTGGGTTGTATAGGAACCGTATCAGTTGTTGGGTGCAGCAATAAAAATTTTGATTCAAAAGTAACAGGGGATAATCAGACAACTACCGAGAATGTATCTGATATACTGAATGATCAAGAGAAAAAAGAAGGCGGTTACGAGAACGAGTCAAGTAGTAATGCTGATGACAAAGAGAACTCAGCGGACGATTCAGAAGTGTTGGCAAATGCAGATTTGCGTGGAGCTGTTTTGGAATTTTCAGACACAGGATGTAATATCAGCATAGGGACGCAGACGGATGATGCAGAAATGGTTCCTGCTCCGGGAGCGGTTGTTGAAGAAATGAATCAGGTGAAAATAGTATATGGAGAAAATACCTATTTTCAGATTTCTCATTCAACGATGACGGGTATTACGCTTGAGGATTGCCGGAAAGAAGAAGTGAAAAAGCAGTCAATGCTCTATCTGTATGGGGATTACCAGGAGGATGGTACGTTTTTGGCTAAAAGGGTAATTATTGACCGATTTGAAAAGGAAGGAGAATGGGAATGAATTTTGCAGAAAGAGCATTCCGCTACCTTTTCAGGAAAAAAGGAAAAGCGATTATCTTGTTTTGGGTATTGCTTATTACCGAAACAATGATTTTATCTACTGTCACTATATTACGGGCATCCGAAGTAGCAAGAATTGAACTATTAGGGAAATCAAAAGCGAAATTGTTGATCGAACGGGAAAAAGCGGAGGAATTGTTTACGGATGATGAATACAAAAAACTTGAGAAACTGGAAAATGTGAAGGCGGTAAATCGAGTAGCAGAAGTGCAGTTATATCCAATGGATTTTAAAATTATAACGAAAAGTGAGAGTGTTGATGCAGACAACCAAAAATTGCGCATAATGGCCTACGATAGCCTTGAAGATGATGGCCCATTTGCTGACGGGCAAATTCATCTGACGAAAGGAAAATATCCTCGCAAAGAAGGTGAAATAGTAGTAAATCAGTTTCTTGCAGAAGTAAATCAATGGGAAATAGGGGAAACTGTTTGTTTCAAATCTCATTCAGGTGAACAATCACAGGCAAGCATATCAGGAATCTATATTTCGGGTATAGAAGAAAAGCAAGGGAAGGAACCATTAGCAGTAAACAGAATTGAAAATACAATTTATGGAAAACCCGAGTTCGTATGTCATTTACAAGAAACGTGCGGATATGAAAACTTAATCGTATATGTAGATAATCCAGAGCAGTTGAGCAGAACACAGCTAGAAGTAACACGCATTTTGAAAAACTATAGAGTGATGAAAGCAGATAACCTGTTTCAGAAAATGGAAATTCCGCTCTTACAAGTTGTTAGGGTTGTAAAAATGATGTTGGGATTATCGGTTGTATCGTCTGTACTTGTAATAACATTGCTTTTGTCTATGTGGATGAGAGCCAGAAAGAAAGAAATAGCAATTTATGTGAGTCTTGGAAAAACAAAAGTAGATTTGTTTATGCAGATTATTTTGGAATGCTTTTCAGTATTTGGATTTTCTACAATAATAGCTCTTTATACTGGAGATAAGATGCTGATAGTATTGGAAAAGTTTTTAGATTGGAAAAGTATTGGGGCTTTTACATCTATGCAAATATATGCACAAAATAAAGATATATGTTATCTCATATTATCAGGAACAATAATTTTATTGCTTTCTATTTCTATTTCACTTTTTCCAATATTATGTACAAAGCCAAAAAAAATTTTAGCAGAAATGGAGGGATAACATGAATGTTTTACAAGTCTTGGAATGGTAGGCTACCGTAGCTATGATACCGCAGTCAACTGGAATATCGGAACCTGTTCTTGCAGTCTTGCGCTTGCTGTCGTTATTTCTGCCATCTTGATTTTGTGCATGAAAGAACGAGAAGCAACCCAAACAAAGAAAAAGGCCAAAAAGGTAGCTCCAAAGAAAGGCTGGTGATGATTGTATGAAGAAAAGTGATTTAGTATTAACATTCGTTCTTTTAGGAAGTTTTATGCTTTCTGGCTGTTCAAAAGATGAAATTCTTGATCATTATAATAATATCGTTCAGTCGGCTGGAGCCATAGAGCTTACAGGAAAGTCATCTTTGGAAGGAACAAAAGAAAAAGGGATCGATGATTATACGGGAACTTATACGGCTGATTATGAGGATTTTTCAGATACAGAGTATTTGTTCGGAGGAACTTCCATAAAAAGAGAAGCCGGTAAGGAGCTGTCTATTGACTGCACTTTGGAGGTTACGGAAGGTACTGCAAAAGTATTTTGGATTTCTGGATCTGATAAAGCAGTCACTTTGATTGAAACAACCGGAACTTATAGTGACACAATTACACTTCCTGATGGCGGAAATTATGTCGGCATTGAGTGTGAGGAATTTACTGGAAACATTGAATTGAATATTGAATAATCTTTAGCTGTGTGATGGTAAAAGAAAAATGTCACAGTACGGCAGATTTGTTTTAGTTAAAAGTTTATGCATAAAAAATAAAGTAGGTGATTACATGGGAAAATGTTAATACTGACATTTGAAGATAGTGAGGAAGAAATCCTGAATCATATAATATCCTGTGTCAATACGGGAGCAAGAGCATTTCAAGTAATTGAAAATGCAAAAACAAATTTGAGTTATGGAGATATTGTTATTTTGTTGGATAAAAGAGAATTATTTCGAAAGCAGGAAAAAATAGATTTATCTTTTATAGAGTTTGAAATTTTGCATTTATTAATGCGAAGTCCCGGAAGAGTGTTTAGCAAAGAACAAATATATGATATCATATGGAATGAACCTTATTCCGGTGATTATAATGTGGTTATGCGACATATCTGCAACATTAGAGAAAAGATAGAGGATGATCCGGGCCAACCAATGTATATACAAACGGTGAGAGGTGTAGGATATCGGTTTAACGGGAATTTAGGCAGCAAGTGAAATCGCTGCCTATTATTATGGTTTTACAAAGAAGGAAGTTTGTTATGAGAAGATCTTTGTATTTCAGGAGCATCCTGTTTGAGATATTTGGACAGATTTTGATGTATCAATTCCAACTCTTTTATTTCTTGCTTAAAAGAAACATATTGAGTATTTAGTGATTTTTTTTGGAAAATAAGATCTGAAAGTTGCTCCTGTAACTTATTGGTATTAAGATGCTTCAGGTTCATGCCATTTTCCTGTAAAATATGTTCAGCACCGGCGAAAAGAATAATTTGAGATTCATATTTACGGAAATAACGATCCGGATTTTTCTGATGGATAAGCGGCTTTTCGTTTTGACTCTCTCCGCTACAAATTGTATGATTTTCTTTATGCCGATTACGGCGTTTTATCCTTTGATGATAAGTGACTATTTTCAAGGAACGGCATGCGAGGCGAGTAGTGTAGAACTTCTTTATTCCGCAGGTATGATGATTGGAACTTTTGTGATAAACCATTTTGGAAATAAGCTGCAACATAACGCTGCCTGTGCCGCCTTCATTGGATTATTTGGCCTTGGAAGCACCACACTCATTAGTGGGTTTCTTCCAAAGTCAGATGCGGCATTTTGGATATTTGCTTTTATGTGTTTTGGAATGGGAATCAGTGCTGTGTTCTATAATATTCTTTACATTGCGTATATGCAGGAAACGATATCTTCAAAATATCATGGACGCGCATTTTCTTTATTGAACAGTATTATTTCGTTGACAATGCCTCTGGATTTATTGGTTGCAGGTCCCGTGTTCTGTTTAATAGGGTCTGACCCCAAAACAAAATGATTATAAGAAACGAGCAGGGTTATTTCAAAGATCTGCAGATTTAGAGTAGTTCTTTTTTTCTGAGAGAAAAATTAAAAATCGTTTTTGGTTCTTCTGGAGAGTGATTATAGCGTTTGGGAAACATCCGGAGAAACCATTACCTCAGGGTGTCGGTAAAGTTCTTTATCAAAGAGGGCTTTGAGATGCCCTTTCTTTTTTATGCAAATCTTTTCTCTTGTCTACATATATAAACCTAAGAAAAAGCTTGACGTTTAAATATTACAAGTGTAATATTTAAGAAAATATGAAAAAAGGAGAAATAAAACTATATGAGAAAAACGAAAAGAAAAAAACACACGAAGACTATCACAAAAATAGTTTTATTTAGCGGTATATTGATTGGTGGTGGAATCGGTATTGTAACAATAATGAATCGTAATGTTCCTGAAAAAAGACTAATGGAATATATGAAATATATTGAAAAAGGGGAATATGAGCAAATGTATGCCATGCTGGATCAGAAAAAAAGCAGCATGAACAGTAAGGAAGAATTTATAGAACGAAATTCTAAAATATATGAAGGCATTGAGATGTCTGATCTGTCCATAACCGATATTACAGTAAAAAGACAAGAAAACGGAAATGCGGCAGTTTCCTATACAACAAATATGCAGACTGCTGCAGGAAATGTAGAATTTACCAACGATGCGGTATTTTCACATGATTGGACAGGATATCATTTAATCTGGCAGGATCAGTTGATTTTTCCAGAGTTATCTGCAACGGATAAAGTTCAGGTAACGTCAGAAGAGGCAAAGAGAGGAGATATTTTAGACAGAAATGGTCGTCAGTTGGCTGGAGAGGGAACTGCATCTTCGGTAGGAATTGTTCCGGGCAGGATGGAGAACAGAGAAGATACAATAAAAAAACTGGCAGAGTATCTTGGAATTGGAGCAGACGAAATTGAGGATAAGTTAAAAGCCGGTTGGGTAAAAGCAGATTCTTTTGTACCAGTAGCAACAATTCCTAAAATACAAGAGGTCGATCTTTTGACAGCGAATCCGGATAAAACTGTTCTGGAAGAAAAAGAAAAGCAGGACACATTATTGAAGATTCCAGGTATTATGTTATCTGATGTAAAAGTACGAACTTATTATCTAAAAGAAGCTGCCTCTCATCTGGTAGGGTATGTACAGGCGGTTACAGCCGAAGATTTGCAGGAACATAAAGGGGAAGGGTATCGTACAAACAGTGTGATTGGAAAGACTGGACTGGAAACGCTTTATGAAAAAGAACTAAAAGGAACAGATGGGTGTGAAATCTGTATTGTAGATGCAAATGGAAATAAAAAAAGTGTTATTGCATATGAGCCTAGAAAAGATGGAGAAGATATCCATACTACGATTAATGGTGATCTTCAAAGTACTCTTTATGAACAATTTAAAGAAGACAGAGGATGTTCTGTAGCTTTGAATCCTTATACAGGGGAAGTATTGGCGTTGGTAAGTACGCCATCTTATGATAATAATGATTTTGTACGTGGAATGGACAACAGCCAGTGGAGTGCATTAAATGAAAATGAAGACAGGCCTTTATACAACCGCTTTCGCCAGACATGGTGTCCTGGCTCAACTTTTAAACCTGTAATTGCTGCAATTGGATTAAAAGTGGGGGCATTTACTGCAAATGACGATTTTGGAAATGAGGGTCTGGCGTGGCAGAAAGATTCCTCGTGGGGAGATTATACAGTGACTACACTTCATGATTATGAACCTGTGATCTTGAAAAATGCGCTTATTTATTCAGATAATATTTATTTTGCAAAAGCAGCATTAAAAATTGGTGCGGATCAACTGATGCAGTCTCTAAATCAAATAGGATTTAATCAGGAACTTCCATTTGATATTAAAATGTCAGAGTCCCAATATTCTAATATGGACAAGATAGAAACAGAAATCCAGCTTGCTGACAGTGGGTATGGACAGGGACAGATTCTGGTAAATCCTTTGCATCTTGCAAGCATTTATACGGCTTTTCTAAATGATGGAAATATGATAAAGCCATATCTTCACGCGGATGGTGGAAGCACTTCCAGTGAAATCTGGATAAAAGATGCTTTTTCACCACAAATTGTTTCGGAGGTTATGGAGGGGTTAGAGGGTGTAGTGAATAACCCGGAAGGAACTGGTTATGGAGCATGTCGGGAAGACATTAGATTAGCAGGAAAAACCGGAACAGCGGAACTGAAAGCTACAAAAGAAGATACATCTGGAACAGAAATTGGCTGGTTTACAGTTTTTACTACAGATAGAGATACAAAGAATCCTATTTTGCTCATCAGTATGGTAGAGAATGTGAAAGATATTGGAGGAAGCGGTTATGTGGTGGAAAAGGATAAGGCGATACTGGATGAATATCTTGGTAATGAATAATTTTTACCTTTAAATATTACAAATGTAAGAGGAAAATGATATGAAAAAAATTTGGAAAATATTTGTGGGAGTTATTTTTCTTGCTGTCTGTAGTGGATGTGGCATAAAGAAAGAGCAGAAAAAGACAATTGAAGATACGAAAGAAAAAATTTACAGAGAGTGTGAAATGCTAGCAGAAGGCTATCGGAACATATATGAGAATGCTGTGAAAGAAAATGCACTATATGAGCTAAGTACAATACAAAAAAGTATGGATTATTTTGGAAAATATGGATATGCAGTAATTGATTCCTACAATCAGCTGGATATGGTTCAAAGTATTAAAGTAGATGATTTTTTGAAAAAAGCAGAAAAAGAGAAAAATGGAAAAACTACTATATTTCAAGTTATAGCAGGGGATCATTTTATCCGGTATGATCTGAAAACCAAACAGGGGAAAATAGACGTTGAAGTAAGCTCTTTTAAATGGAAAGAGGACACTTGGCAGGAAACATATTATCATGAGTTTAGAGCTAATTCATGGAAATATACAGAAAACGGGTATTTCTTTATGGAAGAATATCATCCGGCTGGATATGATGGACCGTCTGGATATCGGGCCTTTCGGGTAGTGCCGTTAAATAAAAAATGCAGGGAGCTGAATCGAAAATATATACTTCCTTTTGGATATACACTTAATAAATTGTTTACTTCTAATTGGAGTGAAAAAAATTATGATGGAATAAATTTTTATGATGTTTTTGACCGTTTACTTTCAATGGAAGAAAAAACTGATGAATTTAAGGAAGGAAAGACTTATGAAATCCCAAAAGAATCATTTGAAGCGATATTTCAAAAATATTTTAATATAAGCGCAGAGATACTGCAGACAGGAACGGTATTTCACACGGAAACACAGACATATCGGTATCGAACCAGAGGAATCGTATATGATTTTGCTCCCACACCATATATTCCATATCCGGAAGTTGTTTCCTACATAGAAAATCAAGATGGAACAATAACACTGGAAGTAAATGCGGTATGGCCACAAAAAGAATTAGATCAGGCGTTTTGTCATAGCGTAACCATTCGGCTGTTAGATAAAGATAGATTTCAATATGTATCCAATTATGTATCAAGGTCAGAAATAGAGGTTACCTGGTATACGGAAAGATTATCAGACGAAAAGTGGGAGGAATGTTATGGAGATAATTGATATGAGTACAAAAAGAAAACTGAAAAAGATGGTGAGTGTTTTATTTATTTTGGGATGCTTTTTCATAGGAAATACAAAATGTAAAGGGGCTGATTTAGAATATATTTCACAGGAAACTGCGAATTATGCTGTACAAGAAAGAGGATATGATTTGCCAGTAGATGAAGTCGTGAAAGAAGAAGCTATTGAAGATTGTAAGAATGTTATGAATCAGATGAAAGCCATTTATCAAAAGGCGGATAAAGGAACTTCATCGAATGTAGTAGTTTCTGAGACAGTAATGGAAGAAATGCAGGAAGTATTAAAGGAAAAAAATGTCCCTGTTATTACATCAGCGCCGTATTCAAATATGGCTAATTATTCTAAAATGGAAGAATTTCTTTTCAAGGCAGAACAGGATCTGCCAGGAGATATCGTCTTATATAGGATTAACAGGGATGGTGGGATAGAAAGACTCAAATTCAATTATGATGGGACAGATATGTATTTGTTGGCTGTGAAAGTTGTTTGGGGTATGAACGACAATCCATCTATTGTATATGTTTCGTATACAAGGATAGAAGAATGGAAATATACAGAAAAAGGCTGGTTTGGTTATACGCTGTGTGTTCCAAAATATCCGGAAGTATCAGAAGCGGTTGATGGCAGTTCTATGATAAGAATTAAACCTTTAAGTGATGAATGCAGGGAAGTTTCAAAGAGGTGTGTGTATTTGCTTGGATATCAGGGGAATAATCTTTTATGTTCTGATTGGGATAGATCTGATATGGAAGGGTTAGATTATAATGGTTTATATGAATATTTATATCGAATGAAATACGGGGAGAGATATGAGTTTTCAGGTAACTCAAGTGGAATTCCGGCAGAAGAGTTTGAAAATCTGATAATGGAGTTTTTGCCGATAACAGCGGAGCAAATTAAAAAATGGGCAGTATTTGATTCGGAACATCAAACTTATGACTGGGAACGATTAGGTTGTTTAAATTATAGCCCTACTTATTTTGGAACATCTTTACCGGAGGTCGTTGAAATAAGAGATAGCGGAGAGGGAAACAATGTGCTGGTTGTTGATGCTGTATGTGATACATTTATATGTAATGATGCCGTTATTACAAGTGAGCTGACTGTTAAGTTCAACGATGATAAGAGTTTTAAATATATGGGGAATAAAATTCTGAATAATGGTACGAAAGAAGTTCCCAAATATCAATATAGAATAAAAAGAAAGAACTGATAACAACTATCAGCCCTTTCATATTTGTTAATTCCATATATGTAATTTTTTTAAGATATTAGAAGTGATTTCAAATGCTTTTTTTCCAGTTGCATTAGAATCACTTTGGATATTGGTTGCAAAATAATAGCTGTTATCGGAAGTTTCTACATATCCGATAAACCAGCCGTTGATATCCTGTCCGTTGACACGACCGGTTCCAGTTTTTCCGTAGAAATTACCATTAGGTGTACTGGCAATTTTTATAGCATTTTTAACAGAAAATACATTTTGGGAATTTAGATGGAATTCATTTGTGTTAAATTTTTTCAATAATGTTACTTGCTCTAAAGGCGAGATTTTTAATGAAAAATCGGACCAGTATAAATCCAGATTTGAACTGGTTGTCTGGTTTCCATATTCTATTTTATTCAAAAATTCCTGGACTCTGTTAATTCCGAGCTGCGAATCAATTGCCTGGAAATACCAGTTAACGGAATTTTGCATAGCAGAGTTTAAATCCTGATCAGCTTCCCAGGATGGAAAAGGAAAGGCATCACCATTCCATGTCATGGAAGAGTGTTCTGGTGTGATGATTCCGGATTCCAACCCTAATAATGCATCGTATATTTTGTAGGTAGACTCTGGCGGAATACGTTTGGTGGCTTCTTCAAGATCGTATATTTTCCAGGAATCCAAATTATTGTCATACAAAACAAATGATCCATCATATGTTCCAAATGTTTCGGATATATCTAACAGGGAGATATTTTTGTCTGTATCACTAAAATGATATACGCTTTGAGTAGAGGCATCAATGGATAAAATGGGTGTACATCCAATAAAAACAGCACTAATGACCAGATAAATTATCAATGCTCTCATTTTTTGATAAAGAGTTTCTTTCCTAAAAACGGCGATGTTGAGAATACGTCGTTTCATCTGCCTGAAATTTCCGGACATTCCAACTGCCAGTGGAGAGGAAAAAGAGGATATTTTTTCTGCAAAATTAATCAGTGTAGTTCCATAAGCTTGGTATTCATCAGCAGAAATCATCTGCAATACAGCAGAATCACAGGCTATTTCACGGTCACAGAGAATTTCTTTTAAAGTGTACCAAACAAAAGGGTTAAACCAGTAGAGTATATTACTTATGACCATGAGGAAGCCAATAAATGTATCTTTGTGACGGTAATGCTGTAATTCGTGTAGCAGCATAAAACGCATATCATCAGGATTCAGTTCGGAAATTAAATGGATGGGAATGTAAATTCTGGGATGTATTATTCCGATTAAAACTGGTGATTTTAAAAATGCAGTACTGTAGACTGATACTGGGTGAGAGATTTTAAGTTCCTTTAAACAATTGTAATAAATAGTTTTTACCTGCTGATTTTGAAGCGGGAGAGCAGATCTTTTTATGGAACGTACATAGTTTAATGAATGAAGGGTGAGGACTGACATAATCATAACACCCGTTATCCATATTAGAAAGAGTATGGTATTCAAGCCTCCAGAAAATTGACTACTGATGGAAACTGAAAAATCATTCACCTGGTTTAACAAAATATTTTGTGTATTACTGGTAAGTTCGGATAGCGTGTCGGTACCAGAGTTAAGTCCTGAGTCAGTTTGAAAAAAATGTAACCATGAAAAAAGTTGTGAGCCATGAATCTGTACAGGAAAAAATGGCACGGCAAGTAATAAAAATAAAAGAAAACAGAGATGGTACTGTGTAGCCGCAGATAAATATTTTTTCAGAAGTTTTTTTGTTCCGATTATTACAAGTGTAAA
This sequence comes from Ruminococcus sp. AF17-12, assembly GCF_003479245.1. Classification (NCBI taxonomy): domain Bacteria; kingdom Bacillati; phylum Bacillota; class Clostridia; order Eubacteriales; family Oscillospiraceae; genus Ruminococcus; species Ruminococcus sp. AF17-12. The sequence continues at coordinate 161,352 of NZ_QUGY01000006.1, forward strand.
AATACATATGAAGATATTACTGATTAAAAAGTGGATGATCCAGTTGCTCATTCAAAACCTCCTATTTCTGATGTTTTGATAATAAATGGCGTAAGTTATCAATTTCTGTTGAAGAGAGCTTATCGTCTTCAAGGTAAGAAGCCAGCATAGAAGAAAGATTTCCATTATAATATCGCTTTAAAAAAGAATTGCTTTCCTGGCGTATATATTCATCTTCTTGGACTAATGGAGTATAGACAAATACCCGGCTTTGTTTTTCGTAGGAAAGAGCTTTTTTGGAAACAAGTCTCTTGATAAGAGTTTGAATTGTTTTTGGACTCCAGCTGGTAGTTAGAGTAAGTTTTTCTGTAATTTCATTTGTATTGATGGGAGCATATTTCCATACAATTTTCATAACTTCAAATTCGGCTTCTGAAATTTGGGGTAGTGACATAATAAAATCCTCCTGCTAAATCCTACATATGTAATAAATATATTATATTACTTGTAGAAGAAAAAAGTCAAATGGCAGATGATATATAGAATATAAAATTAATAATGTAGAGGCAATAAAGGTGAAAAAGATAGAAATTATTGAGAGAATCACAGATGCTAATGGAAGCATAAGTGAAAACATATTGACTAGCTGGGAACATAAAAACCAATTCATACCGGAAATTATAAGGTTTGGAGAATTAAAAATATATCTACAGGAACGAATTGTTAAAAAGAATGATAGTGATGTTCATCTTTCAAAATATGAATATGATATTTTACTTCTTTTAGCGAAAAGTCCAGGTAGAATATTTGGAAAAGAAATGGTTTATGATCTGGTATGGAATGAACCTTATTCCGGTGATTATAATGTGGTTATGCGACATATCTGCAATATCAGAGAAAAAATAGAAGATGATCCTGGACAACCATTATATATACAAACAGTACGAGGTGTAGGATATCGGTTTAATGGGAATTTAGGCAGCGAGTGAAATCGCTGCCTATTATTATGGTTTTACAAAGAAAGGAGTTGGTTATGAGAAGATCTTTGTATTTCAGGAGCATCCTGTTTGAGATATTTGGATAGGTTTTGATGTATCAATTCCAACTCTTTTATTTCTTGCTTAAAGGAAACGTATTGAGTATTTAGTGATTCCTTTCTGGAAATAAGATCTGCAATTTGCTCTTGTAACTTATTGGAATTAAGATGTTTCAGGTCTATACCATTTTCCTGTAACATATGTTCAGCACCAGCGAAAAGAATAATTTGAGATTCATATTTACGGAAATAACGATCCGGATCTTTGGAACTTTTATAATGGTCATCGTAAATTTTATTTTTCTGATATTGTTCGGCATATTTCAGCATTTCTCGAAGATGACGTATCTGAGACTCGAGAGAAACAACAGAGGTATTTACCTCTTTTTGCTGCATATGTAACAAGGCTATGCGGTCTTCAAGTTCTGAAAAATTATGTAGGTTATGTGTGAGCATCTTGTTATATTCAGCAGAGACAATTTTTAAATTTTCTTTATTTGCCCATTTCTGAAGCCCAATGTTTCCTGCTATATTGGGAGCATTGGTATCTATTAATTTGTTATGAACAGAAGGAAAAATAGCTTTTTGACGTTTATTTTCAATGCGTTCTTTGATACGTTCTTTAGTAAAATTTTTTCCTAAAGATTTAGCACTTCCACGCACTGGACGGGACATATCGGGAGAACGAAAGGTAATGTATTTTCTGCTGTTTTCGCCAAATTCTGCGTTTTTTATTTCATATCCTTTAGCTTCCATAAATGCAAGAAATTCTGAGTAAGTGGAAACGATTCGGATTGTCTGGTTGATATCTTTTCGCAGCTGCGCTTTTTTACTGGATTCAGATTTATTTGCAGCCCATTCATTGTATTTCATTCCTTTTTTACCATCTGGCATAATTGTGGACAGGTTATGTTCCTGGCATAAAGTGTCGCTGAGATTTCGTATTTTCCAGTAATTCTTTTTACAGTCATGATAATGAGAAAAAGTGATATTATCTGCAGAACAGAAAATTAAATGGTTATGTACATGACCTTTATCAATATGTGTTGTCAGGACATAGGAGTATTTTCCATCCAGTAAGCGATCCGCAAGTTCTTTGCCTATTTGATGGGCTTCCTCATAGGAAACTTCATCAGGGGAAAATGCCTGAATCAGATGAAATGCCTTATTTGTATTGTGCGGATCTCTGCAATCATGTGTATGATCCAAAGTGTATTTAAAATCAAGAGCGGCTGTTTCGGGAGAGCAGGCAAAGGAAGAAATATATAGATTCTGGTCTGTTTTATCTGGATTACAGATGTATTCTATTGCTTTATCAACGGTTGTTTTGATACCATGGATTTTTGTAACTGCCATATTTTTTCCATTAACTCCTTTATATCGTCCAGGTCCTTTGGGTAAACTGTATTGGTACTGTTTATACGATGGGTGATCTGATTCAAATTGCTGCTGATATTGCCCAGCAGGGTATTCATTTTTCGGATATGAGAGTAGTCTACTTCATATACAAATCCATATAAGATCATTTTCCGTAGAAAGGCAGATTTGCTTTTCATCCTGGAAAGACGATATTTTTCTTCTAAAATGTATTGTTCGTCATCATTCAAATAAAATTGTACGGGATGAATTCTGGTACGTTTGCTCATTGAAATCCTCCAATTCGTTTTTTCTATAAAAAAGAGTACAAAAAAACTGTCTAACCAGTTCGGCTATGACAGTTATGGTACTTGGTTTTTTGTTGGTTTGGACAGATGTATCTGTAAGTTATTTTAACAGGACTGGGTGAAAGCGTCAAATTAAGAAATTATAAAATATGAGAGGGCCAGGGATACTCCCTGATACATTTTGGTAGAATGAACCGGAAAGGGAATTTGACAAAATGAGCCAGTTGTCATGACACTGGCAGTGCTTGCTTCTTTTGGGGTGTAGCCTGCAAAGCAGGCTATGCAAAAGCTATAAAACATAAATGGAACTGTGAGAAGTGGTTGAGAATATAATCCTGATAGCGTATAATCAGAGCAAGAAATCGTAAGTGAGGGATAAATTTGAAACGTGAGGAAATTTTTCAATATGTGAAAGAGCAATATGGAACGGAACCGGAATATTTATGGAAAAAAGATCCTGATTCTGCGGTGCTTCGACATAAAAATGGAAAATGGTATGCTATAATTATGGCAGTGGAAAAGAAAATACTGGGATTAGAAGAAGATGGAAACATTGACATCCTGGATGTAAAATGTGATCCTGATCTGGTTGGGATGATTATTCAAACGTATGGATTTTTACCGGGGTATCATATGAATAAGCAACACTGGATTACGATTCTTTTGGATGAATCTGTTAGTGAAGCTAAGACGCTAGATTTTCTGGATATGAGTTATGATTTAATTGACAGTGGGAAGTAATTAAAATTAAAAAGGAAGCCTTTCAGAAAAATCTCTGATCGGCTCCCAGGTATTCATTCTGGATATGTATAAGTTGATCTTTGCAACAGGATATTTTCCCAATCTCGTTCATGGCGCAACACTCGGAGAATATGAATCTCTTTTGTTTCTTCCATTATAATATAAAAAATAATAGATGGCGGAAAAGATCTTTTATGTATGGAATATCCTCTGTACAGAATTTGAGTTCGGGGAAAGGCAGTACTGAACTGGCCTAAATTCTGCATTTGTTCTTTCAGATCAGATTGAAAACGGTCAGCACGTTGCTGGCCGAATTCTTCTTCAATATAATCTGCAATGTCTGTGACATCGTAAATTGCTTCCCAGGTTAAAATAATTTTATATTCTTGCATTTCTTCGTGCATCCCTTAATTCTGTGATTTTGCGAAAAGCATCTTCCAGTGGCAATTCACGACCAGCTTCCATATCATCAATTCCCCGGTCTAACATGCGGAGAAGATGATTGTTTTCCTGGTTTTTATCGGTTGTAGGGACTTTTTTTGTTAATTCCATGAAATCACTCCAATCATACGGTTTATAAATAGTGTATGTTGTTCAGAAGTATCTATCCATAGTTTAGCATAGAATGGGCAGCAATACAATTGAATTATTTTGCAGGAGCGTCCGTCAGACCAAGAAGATATTCACAGGAAACATTAAATACTTCGGCCAGTGCGACAACTTCGTAGTCGGGAACGAAACGTGTGCCTTGTTCAATTCGCAGGATTGCCAGATCATTAAAATCATATCCTGCAAGTTGTAATTTGGCAGCGAGTGTTTTCTGAGTAAGATTATGAGCCTTTCGTAATTCTTTTACCCGTTGTCCTATTCTGTTTTTACTGTTCGTTTTTTTATCCCAATAAATAATCATTCTGATCCTCAAAAGTTTCTAAAGATGAAGTATTATTATTGATTTTAAGGAAAAATATTGTTACTATACTTCTAAAGATGAAGTTTTTGGAAAGTTTATTTGATTTTTGAAATAAGAAAATGATAATGCTGCCTGTAATGAGAAATAATTCTAATGAGAGGTGGAAAGAAGATGAATGAATTTTATGAAGCAGTATCTAATTTATTTGAGGAATTGCGCTGTGACTCCGGAGAAAGAGAATATACAGTACAGCCGGAAGAATGGAAAGAAGCAGAGAAGAATTTGAAACAAATACAAAAGAAGCTGCCACTACATCTGGAAAAAATCCCAGAGCGTGAGCAGAATTTCTGGAATAAATATCTGGATCAGTTAGAACATTTCCATTATGAAGAGGAGCAGCGGGCTTATTACCAGGGAATGATGGATGTAGTTGAGTTTCTTATTAATATAGGGGCAATAAAGAAATCCACGAATGTTAAGAGAATGATAGAAAAATATGCACGTTAAGAGTGGCGGTATGGGAAACCATACCGCTTCTTCAGAATAATTCAGATAGAATTCAAATGAATTTCAGGGATCTTGTTTATCGTGGTCTGTAGGAATTTTGTATGTGCGCAGGTATGCTTCTACGATGGCAAGGATAGCGGTAATTTGCTCATCGTTGCATTTTGACAGGTACATGAGCAGGCGTTGATAATCAAGATTATCTGTATGATTGTTTGGATAAAACAATGGTTCAGGAGGAACATTTAAAGCGCGTACCAGTTTTCTGATTTTATGAAAACTGGGAACTCGGCCCCCATTTTCAATTTCCTTTAAATATCGGCTGGACATTTCTGCTTTTTCAGCTAATTCTTCATAAGTCAATTTTTGCTCGTGTCGGGCGTTCTTAAAAAACAATCCCAGTTCTTTATCTGTTTGTTTTGGCATATGATACACCTCCATGTTTAGTGTATAGTTCCCTTTCTTGAAAGAAAATGAACTAATATTTCACTAAAAAAGAGGGTGATATTTCACTTTTTAAAAGACATATAAAATTCTGAATTTCCGTAAAACAGATCCGGAGGTATAGGAAAGATTAAGAATTTTATTGTCTGGTATCATATCCGTCATTACGTGACGGATGAAATAGATAAATAGTTCAAAAAAGCAAATAAATTTCTTTACCTCAAAAAGTGAATTATATGCCACAAAAAATGATGGCAAAATATTATCTTTTGATATAAATAGCGTCCGATGGGCTAAAAACTACCCATTAGGACGTTTTTTATATACCTCAAAATACAGGAAAAACAATTTTCTCGTATTTATTAAGAAATTTTTTAAAAATTTCTTCCCACACCCCGACAAATGCACTCATCCGTTTGGGATATGTGTGAAGGGGAAGCAAGAACTTTGCTTATTGCCTACCGGCGGGGAAGGAGGTGAACTCTTATGGAGCAATCCTCTTTTCAAGATGAGCAGACAGTCAGACATCAGTTTGATTCTCTGTGCAAGCTGGCATTGAAAAGTGAAGTTATTAATTATGAAAAGCATATGGCATATCGCCAGAAGTATGAAGTGATGTTGTCAGAATTATCAGAAAAGGAGTTGAGCAGACTTTTTATAATGGATGAGCATGAAATGGAAACACATCGTTTTCAGGTCCTGGGTTACGACATAGAAGTCAAAGATGCATTGATTGCTGAAGCACTGCAGACACTTACTGAAAAGAAAAGGAATGTTGTGTTATTATCATATTTTATGGATATGAGTGATGCAGACATTGCCAGAGAAATGAATCTTGTACGCAGCACAATTAATGAGCATCGTAGACGATCACTGGAACTGATGAGAAAAAATATGGAGGAATCTGCAAATGAAAAAAAGTAAAAAACAGAAATGCGCATTTGATTTGCTGCCATTCCATGTTATTGAGGCAGCATCAACTGGTGATACTGAGGCAATCCAGGCAGTGTTGAAGCATTATGAAGGGTACATAACAGTTTTGGCTACCAGAAAAATGTTTGACGAATTTGGACAGGTGCATTACTGTGTAGATGAAACTCTGCGTCAACGCCTGGAAGCAAAACTGATTACTAAGACCTTGGGATTTGATACGAAATCATATGTAAGGAAAAGTAATCAGTAAAGGGAGTATTTATATTAACTGCTAAAGATTTCTGCTCCCCTTTAGAAATCCGTGGGCAGTGTAACTGTACCTTGAAAATTACATATAGTTAACTTGCAGGAACGTGTGAAATAGTGGAGCTATGTAGCAAATACGCGGAGACTATCTGCTTTTTAACTTCCCGACAAATTGTCGAGAAGTACAGAAGTGAAAACTGAGGAAGTGCTGATTTTGGCATTGAAGGAAAGGTACGAGCGAGAAATATATTGCTACCAACAGAGCTTAGGAACTTTGTAGCGAGGAAACTGTTTTTGATAATGATACTTCCGATAAAGATTCGGTCTGAAAAGATGGTGTAAATCCAATGAGGTCATACCTGGTGGCTGCCTGCAGGTTTTTGATAAAGTGCCTGTTGATAAAAGAACATTTTAACTATGAAGTGTTTTTTTATCAGCGGGCATAAAAAGAGGGGGTGACAATTTGGAACTTGAAAAGACTTTGTTGTCTGTAGAGGAATTCTGTACATATATGGGAATTGGAAAAACGAAAGCGAGAGAACTGCTTTCTAATCCTAGTTGTAAGTATGTAGTTCGGGTCGGACGACGAGTGTTGATTCATAAGGAACTTTTAGATGCTGAATTGAAGAAAAGTGCTAAGTTTCAATTGAAAATGTAATGTTCAACAAAAGTAAAAAAGGCGGTAATAGACACTTGATGTTGAAGCACAATTATGCTACAATATGGAAGAAAGGAGATGAAAAGATGCCCAGAATAATTCCTATTAGAGAACTAAGAGATACGAATAGAATGTCAGAAATGTGCCATGAGTCAGAAGAACCAGTTTTTATAACGAAAAATGGCTATGGAGACATGGTAATCATGAGTTTGGAAACTTTTGAAAAAAACTCTGGTATGAGTGACTTTTATGGAAATGTGAAATTTAAAAAAGGCAAGTATTCTGATAGGACAGAAGAAAAAGAGCATCCCATTTCCGAGTGATCTGATAGACCGCCGATAGTTTTTACTTTTGAAATTGCAAGCAACAATTATGAAGGTGAAAATTATGGGAAAAGACTTAAAAGGAAAAGAACTTGGCAGAGGTTTAACACAGAGACCTGATGGACGTTATATGGCGAGAGCGCAGGTTGCAGGAAAAAGCGTTTTATTATATGGTTGGAAATTGAGGACTCTTAAAAAAGAATTTGCTGAAGCAGTGGAAGAAGCCAGAAAAGGTTCAATATGGTTAGGCTATGAAACTGATACTCTTACATTAAATGAATGGTTTGAGGAATGGTACGAAAAATATAAGGCTCCGACATTGAAAAATGGAGGATCAGCTCAGTATAGGCGTAAATTTGTAAACTATTATGGTGTGAGAATTGGATCAAAAAATCTGAAAGATATTCGGCAATTACATGTTCAGACAGCGATTGCTGATATGCTCGAAGCTGGGAGATCATCGAAATCGGTCAGAGAAGCGACTGGTATTTTACAGAACTGTATTGAGGCAGCTATGGCGAATGGTTTAACTTCTATCAATCCGACTGTAGGAGTTGTTATTCCAAAGTGTGATAAAGTTGAAAGAAGAGTACTGACAGTAGAAGAACAGGAAATTTTTATAGAACATTTGGAAAGAACAAAAAGCTGGTATGAAGAAATGTATAAGCTGATGTTGCTTACAGGAATGCGTATCGGAGAGGTTGGTGGACTTCAGTGGGGAGATATTGATTTTACGAATCGATTTATCAGTATAAAAAGATCTCTGTCATATCAATATGAGGATGGCGTGAAAACTATTTTTTTTACATCACCCAAGACAGAAAATTCTGTCAGAAAAATTCCTTTTTTTGGAGAGACAAAAGATATACTAATGAGGCAGTTTGAAAAACAGAAAGCCAAGCGAGCTGACATGGGAAAGAAATGGAAACAGCCCAAAGATATGGACGATCTGATATTTACTACATCATTAGGAACTCCAATAGGTCGTTATACGATTGAAAATGATATGAGAAACATTACAAAACAGATAAATGAGACACTTCGAATAGAAGCGGAATATTCGGGAACAATTCCTAAGAAATTTGAAAGAGTCCATCCACATGCTTTGAGACATACTTTTGCAACAAGATGTTTTGAAAAAGGAATGACCCCTCGGACAGTACAGGAGATCATGGGACACTCAAATTATAATACAACGGTGTCGTATACACATGTATTGGACGATATAAAACTAAAAGAAGCAGAACGTTTGGGGGACTTTCTGGATAATACGAAAGCAGCACAAAGAGTTGTGCAGGACGAGCTTCTTGGTATTATGTAGGCAATAGAATTACTCAATTAGTTACGTAATGAGATTGTTGAAACGTTATTAGACTGATTGTTAAAGTAATATAAAACTGAAAGATCCGCATAGCGGAAAATGCTGATTTTAACTGGATTATTCGCATAGCAGGCAGGAATGTAAGACTTAAAACTTTGCATAGCAGGCTGGTATGTAAGTCGAAAATATCGCATCGCAGATGAACGCATAATCTTACAGTTCGCATAAGAATTTGAACCGTAATTTTATCATGTAAATCAATGAAAAACCTTGAATTTCCTATGAAAATGGGATGATTCAAGGTTTTTTTGCGTATTGGGGAATAAATTCGAGACTGTGAGAAAAAGTCTGTAAATAAGATTCTTCTATGATATGCAAGGGTGGCAAGCCTGAAAATCAGGCTTCTCACCCTTGTTTTATATATAACAGTGGTAGGGCGGTGGAATTTAAATAAAAAATTTCCGCTTTACAAATAACAGATAAAGTATTAAAATAAACAAAAAGATATCTTCAGGGCAGGGTGTGATTCCCTACCGGCGGTAGAGCCCGCGAGCCGAGAGGCATGATCCGGTGAGATTCCGGGGCCGACAGTACAGTCTGGATGGAAGAAGATGATAGTACAGTTGATTTTTGTATGAATGAATGTAGTATCAGAGCTCTGAGATGGTGATCCATTTCAGAGCTTTTTATATAGGAAATCAGACATTCATTTATCGATCAGATGTAACAGATCAATTCCACCCTGCAGATATTTCTGCAGGCTTTTTTTGTATCTGGTACATCGTTTTCGAAATAACTATACTATTCACTTGTCTGTGAATCTGATTGCACAGGTCTAAAAGCTTCGGCGTACCAGAGCGTGTTTGAAAAATCATTCCTGCAATCTGCACGCCCCACTTTGCGGTATATTTTGCCCGAATTCAGTTGCCGTAGCCCGCTACGGCGCCTTCATCCGGACAAAATCTCCCACAAATTGTGACGCACATCTTGCAGAAAGCCTTTTTCAAACACGCTCTAGACAAAGAACAGGAATAAGAAAGAAGGAATAGAAATGACTGATCAGGAATATATGCTTCGAGCGATCCAGCTGGCTAAAAAAGGAGAAGGTTGGACGAATCCCAATCCGATGGTAGGGGCAGTGATCGTAAAAGACGGAAGGATCATCGGGGAAGGCTATCATAAAAAGTATGGAGAACTTCATGCAGAACGTAATGCTATTGCTTCTCTTACAGAATCAGCAGAAGGTGCGGTGATTTATGTTACGCTTGAGCCTTGCTGTCATCATGGAAAAACACCTCCATGTACGGAAGCGATCATTGAACAGAAGATAAGAAAAGTGGTGATCGGTTCCCGGGATCCGAATCCGAAAGTGGCGGGAAAAGGTGTACAGATGTTAAGGGAAGCCGGTGTAACAGTAGTTGAAGATTTTATGAGAGAAGAATGTGATCAGCTGAATCCGGTGTTTTTTCATTATATTACTATGAAGACTCCTTATGTAGTGATGAAGTATGCCATGACACTGGATGGGAAGATCGCAACGAAGACAGGAGCATCAAAATGGATCACAGGAGAAGCGGCACGAAAAGAAGTACAGCATATGCGGCATCAGTACATGGGAATTATGGCAGGCATTGGAACTGTGCTTGCAGATGATCCGATGTTAAACGTCCGGGTAGAAGGATGGAAAAGTCCTGTCAGGATTGTGTGCGACAGTAAGCTCAGAATCCCGCCGGACAGTCAGATCGTAAAAAGTGCGGAAAAGTACCGGACGATCGTGGCTTATGCAGATCAGAAAAATACAGAAGAAAAAATAAAAATATTACATACCATGGGAGTTGAGACCATTTACTGTCCGGATGAAAAGAATCAGATAGACCTTAAGAAGCTGATGACAGATCTTGGAAGCAAAGGCATTGACAGTATTCTCCTGGAAGGAGGCGGTACGTTAAATGACAGTGCCCTGCGAGCCGGAATTGTAAAGGAAGTACAGGCTTTTGTGGCACCAAAGCTGTTTGGCGGTGTGGCCGGGAAGACACCGGTAGAAGGTATCGGAGTTGAATTCCCGTCTGAAGCAGTGGAACTGAAATATACAGATATCTGCCAGATTGGTGAGGACATCCGGATAAGATGTCAGGTGTGTGAGAAAAAACAGGAGGAATCATGTTTACAGGAATCGTAGAAGAGAAAGGAAAAGTCCGTTATATACAGCTGACAGGAGAATCAGGGATCCTGGCAGTGAAAGCCCGGAAAGTCCTGGAAGGGACAAGAATCGGTGACAGTATTGCTGTGAATGGTGTGTGTCTGACAGTTACGTCGATCCAGCCGGACGGATTTACTGCCGATGTGATGGCAGAGACGATCAGAAGAAGCAGTCTTGGCAGTTGCAAAGCTGGAAGCCAGGTAAACCTGGAACGTGCAATGGCTGCAGATGGCAGGTTCGGGGGACACATAGTAAGCGGCCATATTGATGGGACTGGAGTGATACGTTCCATGCTCCGGGAAGAAAATGCCATCTGGGTATCAATTGAGACATCGCCACAGATCTTGCATCTGATCGTGGAAAAAGGATCCGTTTGTATTGATGGGATCAGCCTGACAGTTGCAAGGGTTGATGAAGCTGGTTTTCAGGTGTCGGTCATTCCACATACAGGAGAAGAAACCACCCTTTTGGAAAAGGTGCCGGGGGATCTGGTTAATCTGGAAAATGATGTGATCGGAAAATATGTAGAAAAACTGCTTGGCATCAGAAAAAATGAAGAAGAGAAAAAAGAATCCGGAATTACGATGGAGTTTCTTGAAGAATTCGGGTTTTAGAACAGGAGGATATACACTATGTCACAAAATTATCAGTACAACACAATTGAAGAGGCACTTAGGGATCTTAAGGAAGGAAAAATAGTTCTGGTCACAGATGATCCGGACAGAGAAAATGAGGGAGATCTGATATGTGCGGCAGAGTTTGCGACCCGGGAAAATATTAATTTCATGGCGACTTATGCAAAGGGTCTTATCTGTACACCGATGAGTGCAGAAATTGCGGCGAGATTGAATTTTCCGCCGATGGTTGCTGAGAACACGGACAATCACAGTACAGCATTTACCGTGGCAGTGGATCACGCAGATACAACCACCGGTATCTCTGCGGCAGAACGCTCCTATACCATTATGAAGTGTGTGGATGATCAGTCAAAACCGGAGGATTTCAGAAGACCGGGACATGTGTTTCCGCTTATTTCCAGAAAAGGCGGGGTTCTGGTACGAAATGGCCATACGGAGGCAACAACAGATCTTATGAGACTTGCCGGACTGAAAGAATGCGGCGTGTGCTGTGAAGTTATGAAAGAAGATGGCACTATGATGCGTACATCACAGCTATGGGAAATGGCAAAAGAGCATAACCTTACATTTATTACGATCCGTGATCTGCAGGATTATATAAGAATACATGAAAAGCATGTAAAGGAGGAAGCAGCTGCAAACCTCCCAACGCAGTACGGTGATTTTAAAATGTATGGCTATATCAATGACATTACAGGAGAGCATCATCTGGCACTGGTAAAAGGTGATCTAGGAGATGGTGAGGATGTGCTTTGCCGTGTACATTCGGAGTGCCTGACAGGAGATGCATTCGGATCGCTCAGATGTGACTGCGGCCTGCAGCTGCAGACAGCGATGCGCCAGGTAGAGGCGGAAGGCAGAGGGATCATTCTGTATATGAGACAGGAAGGCAGAGGGATCGGACTGATCAATAAGATCAAAGCCTATGCGCTTCAGGAACAGGGATATGATACCGTGGAGGCTAATGTGAAGTTAGGGTTTGCACCGGATCTCAGAGAGTACTGGGTTGGGGCACAGATACTGTCAGACCTTGGTGTGAAATCATTAAGATTACTGACCAATAACCCGGATAAAGTCTATGGGCTTGGCGAATTCGGGTTGAAGATCAATGAGAGAGTACCATTGGAGATTCCGGTACAAAAGTATGACCGGAAGTATATGAAGACGAAGCAGGAAAAGATGGGTCATATTTTTAAAGAAATAAATTTATAAAAAACAGCAAATAGCAGGAGGAAGAAAAAATGAGACAGATCAATTTAGTAGAAGGAAAAGTAGTAGCACCGGAGGGAATGAAGGTTGGTATCGTGGCAGCGAGATTCAATGAGATCATTGTGAATAAATTATTGGGAGGGGCAGTCGACGGACTGGTAAGACATGGAGTAGAAGAAGAGAATATTACTGCAGCATGGGTGCCGGGAGCATTTGAGATTCCGCTTACAGCACAGAAAATGGCACAGTCAGGAAAATATGATGCAGTTATCTGCGTGGGAGCTGTCATTCGTGGAGATACTTCACATTATGATCTGGTGTGCAATGAATCTGCCAAGGGGATCGCACAGGTTGAACTTGCAACAGGGATCCCGGTCTTATTCGGAGTGATCACGACTGAGAATATCGAGCAGGCTATTGCGCGGGCAGGAAGCAAAGCGGGAAATAAAGGCTATGACTGTGCGTTATCTGCGATCGAGATGGTCAATCTGATGAAGCAGCTCTAATAGATAGGGAAATAAATGATGACAAAAACAATCATATTCGATTATGATGGAACGATCCATCATACCATTGGAATCTATGAACCGGCATTTCGTGAAACCTATCAGTGGCTGACAGAACAGAAGGCTGCAGAAGAACGGGAGATAGGCTCGGCGGAAATTGCCGGCTGGCTGGGATTTAACAGTAAGGAGATGTGGAATACATTTTTGCCGGAGCTGGATCAGAGCTATAAAGAGCAGGCGAGCAGGATGGTAGGAGAACTGATGGTCAGACAGATCAGGAAGCATAAGGCAGTGTGGTATCCGGGAGCAGAGGAGATGCTTACAGCCTTGAAGAACCGGGGATATCATCTTGTGATCTTAAGTAACTGTAAAGCTTCCTATCGTGAGGCGCACTGGAAGGAATTTGGGATGGAACGATGGTTCGATCATTTTTATGACTGCGAATCGTATGGATTCCGTCCAAAGACAGAAATTGTGCAGGAAATCATCCGGGAATATACAGGCCCTTATCTGGTGGTCGGAGACAGGAGGCAGGATCTGGAATGTGCCAGAGCCTGCAAAAGCCCATTTATAGGATGCCTGTATGGATATGGTGAGAGCGGGGAGCTGAACGGAGCAGATCGTCTTGCAGAACATATAGAGGATATACCACAGTTGGTGATATGAGGATGAGTTCAGCTTTATCCGAAAGTAGAAGCTGTACACTGACAGAAGGCATAGGACTGACGGGAACGGCATAAATATTATAAAAATCCGAAGGATCCTGAAATATGATTTCCCTCAGTCTATGTATGATCGTAAAAAATGAAGAAGCAGTTCTTGATAGGATCTTGAAGCCGGTTTCTCAGGTGATGGATGCGATCCTGATCGCAGATACCGGTTCTTCAGACAGAACAAAAGAGATCGCGGAGCAGTATACGTCGCAGGTGTTTGATTTTCCTTGGTGTGATGATTTTTCTGCTCCGCGTAATTTTCTTCTGGAAAAAGTCCGCACCGATTACTGGATGTGGCTGGATGCGGATGATGTCCTGGATGAAGAAAATCTGGAAAAACTGAAGAGTCTTAAAGAAACTCTGGATCCCGGAACAGATGTTGTAATGATGGAATATGCGGCAGGGTTTGACCAGAGCGGGAGAACAACATTTTCTTATTTTCGGGAGCGGATAATGAAAACATCCAGAAATTTCAGATGGAATGGGGCAGTTCATGAAACTGTGATTCCGGAGGGAAACATCATCTATTCAGATGTGGTGATCCGGCACCGGAAATGTGGAAAAGGTGATCCGGACCGTAATCTCCGCATTTATGAAAAAATGCTGGCAGGAGGAGAAAAGCTGGAACCCAGACATCAGCTTTATTATGGGAGAGAACTGTATTATCATCAGCGATATCCGGAGGCAGAGGCTGTGTTGGTGGAGTTCCTGAAAAATCCGTCCGGATGGCTGGAAAATAAGATCGATGCCTGTTTTGTACTTGGACAGTGCTACCGGAAAATGGGAGAGAAAAAGTCCGCACTGGAAGCTTTTTTGTACAGTCTGACTATGGATGTGCCGAGGGCGGAAATCTGTTGTGAGGTCGGAAAGATTTTTCTGGAAAGAGAGCTTCCCAGACAGGCTGGCTATTGGTATGGGCAGGCGCTTACTGTGCCGTCAGATAAGAAAAAATGTGGATTTTTTATGGCTGAGTGTCATGGATTTGTGCCATATATGCAGCTTTGCGTTTGTTATGATAAGATGGGATGTCCGGAGCAGGCATTCTTTTTTCATAAGAAAGCGAAGGGACTGAAGCCGGAAGATCCGGGAGTATTGTATGACCAGAAATATTTCTGGGAAAAATATGGTCTGGTATAAAAGAAAAGATATCTTTATTATATTTTTCCTGGCAGGGTACAAGCTTGCGGGGATCCTATGCACAGGTAAAAGCTGTTGTCATATACTGTAGGGAAAGTTATTTTCCTATGAGGTGATCGAAGAATGCTGTTCAGGCATCGAAAACGTAAGGAAATGGAAATGCAGCAGGACAGTCATGAGGATTTGTCCTGTATGTCCTGTTATGGAAATCATAGTTCCTGTGGATGTGACAGATGTGGAACAAGAGGCTGCCCAGGCCCTGTGGGACCTACAGGACCAACCGGTCCCAGAGGCTGTCCGGGAGTTCCGGGTCCTATGGGTCCTCAGGGACCGCAGGGGGAACCGGGAATACAGGGATATACGGGAGCCACGGGCCCGGCTGGAGCAACGGGTCCAGCGGGAGTCATCGGTCCGACGGGAGCAACAGGAGCCACCGGTCCTGCAGGAGTAACAGGTCCGACGGGAGCAACGGGAGCGACAGGAGCAACAGGAGCCACGGGTCCAGCGGGAACGACGGGGGTAACAGGTCCGGCTGGTGCGATCGGAGCCACGGGTCCAGCAGGTCCAACAGGAGCAACAGGAGCCACCGGCCCTGCCGGAACAGTAACCCCGGCAGCTGCTGTTGGAAATGCAACAACGGTAGATGATATTGTGGAGGATTTTAATGCACTTCTTGCAAACCTTCGTGATGCAGGACTCCTGGAAAGATAGTGAAATGATAAACACACGTTACTGTGCGGCTGCGTATTTTATGCAGCCGCTGCATATTCTCCATAAAAATATTTCATTGTAGCTTTCCGATGAAAGGTGCTATAATATTCTTATGTAAGTATGAACATGGGGGATGAAATCGTGAAAAAAAACAAGTATGAGATCGATATGTGTAATGGATCGATCATGGACAAGCTGATTTCGTTTTCACTGCCGCTGATGCTGTCCGGTATCCTGCAGCTGATGTTCAATGCAGTGGATATCGTGGTAGTGGGACGTTTCAGCGGAAGTGAGGCGCTGGCGGCAGTAGGCTCCACTACCGCACTGATCAATGTGTTTACCAACCTTTTTATCGGGATTTCTCTTGGTGCCAATGTGCTGGCAGCCAGATTTTATGCTGCCGGTAAGGATGAAGAAATGTCAGAAACAGTACATACATCGATCCTGCTGGCTCTGATCAGCGGGATCATCATGGCAGTTCTGGGAGTGATCTTTGCCAGAATCTGCCTGGAACTGATGGATACACCGGACGATGTGATCGATCTTTCTACTCTTTATATGCGTATTTATTTCCTGGGAATGCCGTTTTTTATGCTGTATAACTATGGTGCGGCGATCCTGCGTGCTGTGGGAGATACCAAGCGGCCGCTGGTCTTTCTGATCATTTCCGGCTGTGCCAATGCGCTTTTGAATCTGTTTTTCGTGATCGTGTGTCATTTAAGCGTGGCCGGTGTGGGAATCGGAACGGTGATCTCTCAGCTGATCTCCTGCATTCTTGTCCTTCGGTGTCTGTATCAGACAGAGGGAAGCTATCAGCTGCGTTTTTCAAAACTGTCCATAAAGGGAGAGTACCTGAAGCAGATCTTCCAGGTGGGACTGCCTGCCGGGATCCAGAGTACAGTGATCAATTTTTCCAATGTACTTCTTCAGTCTTCTGTAAACTCCTTTGGTTCCATTGCTATGGCAGGATATACAGCAGCCAATAATATTTTTGGATTTCTGTATGTGTCCGTGAATTCGGTTACCCAGGCCTGCATGAGCTTTACCAGTCAGAATTATGGTGTGCGAAAACCGAAACGTATGGACCGGGTGCTTGTTGACTGTATGATCCTGTCCTTTGTCGTATCCTTTGCCATGGGCTGTGGTGCATACTTTTTCGGTCCGCAGCTTCTGAAGATCTATACGGAAGACCCTAAGGTTATCCAATGCGGAATGGAGATTCTTGTCTATACCACAGTTACCTATTTCCTTTGCGGACAGATGGATCTGTTTCCGGGAGCACTGCGCGGAATGGGACGCTCTGGTGTGCCGATGATCCTGTCTATTATCGGAACGGTCGGCCTTCGAATTGTGTGGATTTTCGGAATTTTCCCGGCTCACAGATCACTGAAAGTACTGTTTATTTCTTATCCGGCATCCTGGATCCTTACGATCATCATGCAGGTGACCTGTTTCTGGTTTGTAAGGCGGAAAGTTCACAGGCAGCTTCTGGGAGAGACTGCAGAATAAAAACGAATACACAGAATATCAGAAAAAGCGGATAGAATTCCGCTTTTCTGTGTTTACGGGGAAAATAAAACAGGTCAACTCATGTCCATTTTGCAAACAGGAGACATTGGAGCTGGAAAATAAAGAATATGGAGGAAACATGGAATTATTAAAACCTGATTATTACGACGAATTTACCTGTATTGCAGACAAATGCACCATCAGCTGCTGCAGGGAATGGAAGATCAACATAGATGATGAAACCTACAGAAACTGGAAAACCATCCAGCCGCCGTCAGAGGTGCCCGGACACAGAAGCTGCCTGCAGGCCTATACCATGAAAAAGGACGGCAGCCGGATCATGAAGATGACGGAAGAGCACGACTGTCCTTTTCTTGCAAAGAACAGACTGTGCTATCTGGTAAGTGCTTATGGGGATTCGATGCTTTCAGAGACCTGCCAGATTTTTCCAAGGGAGATCCACGAATTTCAGGATCATAAGGAAGCGACCATGATGCCCTGTTGCCCGGCTGTCCTGGACATCTGGAAGGAGAAGAAAAGAATCGCTTTTCCGGAAACTCCAAAAGAAAAGGAACAGCCGCTTTTTCTTGTGCGCCGGAAGGTTATGGATCTTATAATGGATCCTGAAAAAACACCGGAGGAAATCCTTCTTGAAAGTTTTTATGTTCTGAAGGAACTTCACTGGAACATGCCGCTTACCACAGAGCTTGTGGAAGATTATTTTTCAGAGAAAACGATTCGCCAACTGGAACATGCTATTAATGAAATAGAGCTGCCTGTTCTGGATACCATGGACGAATGCAATGAACTTTTGCAGGACCTGGCTGTAAATTACCGGAAAGAGGGACTTTACCGGAAATATCTGGAGCCGGTGATGGAACTTGCGGAGGAATTGTCCGAAGAATATGAGGAAGAGGAACTGGTGGAAGCCCGGGAGGATTTTTATCGGAAATTTCGTGTATATGAAGACCTTCTCCGGAGCTTTCTTGCCAACGAAGTATATTCAGATCTTCTGACACCGGAGGGAGATTTGGAAGATGCCCTGGTCCATATGCAGTGGATCGGTATGGAATATGCCACCATCCGCCAGGCTGTTTTTCTTCGGTGGCAGAAAGATGGACGGGGATCTCTTCCCTACGAAACACTCCGGGATTATATGGTAGTGATCTCCAGAATGACCGGATATGAGGAAGACGATATCCGGGAATATCTTGAGAACAGTTTTGAAGAGCTTCTGTGGGAGTGGGGATATTTTGCGCTGATCACAGGGAAATGACTTTATAACTTAAAGTTATATTAAGTATTAAAAATATACATTTTAATTATATGACGTTTTGTGTTAGAATATAGGACGAAAAGGGTAACAGAGGAATGTTAACCCGGAAATGGATAACGATCAGAAAGGAACTTGTTTTATGGATAAGGGAACGATTTTTAAATTTCATAATGACCTTGATACCGATCAGATCATTGCATCCCAGTATCTGCTTCTGCCGAATTTGGATGAAATGAAGGACCACACATTTGAATCACTGGATCCGGATTTTTCCAAAAAGGTTAAACCGGGAGATTTTGTAGTTGGAGGAGAGAACTTCGGATGCGGATCCTCCAGAGAGCAGGCACCGGGTGTTCTTAAGGCACTTGGAGTAAAGGCAGTTATTGCGAAATCTTTTGCTCGTATTTTTTTCCGTAATGCCATTAACATCGGACTTCCGGCAATTGTCTGTAAGGATCTCCCGGATGCTGTGAAGACAGGAGATACCCTGGAGCTTCATATGTCCGAGGGAACTGCTGTTGCCAATGGTAAGACTTATTCCTGCACAAAACTGCCGGAATACATGCAGAATATACTGAATCAGGGCGGCCTTATCGCTTCTCTGAACCGTGAGGAGGAATAAGAGATGGGAATGACGATCGCAGAAAAAATCATCGCGGCAGCGGCTGGAGTGGACAGTGTAAAACCCGGAGATATCTATACGGTTTCACTGGATCATCTGATGAGCAATGACGGAACCACACATCTGACTGTTGATATGTACAACAATAAATTAAAAAATCCTCATATTGCAGATACAAAGAAGCTGGTATTAATCGTAGACCATAACGTACCGTCTGACAGCCCGAAAACAGCGGCATCCCAGAAAAAGATGAGAGATTTTGCAAGAGAAAATAATATTGATTTCTGGGAAGGAAAGGGTGTCTGCCACCAGATCATGATCGAGAATTATGTCCGTCCGGGACAGCTGATCTTCGGTGCTGACAGCCATACCTGTTCCTACGGAGCACTTGGTGCTTTCGGTACCGGTGTAGGATGCACAGATTTCCTTTACGGAATGGTGACCGGAACATCCTGGGTCATGGTTCCGGAAACCGTAAAATTTAACCTGACAGGGAAGCTTCCTGAGGGTGTTTACGCAAGAGATCTGATCCTTACCATTATCGGTGAGATCGGGGCAAACGGCTGCAACTATCAGGCAATGGAGTTTACCGGTGAGGGCGCCAGAACCTTAAGCATCAGCGACCGTATGGCACTTTGCAACATGGCTGTTGAGGCTGGTGCGAAGACAGGAATCTTTGAGGCTGATGATAAAGCTCTGGAATATCTGAAAGAGCATGGACGTGAGCCAAAAGCGGTATATCATAGCGATCCGGATGCTGTTTACGCAAGAGAGTATACCTTTGATCTTTCAAAAGTCCGTCCGGTTGTAGCGAAGCCAGACTTTGTTGACAATGTGGTTCCGGCTGAGGAAACCTGCGGCATCAAGATCAACGAAGCGTTCCTTGGCTCCTGCAATAACGGCCGTATTGAAGACCTCCGTGTAGGCGCAGAGGTGATCAAAGGCAAAAAAGTTGCAGAGGGAGTTCGTTTCCTGGTTGTTCCTGCAAGCCAGACCATTTATCGTCAGGCATTAAAGGAGGGGCTTATCGATATCTTCATGGAAGCAGGGGCTATTGTTATGAACCCGAACTGCAGTGTATGCTGGGGAAGCTGCCAGGGTGTTATCGGCGAGAATGAGGTTCTGATCAGCACAGGAACCCGTAATTTCAAGGGACGTGCAGGGCATCCGAGCTCCAAGGTTTACCTGGGATCTGCGGCAACAGTTACTGCATCTGCCGTTGCAGGTGAGATCGCAACTGCTGACAGAGTATAAGAGTTTCAGAAAAGATTTAAATAATATATTCAGAAATTATCAGAGGATGATCCGTTTCGGCGTGGGTTCTTATAACAGAGCAGACAGAAAACATTTGCCTGATGATACGGAACGGAATAAACAGGAGATATACATATGGAAGCATTTACAGGAAAAGTGTGGGTACTTGGTGATGATATTGATACGGATATCATTATCCCGACGGAGTACCTTGCACTGAAAACCATTGACGATATGAAACAGTACGGATTCAGCCCCCTTCGTCCGGAGCTGGCCGGACAGATCCAAAAGGGCGACATTATTGTAGCAGGAAAGAACTTCGGATGCGGATCCTCCAGAGAGCAGGCACCGGAGATCATCAAGGCACTGGGTGTGCAGTGTGTCATTGCGAAATCTTTTGCCCGGATCTTTTTCCGCAACTCCATTAACAACGGCCTTCTTCTTATTGAGCAGCCGGATCTTCATGACAATGTAAAAGAGGGAGATCAGGTTACGGTAGTAATGAATGAGCATGTAGAGCACAATGGAAAACAGTACCCGATCGCTTCTCTTCCGGAGAATCTGATGGATATCATCCAGGCTGGCGGACTGGTAAAAGCCATGCGTAAGCTGAACGGCCTGGACTAAAAAACGGAGAGGAGAGAAATAATGGGCGAGACGATCATTGAAAAAATTATCAGACATAATACAGGCAAGGCAGTAAAACCTGGTGATATCGTGACGGTCAATGTGGACAGAGTGATGATCCATGATATCTTTATTCCGTTTGTAGCGGAAAAATTTGAGGAGATGGGCTTTCAGAAGCTGTGGGATTCGGACAAGGTTGTTCTGATCTATGACCATCTTGTACCGGCAAGTCAGCAGGATGATACCAGACATTTCCATGTGGGAGATGCTTTTGCAGCTAAATATGGCATGAAAAACGTACACAGAAGTGACGGTATCTGTCATCAGCTTATGACTGAGGCAGGTTATGTTAAACCCGGTAATATTGTATTTGGCACAGACAGCCATACCACGACTTATGGATGTGTCGGTGCGTTTTCTTCCGGCATCGGTTACACAGAGATGGCCAGCATCTTGGGAACAGGAACCATGTGGATCAAGGTTCCGGAAACCATAAAGGTTGTGATCGACGGAGAACTTCCGGAGAATGTCATGTCCAAGGATATCATCCTCCGCCTGATCGGTGACCTTCGTGCAGATGGAGCTACTTACCGTGCTCTGGAATTTTGCGGAAGCACCATTGAAAATATGTCTGTGGCAAGCCGTATGACTATGGCGAATATGGCAATTGAGGCCGGTGCGAAATGTGCACTTTTCACACCGGATGAGAAGACAGCTGCTTACTGCAACGTAGAGCTTGATGATTATCAGAAGAGTCTTGTGGGAGATGAGGATGCTGTCTACATGAAGACCATAAGTTATAAAGCAGAGGATTTTGTGCCGGTAATGGCATGTCCGTCTCAGGTGGACAAGATCCGTGATGTCAGTGAGCTTCAGGGTGAGACCATCGACCAGGTATTCATCGGTTCCTGTACCAACGGACGTCTGGAGGATCTTATGGCGGCAGCAGAGGTGCTGAAGGGCAAAAAGGTTGCAGACTTTGTAAAGCTGATCGTGACTCCTGCCAGCCGCAAAATTTACCGTCAGGCTATTGAGCTTGGCATTCTGGATACTCTTGCGGAAGCAGGGGCTATCATTACACATCCGGGTTGCGGACTTTGCTGCGGAAGGACCGGCGGAATCCTGACAGACGGTGAAAAGGTCGTGGCAACCAACAATCGTAATTTCCTGGGACGTATGGGAACTTCCAAGGTTCAGATCTATCTGGCATCTCCGAAAACAGCAGCAGCCTGTGCCGTTGCAGGCAAGATCGTAATGCCGGAATAAGAAGCAGAAGATCCTGAGAGAAATACTGTTGCCAGAAACAGATAAAGAAACGTATGAGAAAGACAGATTTTCGCAGAGGCGTCAGTCTGTCTTTTTTTACCGGATCAGAAGGATCCGGGATAAGTCATTTTTACAGAAAATGGGATTTATTGTATTATAATAACAGCCAGTGTGACAACATAACATATATTACATAAGACTCGAGGGATAAGGGTATGGAGAAAAGATCAACCATCAGTAAAAAGACACTGAAGATCATACTTGGAATCTGCATTGGCGTAACGATCCTGGCAGTGGCAGGGTTATTTGTCTATGCATACTTGGCAGATCACAATACGCTGGGACGGAAGATTTCCATATGGGGAGTGGATGTTTCCGGACTGGATGCAAAGCAGGCAGAAGAAAAGATCACTGCGGAATTTGCAGATCGTCCGGTATCCTTTCAGGAAAATGATCAGGAAGTTTACAGTACTACTTTGAAAGAGCTGGGCTACAGTCTCAATGAAGAAGCCCTTCTGAGTAAGCTTACAGAAATTCAGAAACAGCGGGAAGAGAGCCGGAAGCTTTTTCCAAAGGAAGAAAATATAGAACCGGAATGTCAGATCGAGGAAGATGAGGAGCAGGAAAAGCAGGCTCTCGATCTTTCAAATTTCGGTACGGAAGAAAGAAAAGCTTCTGTTGATGCAGCCATTCAGTACGATAAGGAGAAAAAAGAATTCACCCTTGTGAAACAGGTACAGGGGACGGAAATCGATCCGGATAAGCTGGAGACTACCGTGGACATAAATCTGAACGCAGCATTTGATACGGCTCTGCTTGGGGATACCATCACAGTACCGATCAACAAGCATGTGTATGTAAGCCCGACGGTCACTGTAACAGAGGATATGAAAAATAAGGTTACAGACCTGAACAGCCAGCTGAAGAAATACCGCAGCAGTACAGTAACTTATACATTCGGAAGTGAAACGGCTGTTCTGGATTCCGATACGATCACATCCTGGCTGAAGGCTGAGGGGGAGACGCTGACTTTAGATGAAGAAGCCATTAAAGCCTACATCAGTGAGCTTGCCAACAAATACAATACCATTTATGTTCCCCGCACTTTTCATACATCTACGGGAACGGATGTGACCATTGAGGGAAATGAGTACGGATACCGGATCAATCAGGACGGAGAATATGCGCAGCTTCTGGAAGACCTGAAAAGTGGTACTGCTGTAACAAGAGAGCCTGTTTACAGCAAAAAAGGATACCAGAGAAACGGAACAGACGATCTGGCAGGCAGTTACATAGAGGTCAGTCTGGATGCACAGCATTTGTGGCTGTATAAGGACGGAAGCCTTGTGACGGAAACAGATATTGTCAGCGGTAAGCCGGTGAAGGGGCGTGAAACATATCGTGGTGCATGGCCGATCGCCTACAAGGCGAGTCCCTTTAACCTTACCAGCAATGAATATGGTTACGATGTAAAGGTTAATTACTGGATGCCTTTTGTCTACGGACAGGGACTTCATGATGCGTCCTGGCAATCATCCTTTGGCGGGAACCGTTATAAAACCAACGGAAGCCACGGCTGCATCAATCTGCCTAAGGATCAGGCAGCACTGATCTATAACACCATTGATGCAGGTTATCCGATCATTATTTACTGATAGGAGCAAAAAAGCTTCGGAGAGATCCGGAGCTTTTTTTATGCCCGAAAATGAAAATTATCATGGAAGCAGGATCGTAAATGATAAGGTTTTTCAAAAGTACGTTAAAAAAAACACAAAAAAATATCGAAAAAGCCTTGTCGAAACAGAAATAACATGATATGATGATTTCGGAAATCGAGCTAATACACTTCTTAATTGCGGAGGAAGAGTGTTTTTCTCTTTTATTTGGGTGCAAATTGATAAAAAAACTCAAATAAGTGTTAGTTGAGATTTCATTTTTTTATTCATATATCGTTAAAAAAAAGACAATATATGAACAAGAATATCTACTATAAACGTCAGATTTTAGACTAAGAAAGGATAATGAAAGGTATGAAGTACAGTTATTATCCGGGTTGCACCCTGAGAACAAAGGCCAAAGATCTGGATGAGTATGCCAGAGCCAGTGCCACAGCCCTTGGGTTTGAGCTTGAGGAGATCGAGGACTGGCAGTGTTGTGGTGGTGTTTATCCGCTTGGCACAGACGAGATCGCCACAAAGCTTTCTTCCGTCCGTGCGTTAAACCAGGCAAAAGAAAAAGGCCAGGATCTGGTGACGATCTGTTCAGCCTGTCATCATGTGATCAAGCGTGTCAATGATGATATGAAAAATGTGGAAGATATCCGGACCAGAGCCAACAATTATATGCAGTTGGAAGCTCCCTATGAAGGAGAGACAACCGTTCTCCATTATCTGGAGGTTCTCCGGGACAGAGTCGGTTTTGATAAACTGAAAGAAAAAGTAGTAAATCCTTTTACCGGAAAGAAGATCGGAGCCTATTACGGATGTCTGCTTCTGAGACCTGGAAAGATCATGGCATTTGATGATCCGGAAAATCCAAGGATCATGGAGGATTTTATCCGTGCCCTTGGCGCTGAGCCTGTGATCTATCCTTACAGAAATGAATGCTGTGGAGGATATATATCCCTGAAAGAAAAAGAAATGTCACAGAATATGTGTGAAAAGATTGAAGAAAGCGCAGCAGGCTTTGGCGCAGATATGCTGATCACTGCCTGTCCGCTCTGCAAATACAATCTGAATAAAAATTCCGGAAATAAAATGCCGGTTTACTATTTTACAGAGCTTCTGGCAGAAGCCCTTGGCGTCAAAGAGGAGGTGGCAAAATGAGAGATAACCATTCTGCTGCGGAAAAAATAAAGGAGATCAGCGGGACCAATCCTCTGAAATGTATGAAGTGTGGCAAATGCTCTGCTACCTGCCCATCCTTTGACGAGATGGATATCAAGCCTCATCAGTTTGTGTCCTACGTGATCAATGAAAATATCGAAGCACTTGTAAATTCAGCATCCCTGTGGAAATGTCTTTCCTGTTTTGCCTGTGTGGAGCGCTGTCCGCGAGACGTAAAACCCGGAAAGATCATTGACGGGGCAAGACAGCTGGTTGTTCGGGAAAAAGGCGGAGACTATCTTTCACCAAATGAAATTCCGGAGCTTCTTGATCCGGAGCTTCCTCAGCAGCTGCTTGTAAGTGCGTTCAGAAGATACAGGAGGTGAGAAAGTGCAGAGAATCGGTGTATTTGTCTGTCATTGCGGAAGTAATATTGCCGCTACGGTAGACGTGAAAAAGGTTGTGGAGATCATTGCAAAAGAGCCAGGAGTTGTCCATGCAGAAGATTATCAGTATATGTGTTCTGAAGCAGGACAGTCCAGGATCCAGGAAGCCATCCGTGAAAAAAATCTCACAGGAGTGGTTGTCTGTTCCTGTTCTCCGCGTATGCATGAGGCAACTTTCCGTAAAGCAGCGGAAAAGGCCGGCCTGAATCCATATATGGTGGAGATCGCAAATATCCGTGAGCACTGTTCCTGGATCCACAAGGATATGCAGGAGGCTACGGAGAAGGCCGTGATCCTTGCAAGAGCAGCAGTAGCAAAAGTCAATTTAAATGCTCCTCTTCAGCCGGGAGAAAGCCAGGTTACAAAGAGAGCCCTGATCATCGGAGGCGGTATCGCCGGAATCCAGACGGCTCTTGATATTGCCGATGCAGGCTATGAAGTTGATATTGTGGAAAAAACACCAAGTATCGGCGGAAGAATGTCACAGCTTGACAAAACCTTCCCTACTCTGGATTGCTCCGCATGTATCCTTACTCCAAAAATGGTGGAGGCTGCAGCTCACGAAAAGATCAATATCTATACATACAGTGAAGTAGAAAAAGTTGCAGGTTTTGTAGGAGATTTTACTGTTGATATCCGCAAAAAAGCGCGAAGTGTCAACATGGACAAATGTACAGGCTGTGGAGTCTGCCAGGAAAAATGTCCTTCCAAAAAGATTCCAAATGAGTTCAACAGAGGGCTGAACAACCGGTCAGCTATTTATACTCCGTTTGCACAGGCGATTCCAAATGTTCCTGTGATCGACAGAGAGCATTGCCTGAAATTTAAGACAGGCAAATGTGGTGTCTGCTCCAAAGTATGTCAGGCAGGAGCCATTGATTACGACCAGCAGGATGAGATCGTAACACAGAAATACGGAGCGATCGTGGTGGCAACCGGATTTGATACCATCAAGCTTGACAAATATGATGAATACGCATATAGCCAGAGCAAGGATGTGATCACATCTCTGGAGCTGGAGCGTATCATGAATGCTGCAGGACCTACAAAAGGACATCTTGAGCGCCTTTCCGATGGAAAAGCACCGAAGGAGATCGTATTTATCCAGTGTGTTGGAAGCCGTTGCTCCGATGACCGCGGGAAGCCATACTGTTCCAAGATCTGCTGTATGTACACAGCTAAGCATGCCATGCTGATCCGTGATAAATATCCGGATACCAATGTGACGGTATTTTATATTGATGTCCGTACACCTGGTAAAAACTTCGATGAGTTTTACAGAAGAGCAGTTGAGCAGTATAACGTAAACTACATCAAAGGTCAGGTAGGAAAAGTAATTCCGCAGCCGGATGGAACACTTCTTGTTCAGGGCTCGGATCTTCTTGATAATAAGCAGATCTTTAAGAAAGCAGATATGGTAGTTCTTGCAACAGCTATTGAGCCAAATCCGGATGTACGTAAGATCGCTACTATGCTTACTGCAAGTATTGACACCAACAATTTCCTTACAGAAGCTCATGCAAAGCTTCGTCCTGTAGAATCACCGACAGCAGGAATTTTCCTTTCCGGTGTATGCCAGGGACCAAAGGATATACCGGAGACAGTTGCCCAGGCAGGAGCTGCGGCTGTAAAGGCCATAGGGCTTCTTGCAAAGGACAAGCTGACAACCAATCCATGTACGGCAAAATCCGACGAGCTTCTCTGTAACGGATGCTCTACCTGTGCAAATGTATGTCCTTACGGAGCGATTTCCTATGAGGAGAAACAGGTCAACGATCACGGTATCCGTGAGACAAGAAGAGTTGCGGTTGTCAATACAGCACTTTGCCAGGGCTGCGGTGCCTGCACAGTAGCCTGCCCGTCAGGAGCCATGGACCTTCAGGGCTTCTCCAACAGACAGATTATCGCGGAGGTGGATGCAATATGTCGATAGAAACAAAGGAAGAATTCAGACCAAAGATCGTGGCATTCTGCTGTAACTGGTGCAGCTACGCCGGAGCAGACCTTGCCGGAAGCAGCCGTTTGAGCTATCCGGCGGATGTAAAGATCATCCGTGTTCCATGTTCCTGCCGTGTCAATCCCATGTTCATCCTCCGTGCCTTTGAAAAAGGAGCCGATGGTGTGATCATGTGCGGATGCCATCCGGGAGACTGCCATTACAGTACCGGAAACTATTATGCAAGAAGACGTATGACACTTCTGTTTTCAATGCTGGATTATATTGGGGTGGAAAACGGAAGAACACGTGTGGAATGGGTATCTGCCGCAGAAGGCGTGAAATTTTCACAGACTATGAATGAGTTTGTTGAGAAGATCCATTCACTTGGTAAAAACGTGAGATTGGAGGATATAAGATGCAGGAGCTGATAAAACGTGCAAAAGAACTGCTTGCAGATGGCACGGTAGTCCGGGTTCTTGGGTGGAAAGCCGGAGATCTTGCCTTTAATCCGGAACCAGCCTATTTTGAAACACCGGAATCTCTGGAGGATTTTGTCTATGATGGATTCTGCGGTGCCAATTTAAGCAAATATATGATCGAAGCTTCCAAGCTGGAAGGAAAAACCATGGTCTGTCTGAAGCCCTGCGATACATATAGCTTTAACCAGCTTTTGAAAGAGCATCGTGTAGACAGAGAAAAAGCCTATATCGTAGGTGTTGGCTGTAAAGGAAAGCTGGATATTGAAAAGATCCGCAAAATGGGGATCAAGGGTATCCGGGGAATTTCCGGAGCAGAGATTACCGGAGATGCTGAGACATTGACTGTGGATACTGTTTACGGAGAAAAAACCTGTGCATACAAAGATGCCATGCTGGAACGCTGCCATGTATGTAAAGGAAAAGAGCATAAAATTTACGATGAACTGATCGGTGAGTCAAAGGAGACAAAGGACGCTGACCGTTTCGCAGAAGTTGAGCGGATCGAGGCAATGAGTCCGGAAGAAAAATTTGCATTCTGGCAGAGCGAGCTGAGTAAATGTATCCGCTGTAATGCCTGCCGTAATGTATGTCCGGCCTGCAGCTGCCGCAAATGCGTTTTTGACAGCAACAAGTTCGACAGCGCCCAGAAGGCAAATGTGGATTCCTTTGAGGAAAAGATGTTCCATGTGATTCGTGCCTTCCATGTAGCCGGAAGATGTACGGACTGTGGCGAGTGCAGCAGAGTCTGCCCGCAGGGAATTCCCCTTCATCTGTTTAACCGTAAGTTTATCAAGGATATTGATGCGTTTTACGGTGAGTATCAGGCAGGCGAGGATGCGGAGTCAAAGGGTCCGCTTACCAGCTTTACCTTTGAGGATGTAGAGCCAGGGATCGTGGCAGAAAGGGGATAATGTATGTATAAGATCGCAGTAGAAAATCTGCCGGCATTATTCCGGAAAATTGCCGCAGACCAGGAATTATATTTACCGGTAAAGGTAAGTGAGCAGGTGAACTTCAAGGCATGGAGCGAGGATGCAGAAGTTTCCCTTGAAACACTGAAAACCGTGAAATCACCGAAGGATGCTTTCTTTCCGCAGAGTGAAAATCTCTATATCTGTAAAAAAGATGGGAAAAATATCAGCATTGAGCCTCAGGCACTAAAAGACCAGAATTTTGTCGTATTCGGAATGAGAGCCTGTGATGTACAGGGCGTGAAAGTTCTCGACAATGTGTTCCTTGGGGATCCGGTGGATACTTTTTACCAGGCAAGAAGAGAACATGGAACTATTGTAGCGCTTGCCTGTCATGAACCGGAGGAAAGCTGCTTCTGTAAAGTATTTGGCATTGACGCTGCAGATCCGGAAGCAGATGTTGCAGCCTGGATCATCGAGGGAGAGCTTTTCTGGAAGCCTCTCACAGAAAAAGGAAATGCTTTGACAGAAGCTGTGAAGGAGCTCTTGGCAGATTCTGATGAGACAAAGGTAGAAGCGGAAAAGAAGGCGATCCGTGATATTATCGAGCTTCTTCCATATACACATCTTTCACTGGAAGGATGGGCGCAGGAAGAATATATGGACCGTTTCAATTCTCCTGTATGGGAGAAACTGTACAAGCCTTGTCTTGCCTGCGGAACCTGTACCTTCGTATGTCCGACCTGTCAGTGCTATGACATTAAGGATTACGACACAGGGCACGGTGTTCACCGTTACCGCTGCTGGGATTCCTGCATGTACTCTGATTTTACCATGATGGCTCACGGAAACAACCGTACCAGCCAGATGCAGAGATTCCGTCAGAGATTTATGCATAAGCTTGTTTATTATCCGTTAAATAATGACGGCATGTTCTCCTGTGTTGGCTGCGGCCGTTGCGTGGAGAAATGTCCGGAATCTTTAAATATCGTAAAAGTCATCAAGGCCTTTGAAAAACAGGGAGGTGAAAAGAATGAGTGAATGTACCTGTCATAAAAATTATACACTGGATACGCTGATCCCCAAGGTTGGCGTGATCACAGATATCCGTCAGGAGACACCGGATGTAAAAACCTTCCGTGTGGAAACACCGGAGGGTGGAAAGCTTTTCGAGCATATGCCAGGACAGTGTGCCATGGTCTGTGCACCAGGTGTCAGTGAAGGTATGTTTTCTATTACTTCTTCTCCTACTGTAAAGGATTATCAGGAATTCAGCATCAAAAAATGCGGATCCCTTACCGATCATCTCCACAGCCTTCAGGTTGGAGATGAGATCGCAGTCCGCGGACCATACGGAAATCATTTTCCTGTGGAAGATAAGTTAAAGGGAAAAAATCTCCTGTTCATCGCAGGTGGAATCGGTCTGGCACCTCTTCGTTCCGTGATCAATTATGTGCTGGATAACCGTGAGGATTACGGAACAGTAGATATTCTCTATGGTTCCCGTTCCGCAGATGATCTGGTGCAGCTTAAGGAAATCCAGGAAGTATGGATGAAAACAGAAGGTGTAAATGTATATCTTACCATTGACCGCGAGCAGGAAGGCTGGGACGGTCATGTGGGATTTGTTCCGAATTATCTGAAGGAGATTGGTTTTGATACCAATAAGACCGCTCTGGTCTGCGGCCCGCCGATCATGATCAAATTTGTTCTGGCAGGACTGGAAGAGCTGGGCTTCTCCAGAGATCAGGTATATACCACACTGGAGCTTCGTATGAAATGCGGTGTCGGAAAATGCGGCCGCTGCAACATCGGAGACAAATACGTCTGCAAAGACGGCCCGGTATTTAGGTGTGATGAGGTTGATGAATTACCTAATGAGTACTAAGTTATAGATTGCACCTTAAGAAACTTTCAAATATATGCGCTGGTTATAGCCAGTACACAGCCATGTGGAACAGCCATCTCGCTAAGATGCCCATTTTAGGAGCGGTTTTAGCGGCGCTGAAATCCAGTACTTACGAAGACTTAGGAGTGAAGTCTCTCCTGAACTCCTTAGTCGCAGTTAGTACTTAGTTCAGCAGAGCGTTGCGATGGGCACGTGTGAGATGGCTGTTCCACATGGCGTACGATTTGGATAAAAGAAAGGACACCAACATGGAAAATAATATGGTAAACGTATATTTTTTCGGTAAAAAATACAGCGTTCCCGGTGATCTGACCATTATGACAGCTATGGAATATGCCGGTTATACATTAAAAAGAGGATGCGGCTGCAGACACGGATTCTGCGGTGCCTGTGCGACCATCTACAGGATCAAGGGACAGAATGAGCTGAAAACCT
Organism: Ruminococcus sp. AF17-12; assembly: GCF_003479245.1. Lineage (NCBI taxonomy): Bacteria > Bacillati > Bacillota > Clostridia > Eubacteriales > Oscillospiraceae > Ruminococcus > Ruminococcus sp. AF17-12. Next base: position 192,723 of record NZ_QUGY01000006.1, read on the forward strand.
GTCTCGCCTGTCAGACACAGGTGCAGGAGGGAATGTATGTGGCAAGTATCCCGTTCTTCCCTACAGACAAGAGACTTTATAATATAGAAGATCTTAAGCCGAACCAGCAGGTAATGATGGAGCTTTATCCGGAGATCTACAGCTGCATCGGATGCAATGCCTGCACAAAGGCCTGTACACAGGACTTAAATGTCATGCAGTATATTGCATATGCTCAGAGAGGCGAACTTGAAAAATGTGCAGAGGAATCCTTTGACTGTGTAAGCTGCGGCTGCTGTTCCGTAAGATGTCCGGCAGGAATTTCCCATCCGATGGTAGGCCTTCTGGCAAGACGTCTCACCGGAAAATATATTGCGCCGAAAAGCGAGCATCTGGAGAAACGTGTGGAAGAGATCCACGAGGGCAAATTTGACGATATGATCGAGAAGATCATGCAGAAGCCGATCACAGAGATGCAGGAACTTTACAACAGCAGAGAAATCGAGAAGTAGGAGGGCGTAAAACATGTATGCACCATATCCAGAAAATATGATGGAATCCATCAAAAAGGTAGAGGCTACAAGAGCGGAGCGTATGGCAACAGAGCCAAGACGTCTGAGTGCAGATGAGAAAGATGCTCTTCTCAAAAAATTCCATCCGGACTATAACCCGGATGCATTTGCAGAGATCAAGGTAGGACCGAACAAGGGACAGAAAGCACCACTGGAACTGACAAAAATGCTCCATTCAGAAAGCCGTCTGCTCAACGAAAAAATCGATCTTACAAAAATCGATTATGATGTAGATGTACTGATCATCGGCGGTGGCGGAGCAGGCTCTTCCTGTGCCATCGAGGCCCACAACGCAGGTGCCAACGTTATGATCGTTACAAAGCTCCGTATCGGTGATGCCAACACCATGATGGCAGAAGGCGGGATTCAGGCAGCAGATAAAGAAAATGATTCCCCGGTACAGCATTATCTGGACTGCTTTGGAGGCGGACATTTTGCAGCAAAACCGGAGCTTGTAAAAAGACTGGTAATGGAAGCACCGGATGCGATCAAATGGCTCAACGACCTTGGTGTTGAGTTTGATAAAGCAGAAGACGGAACCATGGTCACTACACATGGCGGCGGTACCTCCAGAAAGAGAATGCATGCTGCAAAGGATTATTCCGGATCAGAGATCATGCGTACTATCCGTGATGAGGTCTTAAATCTTAAGATCCCGGTAGTGGAATTTACCTCCGCTGTAGAACTTCTGAAGGATGAAAAAGGTCAGACTGCTGGTGCAGTTCTTCTCAACATGGAAACCGGAGACTATTCCGTTGCAAGAGCAAAAACAGTTGTAATTGCAACCGGTGGTGCAGGAAGAATGCATTATCAGGGATTCCCGACCTCCAATCACTACGGAGCAACTGCTGACGGACTCGTGCTTGGATACAGAGCAGGCGCTTCCCTTCTTTACCAGGATTCTATCCAGTATCATCCAACAGGTGCGATCTATCCGTCACAGATCCTTGGTGCCCTGGTAACAGAGAAGGTTCGTTCCGTTGGTGCACAGCTTGTAAATGCAAACGGAGAAGCTTATATTCATCCGCTGGAAACCCGTGACGTAAATGCTTCCGGTGTTATCCGCGAGTGTGAGGAAGGCCGTGGCGTGGAAGTTCCAGGTGGACGAAAAGGTGTATGGCTGGATACTCCGATGATCGAGATTCTGGGCGGTGAGGGAACTATCGAAAAGAGGATCCCTGCCATGTTCCGTATGTACATGAATTACGGCATTGATATGAGAAAAGTCCCGATCGTGATCTACCCGACCCTTCATTATCAGAACGGCGGACTTGAGATCAACGGAGACGGCTTTACAAAAGAAATCCCGAACCTTTTGGTTGCAGGAGAGGCAGCAGGCGGAATCCACGGAAGAAACCGACTGATGGGCAACTCTCTTCTTGATGTAATTGTATTCGGACGAAATGCAGGTAAAAAAGCAGCTGCCAAATGCAAAGAGGTAGAGCTTGGCACCATGAATCTGGATCATATCAGAAAATATGAAGAGGAACTGAAAAATGCAGGAGTTGATACAGGAGATGTATCTCCTATGCTTCTGCCGAAATATGCCCGCCACGAACGTTAACAATATGTTATGATAATAAAAACATATGAGATAAGCGAAAGGAGTCTATTATGAGAGAAATCGAAGTAAGCAGACTTACAGAGGTTATCGAAAAACTCTGTATCGAAGCCAATGAACATCTCCCGGAAGATGTGAAGGATGCTATCAAAACCTGCCGTGCCTGCGAGGACGGCGAGATCGCAAAAGGTGTCCTTGATAACATTATCGAGAATTTTGATATTGCGGACAGTGAGAATGTTCCGATCTGTCAGGATACCGGAATGGCATGCGTATTCCTTGAAATTGGTCAGGATGTCCACTTTACAGGCGGAGATTTAAATGATGCCATTAATGAAGGTGTACGCCGCGGATACGATAAAGGTTACCTGAGAAAATCCGTTGTCAAGGATCCGGTACGCCGTGGAAACACAGGTGACAATACACCGGCTATGATCTATACAGAGATCGTTCCTGGAGATCAGGTGAAAGTAACTGTAGGACCAAAAGGCTTCGGAAGCGAGAATATGAGCCAGATCCGTATGTTCAAGCCATCTGCAGGCCTTCAGGGAATCAAGGATTTCATTCTTGAGGTTGTAGAAACTGCAGGTCCGAACCCATGTCCTCCTATGGTAGTTGGTGTTGGTATCGGAGGAACTTTTGACAAATGTGCACTTCTTGCAAAGAAAGCGCTGATGCGTCCTCTGAATACAGAGAACCCGGATCCTTACTATGCAGATCTTGAGAAAGAGATGCTGGAGAAGATCAACAAGCTTGGTATCGGACCTCAGGGCTTTGGCGGAAAGACCACAGCTATCGGTCTGAACATTGAGACTATGCCTACTCATATCGCAGGTATGCCATGTGCAGTTAATATCAACTGCCATGTAACACGTCATAAAACGGAGGTGCTTTAATATGGAAAGAAGAAAGATCACACTGCCTCTGACAAGAGAGCTGGCAAGAACTCTCCATGCAGGCGACCAGGTTTTACTGACAGGAACCATCTATACATCCCGTGATGCAGGTCACAAGAGAATGTGCGAGGCCCTTGCAAAAGGAGAAAAGATTCCTTTTGACCCTACAGATGCTACCATTTACTATGTAGGTCCGACTCCGGCAAAACCAGGCGAAGTCATCGGCTCCGCAGGCCCTACAACCAGCGGCCGTATGGATGCTTATGCACCGACCATGATGTCCGTAGGCGCCAGAGGAATGATCGGAAAAGGTGCCCGCCTTCCGGAAGTCGTAGATGCAATGAAAAAATATGACGGCGTATATTTCGGAGCCATCGGCGGTGCAGGTGCACTTCTTGCAAAATGCATCAAAAAAGCAGAGCTTATCGCTTACGAAGACCTCGGAGCAGAAGCACTCCGCAAGCTTTATGTGGAAGACATGCCGCTTGTAGTCATCATTGACAGCGAGGGAAATAACCTCTATGAAGAGGGGCGTGCAGAGTACCTGAAAGACCACGCAGAATAATCTTTTGCTCTACAATATGATATTGTGATATATTTCAAAAAGGAATAAAAAGGATAAAAGTCCGACAGTAAATGCTGAAGATCCGTGCAGAAGCATTTATTGTTGGGCTTTTTAATTTTATCATTTCACTTTCAATTTAATCATTCTTGCGAAAATGATCAAATTAAAGTTGACAATGATAAGATTGATTTATATACTTGAAGTAAATAAAATCCAAAAAGAGTGATAAAGAAGGTGATGAAAAATATATGAGACAGTTTGATTATCGGGAAAAGTGGAAAAATCTGTTGACTCCTGAAATTGTATCTTACCTGACACAGATACATGAATTTAAAGGAGAACAAACTCTTTTTATTGAGGCCAAAGCAGATACTCTTACACAATTAGTTGAAATCGCCAAGATTCAAAGTACGGAAAGTTCCAACAAAATAGAAGGTATTTATACATCAGACATCAGATTGCGGGAATTGGTAAAAGACAAAACAAGGCCAAGGACAAGAAATGAACAGGAAATTGCCGGATACAGAGATGTACTGAATACAATTCATGAAAGCCATGACCATATCCCACCAAAGTCTGCGATTATTTTACAGCTTCACAGAGATTTGTATAAATTTGAAAGTTACAATATTGGAGGGAAATATAAAACTGCAGATAATGTCATTGAGGAAGAAGATTCTCAGGGAATAAAAAAAATACGGTTTAAACCAGTACCGGCATGGGAAACACCGGAAGCAATGGAAGAACTATGCAGAGCATTTGAAGAGGCAATGGCAACAGGAGAAATAGATCCGCTTCTTTTGATTCCAATGTTTATTCTGGATTTCCTATGCATACATCCGTTTAATGACGGCAATGGAAGAATGAGCCGTTTACTTACACTGTTACTTTTGTACAGATCCGGCTATATTGTGGGAAAATATATCAGTATCGAGAGAATGATAGAAAATTCAAAGGAATTATACTATGAATGTTTAAGGGAAAGTTCTGAGAACTGGTATGAGAATAAGAATGATTATATACCATTTATAAAATATATGCTTGGCGTTATAGTAGGAGCATACAGAGAGTTTTCTTCAAGGATAAAATTGCTGATAACACAGAATATATCAAAACCGGAGCGAATAGAAGAGATTATAAAAAACACTCTGGGAACAATTACAAAAAAGGAAATCGCAGAAAAGTGTCCGGATATCAGTGTGGTAACGATACAGAGAACACTGGCAGAATTACTGACAGCAGAAAAAATTTTAAAAATCGGCGGCGGAAGGTATACGAAATATACCTGGAATAATGAGCGATAGATGGGAGATAAAAAATGATCACTGGTGAATTAAAAAACAAAATAGATGGTTTATGGGATATATTTGCGGCAGGAGGACTTGTCAATCCACTGGAAGTAATCGAACAGATTACATACCTGATGTTTATTCATGATCTGGATGATTCCGATAATATGCGGGCAAGAGAAAGTGCAATGCTTGGATTGTCATTTCAGAGTATTTTTTCCGGAGAAGTAAAAATAGGTGAGAGAACAATTGACGGAAGTCAGCTGAAATGGTCCGTATTCCATGATTTTCCGGCAGACAGAATGTATATGATCATGCAGGAATGGGTATTTCCGTTTATAAAAAATCTTCATAATGATAAAAACAGTGCATATTCCAAATATATGGACGATGCGATATTTAAGCTTCCGACACCACTCCTTTTATCCAAAGTGGTGGATTCTCTGGATGAAATTTACAAACTTATGAATGAAATCCAGACAGCAGATGTCAGAGGAGATGTATATGAATATCTTCTTTCAAAAATAGCTCAGTCCGGACGGAATGGACAGTTCCGTACACCAAGACATATTATCCGGATGATGGTTGAGATGATGGATCCGTCCAGTGATGAGATTATCTGTGATCCGGCATGTGGAACCTCCGGATTTCTGGTTGCAGCAGGAGAATATCTGAAAGAAAAAAGAAAAGAAGAAATTTTTTATGATAAGCAGAAAAAAGATCATTACATGAATCATATGTTCCATGGATACGATATGGACCGCACCATGCTTCGTATTGGAGCCATGAATATGATGACTCACGGAATAGAAAATCCTTATATTGAGTATCGGGATAGCTTATCTGATCAGAATGCAGATAAAGATCAGTATTCCCTTGTGCTGGCAAATCCTCCTTTTAAAGGAAGCCTGGATGCAGAGTCCGTTTCTGGAGATCTTCTTAAAGTTTGCAAGACAAAGAAAACAGAACTTTTATTTCTTGCTTTGTTCCTGAGGATTATGAAAATTGGAGGAAGATGCGCCTGTATTGTACCAGATGGTGTACTTTTCGGATCATCACGGGCACATAAATCCATCCGTAAGGAAATTGTTGAAAATCAGAGACTGGAAGCTGTAATATCTATGCCTTCCGGTGTATTTAAACCCTATGCAGGAGTATCCACAGCAATCCTTATTTTTACAAAAACAGAACACGGCGGAACTGATCAGGTATGGTTCTACGATATGAAAGCAGACGGATTCAGTTTGGACGATAAACGTACTCCGGTCACAGAGAATGACATTCCGGATATTATAGAGCGTTTCAAAAATCTTGATAAAGAAGCGGACCGGAAGCGAACAGACCAGTCATTTATGGTACCGAAAAAAGATATTGTAGAGAATGATTATGATCTCAGCATCAATAAATACAAAGAAATCGAATACACTCCGGTGGAATATCCGCCAACATCAGAAATCATGGCCAATATCCGGGAGCTGGAGCTGGAGATTGGAAAAGAAATGGATGAGTTGGAGCGGTTGTTGGGATTATAGAAGAAAGGATGGCAGATTCGAAAATTCGGGTTTGTAGGGATGATGATATGAAATTAAATGAGATATGCGAGGTGTATTCTGGTTATGCACTCAAGGCATTTAATGATGCTGAAGATGGTTTTCCAGTTATAAAGATTGGCAATATTTTCATGGATGGAACATTAAATCTTGAAGAATGTCAGTATACAACAGATGGTGTTAATGAAAAATATTATTCTCAAAGGGGTGACATTTATATAGCACTTTCAGGAGCAACTACTGGAAAAATTGGAATAATGGATGCCAGTGAGAAGTATGTAATAAATCAGCGAGTAGGAATTGTAAGACAGAAATCAGATGATATTCCACAAGAGTATATAAAGTATTTTTTGTTAAGACAAACTGATAGAATTCTTCAAGAGGCCGCAGGTTGTGCTCAACCTAATATTAGCCCGAGGCAAATTGCAGAGTATGTTGTCCCTGACACATCACAGGAGAAGATGCAAGAAATATGTGAAGTGTTAGATAGAATAAAAAAAATAATAGATAGTCGCAAAGTACAAATTTCTGCGTTAGATAACCTCATCAAAGCCCGATTTGTCGAGATGTTTGGTGACCCTGTCGCTAATGAAAAAGGATGGACAACAAAGCCTTTATTAGATATGGGGAAGTGTAAGAATGGAATGAATTTTCACTATGATGACAAAGGTATTGAAATTAATTGTTTAGGGGTGGGTGATTTTAAGAATCTTTCTATTATTGATAATACAGAAGAACTACCAACAATTTTATTAAATGAAATGCCCTCAGAAGAATATCTGCTAAAAGATGATGATATAGTTTTTGTACGTTCTAATGGCAATAAGGCTCTGGTTGGTCGTAGTTTAGCAGTGTATCCAGGCGATGTTCCAACAACTTTTAGTGGATTTTGCATTAGATATAGAAAACATGACAATGAGATTACAGTTCCGTATTTGTTAAGAGTATTAAAGACAGATTCAATGAGAATGAAGATGGCTGGTAGAGGAGCAAATATTCAGAATTTGAACCAACAGATACTGGGAACGCTTGTTATACCAGTTCCGCCAGTAGAACTTCAAAATCAATTTGCTGCTTTCGTAACAGAGGTCAACAAATCAAAAGTTAAAGTACAAAAAGCACTGGATGAAACACAAAAGTTATTCGATAGTCTGATGCAACAATACTTTGGCTAGAAAGGGGAGAAGCTGAATGGCGATAATGACGGTGTATCATGGTGGATATCAGGCTGTAGAGAAACCGGAAATCAGAAAAGGTCGTAATACAAAAGATTTTGGAACTGGTTTTTACTGTACGATTATAAAAGAACAGGCTCAAAGATGGGCCAGGAGATATGATACGAAGGTTGTATCTGTTTATGATGTGCGTTTAAAATCGAATCTGAAAATAAAAGAATTCAAAGATATGACAGAAGAATGGTTGGATTTTATAATTGCATGTCGGAGTGGGAAAGACCATGAATATGATATTGTAATCGGTGCAATGGCAGACGATCAGATTTATAATTTTGTTTCTGATTACATGGACGGTACGATTACCAGAGAACAGTTCTGGGTTCTGGCAAAGTTCAAGTATCCAACTCATCAGATAGCATTTTGTTCCAAAGAATCATTGAAATGCCTGAAGTATAGAGATTGTGAGGTGCTATAAATGGCAGGAGAAGGACGTGAAAGCAAAAAAGATAATGATTTATTTTACACATGCAGCCTGATTGATTACATTGCACGGAAAACAAAGAATACACGGGCAGATGTTGTAAATAAGCTTGGAAAGCAGAGGATTGATAAAATTTATGACCTGGCAGATGTCTACCATTGTGATAACATTGACAGAGTCAGCGATGATTTTATCGAAGAAGCAGGAATACAAGAGGGAAAATTTGACAATGTGGGTGATTGTAAATACAGCATTCCATCACATTGGGATATTGGAAAGGTATATAAGCGGCTGATAAAAATGGTTGCTACAGACGAAAATATCGGAATCATAGATGCTTTAATAAAAGTATACAATTCCTTTATCGGTGCAAAGATTGATGACTACAACAGCAGTGTATATTACGAAAATCCGTCATATATATTTGAATCGTATCGGGAAAACAGAATGCTATAAACAAAATGGTTGAAAGATGTTGGCATATCTTGAGACAAAAATAAAAGTCAGTTATCAAGGATTCCTTGATAACTGTAGTTGATAAGTACAATTATAAAATAAAACGCTAAAGAGGGAGGTTTCATAATGGTAACAAACTTTGATTACTTAAAAAATGAATCAAAATTCTCTGCATTTGCAAATGTTGCCATATCTGCGGAGAAGATCATATTGGCAGATCCGGATGCGAGTATTCTTAACAGCCGGCGGGCTATGGAATTTGCTGTGAAATGGTTGTATTCTGTGGAGAACAGTTTGCAGATTCCGTACCAGGATAACCTTCACACTTTGATGAATACAGAGGAATTCAGACAGTTAGTGGGACCGGATCTTTGGAAACGGATGGATTATATCCGCAGATGTGGAAATAGTGTGGCACATAGCAATAAAAAACCTGGCAGAGATGCAGCTTTGCTCTGCCTTGAGAATCTGTCAATTTTTTTGGATTATATTGCATACTGTTATGGGGAACAGTATCAGGAGCATTCGTTTGACAGGTCGATGATTGATGGCAGAATTGAGAAGGCAAAGGCATCCAGGGAAACAGCCAGAAAAGCAAAGGAAACACTTCTGAAAGAACAAGAAAAAACTGCCCAGCAGGAACTGGATCTACAAAAATTGATGGCAGAAAATACTTTTCTCAGGGAAGAACTGTCCGCACGCCACGAGAAACAGCAGCAGACATATGTTCCGAAACCTCTGGATCTGTCTGAATATGAAACCAGAAAACTTTACATAGATTCCATGCTCATTGATGCAGGATGGACACAGGGAAAAGACTGGTTAAATGAGATGACTGTGACAGGAATGCCGAATAAATCAGGGATTGGACGTATTGATTATGTTCTCTATGATGATATGAATAAACCTCTGGCAATTATAGAAGCAAAACGTACCTGTAAGGATATTGCTGAGGGTAGGCAGCAGGCGAAACTTTACGCAGATCTGCTGGAAAAAAAATATGAACGGCGTCCGGTAATTTTCCTTACCAATGGTTTTGAAACCCGGATCATAGACGGACAATATCCGGAAAGAAAATGTTCAGTTATTTATTCCAAACGGGATCTGGAGAAATGTTTTAACCTTTTGAGTATGCGGACAAGCCTGCAAAATATTTCTGTAGATAAAAAGATAGCAGACCGCTATTATCAGGAAGCCGCGATAAAAGCAGTATGCCAGAGCTTTGATGAAAAGAATCGGAGAAAAGCCCTGCTTGTTATGGCCACAGGTTCCGGAAAAACCAGAACAGTAATGGCTTTGTGCAAGGTACTGGTTGATGCGGGCTGGGTAAAGAATATACTTTTTCTGGCGGACAGAAATTCACTGGTAACACAGGCGAAAAGAAGTTTTGTAAACTGGATGCAGGATTTTTCCTGTACAAATCTGGTTGAAGAAAAGAATAATTATATGTCGCGATGTGTTTTCTCCACATATCAGACCATGATAAACTGTATTGATACGATAAATGACAAAGAAGGAAAAGTTTTTACCAGTGGTCATTTTGATCTGATCATTTGTGATGAAGCGCACAGATCCATTTATAATAAATATAAAGATATTTTTACATATTTTGATGCACTGCTTGTAGGACTTACTGCAACACCAAAAGATGAGATTGACAAAAATACATATGAAGTATTTGAACTGGCAAATGGAGATCCTACTTATGGTTATGATCTGGCGCAGGCGGTTAAGGATGGATATCTGGTTGATTATCTTTCGGTGGAATCCAGGGTGAAATTTATTGATCAGGGAATTGTATATGATGAACTTTCAGAAGCAGATAAAGAAATCTATGAAAATACTTTTGAAGACGAAAATGGAAAGCTTCCGGAAGCGATAAATTCGGCTGCATTGAATACCTGGATTTTTAACGAAGATACCATTAAAAAAATTCTTCATGTCCTGATGAGAGATGGAATTAAAATTGAATACGGACAGAAGATTGGAAAAACAATTATTTTTGCGAAAAATCATGATCATGCGGAAAAAATTCTTGAGATTTTTAATAAGGAATATCCGCATTTAAAGAATTATGCTATGGTGATCGATAACAGAATGAAATATGCACAGAGTGCAATTGATGAGTTTTCAGATCCGAAAAAACTACCGCAGATCGCAATTTCTGTAGATATGTTAGATACCGGAATTGATGTACTTGAAGTTCTTAATCTTGTATTCTTTAAGAAAGTTATGAGTAAAGCAAAATTCTGGCAGATGATCGGACGAGGAACAAGACTATGCCCGGGATTGTTGGATGGGGAAGATAAGAAAAAGTTTTACATTTTTGATTTTTGTGGAAATTTTGAGTTTTTCCGAATGAATAAAGGAAAAGCAAGCGCAAATCTGATGGCGTTGCAAAGTGCAGTTTTTAATCTTCAGTTTGAGATTTCGTACAAGCTTCAGGATATTAAATATCAGACAGATAAATTAACTGCGTACAGGACTGCACTTGTAAAGCACATGACTGAAAAAGTAAAAGAGCTCCCAAGAGATAGTTTTACAGTTCGCCAACATTTGAAATATGTAGAATTATATTCAGAAGAGTCGAACTATCAGATGCTTACTTATGAAGATACTTTACTTGTACGGGAAGAGGTTGCACCCTTGATTTTGCCTGAAAGTGATGAAGTAACAGCAGTACGTTTTGATGCACTTATGTATGGAATAGAACTTGCATCTCTGGTTGGAAAGAAATATACAAGTGCGCGAAAAGATCTTTTAAAAAAGGTTTCCGGAATTGCCGGAGTGGCAAATATACCGGAGATTCAGGCACAAACAGGGTTGATCGATCAGATTTTGCATACAGATTATGTGGAAAATGCAGGAATTGATGAATTTGAAAATATCAGGAAAAATCTGAGAGATCTTATGAAGTATATTCCGGATAAGAGCAGGAATAAATATATGACCAATTTTACAGACGAAATTCTTTCAACGGAATGGAAAGAAGCAGAATTGGAAAACAATGATCTGGAAAATTATAAGGTACGAGTAGAATATTATGTCCGACAGCATCAGGATAATTATGTGATATCAAAGCTGAAAAAGAATCAGCCACTTACAGAAAAAGATGTAGCTGAACTGGAAAAAATTCTCTGGAGCGAGCTTGGTACAAAAGAGGATTATGAAGCAGAATTTGGCAGAAAGCCATTGGGAGAATTTGTCAGAGAAATGGTAGGTCTTGATATGAATGCAGCAAAGGAAGCTTTTTCAAAGTATCTTGAGGATGTAAATCTGGACAGCAGGCAGATTTATTTTGTAAATCAGATCATTGAGTATATTGTTCATAATGGAATGATGAAAGATCTTTCTGTTTTGCTGGAATCTCCGTTTACGGATCGTGGGAGCATTTCGGAAATCTTTACAGATATGGGTGTTTGGCTTGGAATAAAAAAAGTCATTGATACGATCAACGCAAATGCTGCTGCATAAACATCCACCTCTGTAAAACATAAAATTTCAACCGGATTTACAATAAATTTAACCATAAATCCGGTTGACAAAACCCGGCTGGGAACGTTATAATGGCCGGGTTGATAAAAAAAATTAAGAAAAAAAGGCAGGTGAACAGAATGGACAGTTGTGATTCTCATGGGCGAAGTTGTAGCTCTCAGAGTGAAAGATGGAAAGAACAGAGCGAGATGAGGCTGTTTCATTCTGTTTTAAGTGTACGGAATATCTGTGGGAATATTATATCTATATATCAGAAGGATATATTTGACAGGATGTATCGGTGTCATCAGAATCTGTACGGTATTATTACATTATAATTTCAGCAGGATTATAATAGATATATTTTTCATTCTTCTCATTCTGAGAATCTTACAGTAAGGCGATCATGTATAAATTCATTTCGCTTTATACTCAAATCCCAAGGAAACACAATCGAAAATCAAACAGCACATAGACATGCTTTAACATGTCTGTTTTTGGTGTGCGTGTTTTGTGCGAAACTATGTGAGGAGGATGAGAAAATGACAAAAAGAAATCAGGATTTTTCAAAAGATATTCTGAGTCTGATCCGAAGCAGTGTTTCTCCGGCAGTTTTAAGTGAAAGGCTGCAGGATTTCCACGAAAACGATCTGGCGGAAGTATTAAGAGAATTAAGCACTGCGGAGCGCAGCAGACTATACCGTATCCTGGAAAGCGGTATGCTGGCAGATGTTTTTGAATATCTGGAGGAAGAAGAAACTGTACAATATCTGGAAGAGATGGATGTAAAAAAAGCGGCAGCCATTCTTTCCAAAATGGAAACCGATGCCCTGGCAGATGTTTTAAAGCAGATCGATAAAGAAAAACGCAAGCTTCTGATCCAGCTTCTGGATGAACAGGTGCGGAAAGATATCGAAATGATCCGCTCCTTTGATGAGGATGAGATCGGAAGCAGAATGACAACGAACTGCATTGTGATCCGTGAAAACCTGACCGTAAAGCAGGCCATGAGTGAGCTGGTTTCCCAGGCGGCAGATAATGATAATATTTCTACGATCTTTGCAGTGACGGACAGAGGGGAGTTTTATGGAGCCCTGGATCTGAAGGATCTGATCACAGCAAGACAGGACCACCCTATGGAAGAGCTGATCGTAACTTCCTATCCATATGTGTATGGTACTGAGCAGATCGACGACTGTATGGAACGGCTGAAGGATTATTCTGAAGATTCCATTCCTGTACTGGACGATGACAATCGTTTCCTTGGAGTGATCACATCCGCAGGGATCATCGATCTGGTAGACGATGAGATGGGAGAGGATTATGCAAAGCTGGCCGGTCTGACTGCAGAGGAAGATCTGAAAGAACCTCTTTTTGAAAGCATGAAAAAAAGAATGCCCTGGCTGATCGTTCTTCTGGGCCTTGGTATGGTGGTATCTTCTGTTGTGGGAATGTTTGAAAAAGTAGTTACCTGTCTGCCGATCATCATGTGCTTTCAGTCTCTGATCCTGGATATGGCAGGAAATGTTGGAACCCAGTCCCTGGCTGTAACCATCCGTGTACTGATGGATGAGACGCTGACGGGCAGACAGAAAGCAGAGCTTGTGCTGAAGGAAATGCGGATCGGTCTTTGCAACGGTGGTCTGCTCGGTATTCTGTCTTTTGTACTGATCGGATTGTATATTTTCTTATTCAAAGGAAAAACACTCGTATTTGCCTATGCGGTATCCGGCTGTATCGGATTATCCCTGTTGGTGGCCATGCTGGTATCCAGTGCAGTAGGAACCTGCATACCGCTGTTTTTCAAAAAGGTTGGTGTGGACCCGGCAGTAGCCTCAGGTCCTCTGATCACTACGATGAATGACCTTGTAGCCGTGATAACATACTATGGAATGAGCTGGATATTCCTGATCGAGATGTTCCACCTGGCTGGCTGAGAGTAAAATGCAGCTATGCTTATAAAAACAGACAGATATCAGAAATCTGTCGAATAACAGAAAAGTTACCAATACAAAAAAATTCCGGATCGAAAGATTCGGGATTTTTCTTTACATACAAACAGAAAGCTATTATAATGAAAGACACGCTTTGCCCGTTTAAAACGTTGCAGAAATAAATACAAACAACGGGCAGAAAAAAGAGAACAAAACGATCACATGGGGTGATTGGGGAAAGGAAACAGTAACATGATAGTAACAATGATCGAAAAGGTCTATACATTTCTGTGGGGAGATCTGGTAAAGATTCCGCTTCCGGGAGGAAGTACGCTGGGAATCTCACTTCTGATCCTGCTTCTGATTCCGACCGGTATCTATTTTACCATCAGGACAAAGCTTCTGCCGATCCGTCTTTTTCCGGATATGGTACGAGCCCTGTCAGAAAAGAAAAGTGACAAAAATAATCTTTCAGCATTTCAGACGCTGATCGTATCTACAGCTACCCGTGTGGGAATGGGAAACCTGGTCGGTGTGGTAGCTGCGATCTCGGCAGGAGGTGCAGGAGCGGTATTCTGGATGTGGATCACGGCGCTGATCGGTTCCTCCACTGCTTTTATCGAAGCGACCCTGGCACAGCTCTATAAAGAAAAGGATCCTCTATATGGTGGCTACAGGGGCGGTCCTGCCTACTATATCCACCGCTACTGGGAAGAAAAACAGGGCAGAAAACGAAAAAAGGTTCTGCTTTCCGTTCTGTTTGCCATTTCCGGCCTGATCTGCTGGTGTGGGATCAGTCAGGTTATCAGCAATTCCGTCACGGCGTCTTTCAAAAATGCTTTTGATATTCCGCCGCTGTATACTACCATCGTGCTGGTAGTGATCGCAGCTGTGATCGTGCTTCGGAAGAATGCAACGGTTAAAGTTCTGGATCTTCTGGTGCCGGTGATGGCAGTGCTTTATTTTGTGATCACGCTGTTTATTATATTTACAAATCTTGGAAGTATGCCGGGAGTATTTAAACGGATTTTTGAAGAAGCTTTCGGATTTCGTCAGGCTGTTGCTGGCGGATTTGGCGTCGTGCTGATGAACGGAGTAAAAAGAGGCCTTTTTTCCAATGAGGCGGGAAGCGGCTCCGCTCCCTGTGCAGCAGCGGCAGCAGAATGTGACAGTCCGGTAAAAGCCGGATTTGTCCAGGCCCTGGGTGTATTTGTGGATACGATCGTGATCTGCAGCTGTACAGCTATGATCATGCTTCTGGCCCCGGAAGATCTGGTACAGGGACTTTCCGGAATGGAACTTCTTCAGACTGCCATGCATTATCATATGGGGCAGTTTGGAGTGATCTTTATTGCTGCAACACTGTTTATGTTCAGCTTTTCCACATTCCTGGGAATCCTGTTTTATGCAAGAGGCAATGTGGCTTATCTTTTTGGTGATAACTGGGGTTCACAGACAGGATATAAGGTGCTGGCACTGGTGATGCTGTTTATCGGTGGGATCGCGGCTTACACATTTGTATGGGATCTGGGAGATGTAGGAATCGGCCTGATGACGATCTTTAATATTTTCATGCTGTATCCTCTTGGGGAAAAAGCACTGAAAGAGCTGAAGATCTATGAAGCGGAAAAGAAGAAAAAATAAAACTGTTTACAGACCTTGAGAGCATATGGTAATATCAGGGTAAAGCGCTAAAAGATTAAAGAGTTCTGACAGCCGGAAGGAGTCAGACTCTGTGAAATATCAACGGTAAGTTGGATCAAGAGGAGGATATGAAAGATGTATATTACATGTCTGGACGTAGAAGGTGTACTGGTACCGGAGATCTGGATCGCATTTGCAGAGGCAAGCGGAATCCCGGAGCTCAAGAGAACAACCCGTGATGAGCCGGATTATGATAAGCTGATGAACTGGAGACTTGGAATTCTGAAAGAGCATGGTCTGGGATTGAAAGAGATCCAGGAGACTATTGCAAAGATCGATCCCCTTCCGGGAGCAAAGGAATTTCTGGATGAGCTGAGATCTTTTTCCCAGGTGATACTGATCAGTGATACCTTTACACAGTTTGCAACTCCGCTGATGGAGAAGCTTGGACGGCCGACACTTTTCTGTAATTCCCTGGAAGTAGCAGAGAACGGAGAGATCACAGGCTTTAAGATGCGCTGTGAGAAATCTAAGCTGACAACTGTGAAGGCACTGCAGTCCATGGGATTTGAGACTATCGCAAGCGGAGATTCCTACAATGATCTCGGAATGATCCAGGCAAGCAAAGCAGGATTCCTTTTCCGCAGCACAGAGCAGATCCGTGCAGATCATCCGGAAATTCCGGCTTACGAAGAGTACGATGAACTTCTTGCAGCGATCAGAGAAGCAATGAAATGAAGAAGGGAAAGTCGGAATGATCAACGAAAGAATTGTGATCGAAGAAAAAACAAAGGACTATAATGAGGCATGGATAGAGACCTATTTCTGGCAGGAGTCGGAAGAACTCTATCCGGGACAGAAGCGTCCGGTCATAGTGATCTGTCCGGGCGGAGCTTATGGCATGACTTCTGACAGAGAGGCAGAAGCCATTGCTGTCCGGTTTATGGGAATGGGCTATCACACAGTGGTACTTCGTTATAGTGTGGCACCTGCCAGATATCCGGTGGCTCTCCGTCAGCTGGCAAAAACAGTAGCTCTTCTCAGAGAGAACAGCGATAAGTGGCATATTGAAAAGAATAAGATCATTGTGTCCGGTTTTTCGGCAGGAGGCCATCTGGCAGCTTCTTTGGGAGTATTCTGGAATACGGAGGAGCTTGCAGGGATCACGGGAATGGAAAACGAGAGGATCCGTCCCAATGGCATGATCCTGAATTATCCGGTGATCACTTCAGGGGAAGTTGGTCATGAAGAAAGCTTTCGAAATCTTCTGGGAGATCGTTATGAGGAGCTGAAAGATCGGATGTCTCTGGAATTTCAGGTTACGGAAGATACACCCAGAACCTTTATCTGGCATACCTTTGAGGATCAGACGGTGCTGCTGGATAATACACTTCTCTTTGTTCAGGCACTCTATAAAAAGGGCATTCCAGTGGAGTATCATGTTTTTCCGCAGGGACCCCATGGGATCGGCCTGGCAAATGAGCTGACTGCCAACGAAAACGGCAGAGGAATCGCAAGAGCCTGTGAACCATGGAGTGAGCTTGCAGGAAAATGGCTGAACCGAGAATTCCCATGGTGGAACGGGGCAAAGATCGAAAGATAATACGAGACTGCTGTGTCGGATAAAATATCCTTTTTACCGGGAAACCGGTAGAGAGGGTATTTTTTATGATTGTGATGCATGTGATGACTGCTGTATTTGTCGGCTGTTTTGTCTGGCTCATCTGATGATAAAAGCTTTGCAGGGCTTTGGTGTGGATCTGGATCAACATTCACATTGCAGAAAGAAAGGAATTTTGATAATTATGGATAAAAATCAGATTTTTATTACCAGTGGTACGGAATATAAAAGAATGACAAAGGAGCTTCTGGAAAAAGCGGATCTTCAATCTCATATCGGGGACAGAAAGAAAAAGATCGGGATCAAGCCGAATCTGGTTTCTCCTTCAGAGGCTTCCTGGGGTGCAACGACTCATCCGGAAGTGGTTGCAGGAATTATCGAGTATCTGAAGGAGCATGGCTTCCGGGATATGGTGATGCTGGAGGGATCCTGGGTAGGAGATAAGACAAGGGAGGCCTTTGAGACCTGTGGCTTTGACAGGCTTGAGGAAGAGTATCAGGTGCCGTTCTGGGATATGCAGAAGGATAAGGGTATTTCTGTGGACTGCGGCGGAATGGAGCTGAATGTCTGCGAGCGGGTAAAGGAGCTTGATTTTCTGATCAATGTGCCAGTTCTGAAAGGCCATTGTCAGACAAAGATCACCTGTGCCCTTAAGAATATGAAGGGGTTGATCCCAAATAAGGAAAAGAGACGGTTTCATTCTCTGGGGCTTCATAAACCCATTGCTCATCTGAATATGGGGATACAGCAGGACTTTATTGTTGTGGATAATATCTGCGGGGATCTGGATTTTGAAGATGGCGGAAATCCTGTTGTGATGAACCGGGTGATTGCTGCCTGTGATCCGGTTCTTGTGGATGCATATGTGTGTCAGATGATGCATTATGAGGTAGCTGAGGTTCCTTATGTGAAGCTGGCAGGTGAGCTTGGAGTGGGCTGTTCAGATATTTCAAAAGCAGATGTCAGATTTCTGGAGGATGGTGCGGATCAGAGGATGCCGGTATCCAGAAAGGTTGTGGAGCTTGCAGATGCCGTGGAGGAGGTGGAATCCTGCAGTGCCTGCTACGGGTATCTGATCCCGGCATTGGAGATGCTGAAGGAAGAGGGGCTTTTTGAGAAGCTGGATGAAAAGATCTGCATCGGGCAGGGGTATCGTGGTAAGACGGGAGTGCTTGGTGTGGGACACTGTACCTGTAAGTTTCAGAATTATGTGGAGGGGTGTCCGCCGTTGGAGGGGGATATATATGAGTTTTTGAAAGAGTATATTGGTGAACGGACGCCGGGGAAGTGACAGTCCTCCGGGCCGGACTCCGTCGGGGGATGCTGCTAAGGTTCCGTGAGCCGGCTAAAACCATTGCGGAAGGGTCCAGAACTCGCCTTCGGCTCAAACAGCTGGGCCCTTCCGCAATAACGCCGTCTCCCGCAACCTAACCATCATCACCCCTTCTCCGTAGCAGCCCGGAGGACTGTCACTTCCCCGGCTGACGTTTCAGCCGGAGAGGTAGAAGCGGACGCGTGGTGTCCTGTCCTTACGTTTTGATGAGTTGAGCGTCCGCAGTTGGAGGTGTGGGAAGAATAGCGTCTGGTCAATAAATATTTTGGTGTTGCTCAATGTGTTGGAATGGTGGGAAGGATACGTCTTCTTGTTGAAAGGTGTTATGCCGATGAGATCGGCACAGCCTGGCGTTTTAAACAAACGCAGAATCCATCACCCTGTCAACAACGTAACATAATCAAAACGTACGGTTCATAGCGGGGCCTGAGGGAAGGGGTGCAGGGGAGGGGAAACGGCCTTTCGCAACTACGAGTGCTTCCCCTCCCTTGCGGTTTCACTTACGCTTCCAAAGCGTAAAAACATTTTTCAGAAAAAATTTTCAGAAAAAAAGAATCCTAAAGACATCTCTTTACAATCTCAATAATCTGCTCCATAGAAAACCGGCTGCTGTCAATACAGAGATCATACTGTGTCATATCCAGCCATTTGCTGTCTGTAAAGTATTCATAGTAAGCCTTTCTCTCTTTATCCATTTTTTTGACCAGCTTCCGTGCGCTGGCTTCTTCTCTGCCGGTACGGCGTATCACATTCTGAATTCTTTCCTCAAAAGGTGCATGGATAAAAAGTTTAAGTGATTTATCCTTCAGGATATTGGTCGCACAGCGGCCGACAATTACGCAGTCCTCTCTCTGCGGAAGAGACAGGATGATCTTTCTCTGGAGATCATAGAGCACATCGTTCATTGGTACAAAAGAGAAATTATCTGTAAACTGCAGCTCACTGTCAACGGGAAATACCCACTGACTGGCTTTTTTCTCGTCTACCTTTGCCAGGGTGTCGAAGGGGATATTGTTTTTCTTGGCAGCCATGTCAATCAGTTCTTTATCATAAAAACCGATGTCTAGGTTTTCAGCCAGAGTCTTGCCGATAAGGCGTCCGTTGCTTCCAAACATACGATTGATGGTGATAATACGTTTTGCCATAAAGATACCTCCTTTATTTCGGACCGGAAGCAGGAATATCTGATTTCCGGTAGTTTTTCTTACTTCTTTTATAACATATTTCAGTAAAAAATACCAGAAAATAATATATAATTTTTAAAATAATATTTAATATATACAAAAAATAATGACAGCAGACAGAAAATATAATTAATTATTTGTATTTGTATATGAAAAACAGGATGCCTTTTTCACCGGGTTTTCACAGATCACACAAAGTCTTTATGCATTTTTCTTTTAAAGTATTTTTAAAACAGAGAGAACATACACAGCATATTTTGAGGTTAAGGAAAATGAAACGACGGCGTAAAAGGCTTATGGTGATCATCCCGGTGGCGACTGTCTGTGTGGCAGGTGCGGGAACTGTGGGATATTTTAAAGTGGCGCATACGAAGCCGGCGCAGAAAACAGTAGCGAAAACGTAATCGGCGGAGGCGAAAAAAGGGAACCTTTCCAAGACAATTGTGAGTACCGGTAATCTGGACCTGGCAGAAAATGCGCTTACAGAGCTCCTGATGGAACGCTTTGAGCAGGACGAAGACGCTTTTTCCATTGTGGATCAGTCAGAGATCATGGAAGCCATGTCCGGTGTCACCAACACCATGTCTCTGATGATCAGAACAAATCGCGTTTTTTTATCTGGAAATCCGCACATTGATAAGGTATAATCTATAACAGTTAGAGGAATATCTCTGCCGGGAGGACGGAACTGCCGGCAGGGAACTGCCGAGAAAGGGATGACAGTAAATTTGAACATCGTGGAGAAATGTGTTTCATGCCTGAATATAAAAGAATCTTATGATCTGGCCAGGTGCATGGAACAGGAAAAAACAAATCCGGTTCTGGGATACCGTACAGCAGGCTCCCTGGCAGAGCGAAAAACCGGAGATATGCTTTTGGAAGAAATGAAAAAAGCCGGTCTCACACAGGTAGAAAAAGACAAGATCCGTGTGGATGCATGGGAATTTAAAAAAGCGGTGATGCGCTGCCATGACAGAGAGGGAACCTGCCGGGAGATTCAGCTTGGCGCATATCAGACGGATTTTAAGACCAATGGCTTTCAGAGGTTTGATCTTGTATATCTTGGAAAGGGTACAGCTGACGAATATAAGGATATCGATGTGAAAGGAAAGCTGGTTCTTATCGAGATCAATCAGAGAGAAGAATGGTGGATCAACTACCCGGTGTATCAGGCACACCTGAAGGGTGCAGCAGCTCTGATCGCCGTACAGAGCAGAGGATACGCACAGATCGATGATACGGCTTTGAATGCACAGGATATCGCAGGACCTTCCTGTGCGCCTGCATTTTCCATGTCACGGGCAGATTTTCTTATGATCCGTCAGCTGATGGAGGAAAAAAATGAGAATGGGAATCGTGTTCCGGAGCTTTCCGTGGAATTTGATGCGGACACAGAGGTGATCAAAGACCAGTATACCTACAATATCGTTGGCAAAATCCCGGGAACTGATTCGGATTCCATGATTCTGTTAAGTGCTCACTATGATTCCTATTTTGAGGGATTTCAGGACGATAATGCGGCAGTGGCCATGATCATTGGAATTGCCAGGGCGCTGCTCCGTGGTGGCTATAAACCTCGCCATACTATTGTGGTATGTGCTCTTGCAGCAGAAGAATGGGGGATTTCCGACACAAAATATGACTGGTCCACAGGTGCTTACCGCCAGGTATTTGAGGTGAGACCGGAGTGGCAGGGGCACGTGATCGCAGATCTGAATTTTGAGCTTCCGGCTCATGCACACAGTACCAGAGATGCAGTACGATGTACCTATGAGTATGCGGATTTTGTGCGCAGCTTCGTGGATGCTGTGCAGATGCCGGAGGGGATTTATCCGGAGGGCATGACCACGTTGTATCCCATTGAAACCTGGTCTGATGATTTTACCATGGCTATTTCCGGGATCCCGTCCATGGTTAATGATTTCAGCGGTGGCCCGTTTATGGAAAATTATTATCATTCCCAATACGATAACCAGGATGTTTATGAGGAAGAGGTATACAGATTCCATCATGAATTTTATCTGAAACTTCTTCTGGCTATTGACAGCCTTGCTCTGCCGCCAATGGATTTCGGGCGGGTACTGGACCAAAGTATTAAGACCCTGGATACGGATCTGTGTATGCAGATCGGCGCCGACAGTACACTCCTTCTGAAAAAAACAGAAGAGGCAAAAAAAGCGGCTGCCATCCTTGCAGAGCAGGTACGGCACTTCAACAGCCTTCCGGAAGAAAAACGTGACTGGAAAAAAGCCGATGCCATTACCGAAAAGCTTCTCGGTGTATTCCGGAAATCCCAGGATTATCTGGTACGTCTGGACTGGGATGACAATGTGATCTTTCCGCAGCAGGCAGTGCAGAACAATCTTTATGCACTGAAGAAAGCGATGGGATATCTGGAAAAAGGAGAGATCGCACCTGCGCTGGAGGCTTTTTACAGTATTGACAACAACTGTTATGCCTTTCAGTTTGAGCGGGAAGTCTTTTATCATTTTACGGAATATATCTTGAAGCAGTCCCCGGATCGCCTGATGTGGGGGAAGGGCAGGATCATCCATCATGAGAACCTTTATGATCTGGTGGAAAGCCTGAAGGAAAAGAAACCGGGTGACAGTCTGGAGGCAGAAAAACAGAGCCTGAAAGAAGCCTGGGATAGGCAGAAACATTGCTATGTGGATGATGTTGAATATCTGATCCGCGCAGCGGAAAAACTTACAAACCTGATCTGCGAGGTCAGCGATATGTTTGAAAAAGGAACAGAATAAAACCATACCTGGAGGAAAGAATGGAAAGCCATAATTTATACCGAGTGAAAGAAGAAGATCTGGACAGGTTGATCCGGATATTGACCGTATGTTTTTCGGAGGATCCTCTGTATCATGCACTGATCCCGGACAGGGATACCAGAGAACGTCTGATGCCGGAGCTTTTTACCTGTGATCTTACGGAGTTTTTTGAGACCTGTGAGATCTATGCAGACAGCAGTGAGCTGAACAGCATCCTGGTAGTATCCGACGGAACGGAGCATGAAGCAGCCTTACATAATCTGATGGTGGATTTTTTTGCCCTTCTGAAAACAGATGGCTATCTGATCAAAGAGGATCCAAGTCTTGCGACCCTGCGGAAATTCATCCAGGGAAAAGACTATCTGAATTCCAGCTGGACTTCCCAGCTTCATACAGCAGAAAGGCTTCATGTGATCTATCTGGCAGTGGCGCCGAAGATGCAGCATCACGGTCTTGCTGAAAAGCTGATGGATGAGGTGATCGATTATGCGGACAGGCATAAGCTGATGATCTCTCTGGAAACCCATAATCCGGCAAATGTTTCCATGTATGAGAAATTCGGATTTAAATTATACGGCATTGTACAGAAAAAAGGATTTGATCTGAAGCAGTACTGCATGATCAAACAGGCATAGGAGGAATTACGATGAAACGAAAATGGTGGCATGACAAAGTGGTATATCAGATATACCCCAAGAGCTTTTATGATTCCAACGGAGACGGGATCGGAGACATCCCGGGAATCATCAGCAAGCTTGATTATCTTAAGGAACTGGGAGCAGATATCCTCTGGCTTTCCCCAATCTATAAATCTCCCCTTGCAGACCAGGGATATGACATTGCAGATTATTATGCGATTGATCCGAGGTTTGGGACCATGGAGGATATGGATCGTCTGATCGCAGAAGCAAAAAAAAGAGAAATGTACATCCTTATGGATCTGGTGGTAAATCACTGCTCCGATGAGCATGAGTGGTTTCAGCAGGCCATTAAGGATCCGGACGGAAAGTATGGAAATTTCTTTTATATCCGGGACAAAAAGGATGATAAAGCTCCCTGCAACTGGAGAAGCTATTTCGGTGGTCCGGTATGGGAAGAGCTTCCGGGACATCCTGATAAACAGTATCTCCATGTATTCCACAAGAAGCAGCCGGATCTCAACTGGGAGAATCCTGAAGTAAGAGAGGAAGTCTACAAAAACATCCGCTGGTGGATGGAAAAAGGGCTTGGCGGATTCCGTATTGATGCCATTATCAATATCAAGAAGAAGCTTCCGTTTTCCGATTATCCTGCCGATCGTGCAGATGGGCTCTGCAGCGTCGGGAGGATGCTGGAGGAGGCAGAAGGGATTGGAGAATTTCTGGGAGAGATGGCTGAGAAGTGCTTTCATCCCTATGATGCTTTTACTGTAGGAGAGGTCTTCAATGAAAAGGAAGATGAGATCAAAGATTTTATCGGAGAAAACGGATATTTTTCATCCATGTTTGATTTTGAAGAAACCTGTTACGGAAAGAGCGAGGATGGCTGGTATGCATCCAAACCGTACCTGACTCCGGAAGAGTACAAGAAGTGTATTTTCCATACGCAGAAAAAGATTGGGGATACCGGCATGATCTCCAACATTATTGAGAATCATGATGAGCCAAGAGGTGTCTGTCACTATATTTCTCCGGAAGACCGCTGTCCGGATTCAAGGAAGCTCCTGGCAGGTGTTTATTTTCTGCTGAAGGGAATTCCGTTTATTTATCAGGGTCAGGAGATCGGTATGGAAAATATGGAGTTTACTTCTATGGATCAGATCGATGACATCAGTACCATCGATGAATACCAGGTAGCGCTCCGTGCCGGATGCAGTGAAAAAGAAGCGCTTGATGCTGCTTCCGCATTTTCCAGAGACAATGCCAGAACTCCGGTACAGTGGAGCGCAGAGAAAAATGCGGGATTTTCAGAAGGAGAGCCGTGGCTTGGGGTCAATCCCAATTATAAGGAGATCAATGTAAAGTCCCAGTTAACGGACAGTGATTCCCTCCTTTCTTTCTACAAAAAGCTGACTGCACTGAGAAAAGCTCCGGAATATAAAGAAACGCTTGTATACGGAACATTCGCTCCATATCAGGAAGAACAGAAGAATCTGATCGCCTATACAAGAAACGGTGAGAAGGATCTGCTGATCCTGGGAAATATGCAGGCACAGTCTCAGAAGGTATCTCTTCCCGGAGAAATGAAGAAGGTGCTTCTGAATAATCAGGAAACAGCGGAGATCACAGGAAAAGAGATCATTTTGAAACCGTATCAGTTTATCGTTCTGGAGATCGCTGACTGATACGGCGTCAGAACAGCAGCAGAGAAAAAACAATAGCTATTTAGCTGACGGTCTGTTAAAATAAATGTCTGGCTGAAAAAACAGCCGCGATGAAAGAGAATGAGAATTCAGAAGGGAATAAAGTATGCTGAAGATAAAGAATTACGTAAAGGCAGAAAGCCTTGAACAGGCATATGAACTGAACCAGAAAAGAACAGCCTGTGTGCTGGGCGGTATGGTCTGGCTGAAAATGGGAAACCGGAACATCATGACAGCCATTGACCTGTCAGGTCTTGGGCTGGATACTATTACAGAAACGGAAGACGCATTTGTGATCGGCTGCATGACACCACTTCATGCGCTGGAAACCCATAAAAAGCTGAATGCCTATACAAACGGTGCTATCCGGGAAAGTGTACGGCACATTGTGGGTGTGCAGTTTCGAAACTGTGCCACAGTGGGCGGAAGTATTTTTGGAAGATTCGGATTTTCCGATGTACTGACCATGTTTCTGGCACTGGATACCTGTGTGGAGCTGTACAATGGCGGAACCATTCCGCTTGCACAGTTTGCATCCATGGAAAAGGATAACGATATCCTGGTAAATATCATTGTAAAAAAACAGCCGCTGAACAGTGTGTACTTAAGTCAGCGGAACAATTCCACAGATTTTCCTGTGCTCACCTGTGCGGCCGCTCTTATTGACGGAAAAGCAAGAACTGTCATTGGGGCCAGACCCGGAAAAGCAATGATCGTGGAAGATGAAGAGGAAATCTTAAAAGATTTTGTACAGATGAATGCACAGCAGAAAAAGGATGCAGCAGCATCTTTTGCCGCATATGCAGCGGAACATGTTTCTACAGACAAGAACATGCGTGCTTCAAAAGAATACAGAAGTCTTCTTGTGAAAGTCCTTACAAGAAGAGCCTGGGAAGAGATCGGAGGGAGAGCAGAATGAATATCACTTTCTGGCTGAATGGTGTAAAACGGCAGGCAGAGGTACGTCCGGATGAACTGCTTCTGGATTTCCTGCGGAAAAACAGCTGTTACAGCGTAAAACGTGGCTGTGAGACTGCAAACTGTGGTCTCTGTACTGTGCTGATGGATGAACGTCCGGTACTGTCCTGCTCCATGCTGGCTGCCCGCGCAGACGGGAAACGGATCGTGACTCTGGAGGGAATGCAGGAGGAAGCAAAGGAATTCGGCGCTTTTATGGCAAATGAGGGAGCAGAGCAGTGTGGCTTCTGCAATCCGGGATTTATCATGAATGTATTTGCCATGTTAAAGGAACTGGAAGATCCCACAGAAGAGGATATCCTGGAGTATCTTTCCGGAAATCTGTGCCGTTGCTCGGGATTTGTGGGACAGACCAGAAGTATCCTGAAATTTCTCGACTATAAAAAAGGACAGGAGGAAGGAAAATGAAATACGTAAACAAGCCGGTGCCAAAAACAGATGCAATGTCGCTGGTAACCGGAAAACCGGTCTATACCGATGATCTCGCACCTTCTGACTGCCTGATCGTCAAGATCTTAAGAAGTCCTCATGCCAATGCCTGGGTGGAAGAGATCAAGACAGATGCTGCAAAGAAGATCGAGGGGATTGCCTGTGTTCTGACCTATGAGGATGTTTCCCACAAAAGATTTACCCTGGCCGGGCAGACAGCGCCGGAGATCAGTCCATGGGATCGCTATATCATAGATAAGCATGTGCGTTTTGTAGGGGATCCGGTTGCCATCGTAGCTGGTGAGACAGAAGAGGCAGTAGATAAAGCCCTGAAACGCATTAAGGTAAAATATCGTGTGGAGGAAGCGGTTCTGGATATCCACACAGCCAAGGATAATCCCATTCTGGTGCACCCGGAGGATGATTGGTATATGCCGATCCCGGCCGGCGGAGATAATAAGCGTAATCTCTGTTCCTCCAATGTAGAAGAAGTGGGTGATGTGGAT
Organism: Ruminococcus sp. AF17-12; assembly: GCF_003479245.1. Classification (NCBI taxonomy): domain Bacteria; kingdom Bacillati; phylum Bacillota; class Clostridia; order Eubacteriales; family Oscillospiraceae; genus Ruminococcus; species Ruminococcus sp. AF17-12. The sequence continues at coordinate 219,474 of NZ_QUGY01000006.1, forward strand.
GCCATGCTGGAAAAATGTGCGTATACAGTAGACCAGGTTTACCATACAAAGGCAAATCAGCAGACCATGATGGAGACCTTCCGTACCTACTGTTATATGGACCATTTTCAGAGACTGACGGTGGTTTCTTCCACCCAGATCCCGTTCCATATCCGAAGGATCGTAGGAAATGCGCTGAACATTCCGTCTTCCAAAGTTCGTGTGATCAAGCCTCGTATCGGCGGGGGCTTTGGTGCAAAACAGTCTTCTGTCAGTGAGGTTTTCCCGGCACTGGTAACATGGGTTACCGGGCGTCCGTCCAAGATCGTTTTTTCCAGAAAGGAATCCATGATCGCGTCTTCTCCGCGTCATGAGATGGAAGTCCATATCCGTATGGGTGCAGACGAAAACGGTATTGTAAAGGCGATCGATCTTTATACTCTTTCCAACACCGGTGCCTATGGAGAGCATGGGCCTACAACCGTAGGACTTTCAGGCCATAAATCCATTGCGCTGTATCGTCATACGGAAGCCTACCGTTTTGCCTATGATGTTGTTTACACCAATATGCAGGCAGCTGGCGCTTATCGTGGCTATGGTGCCACACAGGGTATTTTTGCTGTGGAGTCCGCAGCAGATGAGCTGGCTCATAAGATGGGGATGGATCCGGTAAAATTCCGCGAGCTGAACATGCCTATGGAGGGAGAGGCACTTCCGGGATATCCGGATGTACCGATCAACGGCAGCTGTACCATGGATAAATGCCTCGCCCGTGCAAAGGAAATGATCGGATGGGATGAGAAATATCCGTTCCGTGATATGGGTAACGGCAAAGTACGGGGTGTCGGTATCGCTATGGCCATGCAGGGCTCATCTATTGCAGGGATCGATGTCGGCGGAGCAGACATTAAATTAAATGAGGATGGTTCCTATACCCTGGCACTTGGATGTTCTGATATGGGAACCGGCTGTGATACCATTCTTGCTCAGATGGCAGCAGACTGTCTGGATACAGATATGAAAAATATCGTGGTATTCAGTGTGGATACAGATATTTCTCCCTATGATTCCGGTTCTTATGCATCTTCCACAACCTATGCAACCGGAAATGCCGTGATCCAGGCCTGCGGAGAACTCAGAAAGAGAATCCACGCTTTTGGCGCACAGATGCTTGGAGTATCTGCAGAGGATTCTGATTTTGACGGAGAAAAAGTCCGCACAGAAGACGGAAAAGAGGTAACGCTGCAGCAGATCGCAGGAAAAGCGACCTGTGGAGTCTGCAGTGAGCTTCAGGTTGTAAAAGAATATTCTTCTCCGATCTCTCCGCCACCGTTTATGGTAGGTGCCGCTGAAGTGGAGGTCGATAAAGAGACCGGACAGATCGATGTCATTGATTATGTGGGCGTGATCGACTGTGGAACTCCGATCAATCCAAATCTTGCCAGAGTGCAGGCAGAAGGCGGTATCGGTCAGGGAATCGGAATGGTTCTGTATGAGGATGTGCAGTATACAGATAAGGGAAAGATCCGTAACAATTCTTTTATGCAGTATAAGATCCCCAACCGTATGGATATTCCGAAGGTGCGGATCGAGTTTGAGAGCAGCTACGAGAAGACAGGTCCTTTTGGTGCAAAATCCATTGGTGAGCTTGTGATCGATACACCTTGTCCGGCTATTGCCAATGCGGTTTATAATGCAACAGGTGTACGTGTCAGAGAGCTCCCGATCACTCCGGAGAAGGTTGCAATGGGAATCCTTGCCAGAGAAGCCGGGGAGAAGGTGTGAAATGCAGGAGCTGATACTGGCAATTGCCGGACTGATCCTGGAGCTGCTGGTATTTTTCTGTGCAGGAAGTCTGCTGACACGGATACTGAAAATGAAGGCGGAAGTAACCATGGAACTGGTCTTGGGATATCTTCTGTATTTTGCGGTTTTTGAGATACTTGCAGTTCCTATGACACTGAAATGGGTAAAACTGAGTACCTTTTCGTATCTGTGGATGGTGATCATGGCAGCTTGTGTACTGGCAGCATGTCTGTTTGCGCATAAACTTTGGAAAGGACAGCTGGACCGGATAGGAGAAACATTTCGGAAGCATTCACTGCTGCTGCTTTTGACCGCTGCGGCAGTGATCCTGCAGTGTTTTCTGGTGGCTGCATATCAGGACGTTACTGCAGATGCAACACATTATATTGGTGCAGTAAGCACTTCCGTGTATACAGACACTCTTGCCCGATACAGTCCGCTTACCGGTGTTATCCAGAGAAATTTTAATCTCCGCTATGATCTTTCTGCATATCCGATGAACAATGCGGTGTGGTGTGTCCTTCTGGGCATCCACCCGATCGTTCAGTCCAAGGTCGTGATGTCTGTGATCAACATGCTGATGATCAATCTTCTGATCTACCAGATCGGAAAAAGCTTTTTTCGTGGAGATGAAAAAAAAGCAGACCTGATGGTTCTTTTTGTGTGTCTGATGCAATTGTTTTCTTTTTCTATCTATACAACAGGAACCTTTGCGTTTATGCGGGTTTATGAAGGGAAGGCCCTGCTGGCAAATATTTCCATTCCGGCAGCGCTTCTGGTAAGTATACGGCTCTGGCTCAACAAAGATGGCAGAAATAAAGAGAGCTGGGTGCTGCTTTTCATTGCTGCAGTCAGTGCGTTGACGTTTTCAGGATCCTCCCTTATTTATCCTGCAGTAGTCAGTACGGCGATCCTTCCGGTGATGGTGCTGAAGAAAAGGCTTTCCTACGCGATTCCCTATGCGCTTTGTATGCTGCCGGGATTTTTGTATGCCCTGGTTTATTTTTTGGCGAAGCTTGGATGGATCGCATTTCCGGCATCATAGGAAACTGGGAGGATACTATGGATAGGAGAAGAAAATGGCGGGAGTAACGATTGAAGAACTGGGACTGCGTTTTGTGCAGATCTGTATGGAAAATTACTGGAGTGGCTGTCTGCTGCCTGTATTTTTTCTGGCAGGTATACTCTGGGATATTTTTTACCGCAGGAGAAAAGAATCCAGAGTGTTCCTGTATTATCTAGTCTTTCTGGCACTTACGGTATATAATCCGGTTCTTGTAAAATATGTGATACCAAAGGTACATTTTGAAAATGAATATTATCGTTTTATCTGGATCCTTCCGGTGATCCCGGGTGCTGCCTATTATGCTGTACGGATCGTGGAAGCGGTAAGGTTTCGATGGCTGAAGGCTGTAACAGCGCTGATCCTTGCGGCAGTGATCGTCACTACGGGGACACCTGTTCCCGGCATTGCAAAAGATTATGTGATGGCGGAAAACATCTATAAAGTCCCGAATGAGCTGCGCTCAGTATGCGATGTGATCCATCAGGACTGCGATAAAGAACAACCCAAGGTTGTTTTTGACAATGAGCTGAATCTGGTGGCTAGACAGTATGATCCGTCACTGATCCTTGTTCTGGATCGTAATTTTATCCTGTATCGTGCAGGAAGTACTGTGGTAGGAAACTACGAAAACAGCAAGGCCTACCAGATCCAGAAAGTGATCATGGATGTGATCAGTTATCAGATGGATGTAGGGATCGATAAGTTCCGGCAGGTATTGAAAAGAACGGAAACCGATTATCTCGTTCTTCCGGTAGATCTTACAAATCATGACTATATTCGTCAGGCAGGATGTACCCCTATTGCACAGACAGAAAAATATGTGGTATACAGGTTTGAAGGGTGAATGTGTTCGCCCTTCTGGCCTGGAAAAATGACTAAAGTGCGTAAAATGATACGGAGAACGGAGTGAACAGCAACCATAAAATGTGTGATGAATATGTACTGTTTAAAAAAATCTTTACAATTTCATGGATTTGTGTTAAAATCATAAACAGTGTAAACCTACTTTGATAATTTCATACCTGAATTTAGAAGTTATGTTTTTCATTATGCACCTGTAGCTCAGTGGATAGAGCAGTGGTTTCCGGTACCATGTGCGGGGGTTCGATTCCCTTCAGGTGTGTTACCCGGAACAGTGGGAATTGTTCCGGCGTGTTGTTATGATAAGGAGGACAAGAACTTGGATGATTTCAGAGAATGGTTATCAGATAACCTTCGCTATTTTATGTTAGGCGGAGCCATTCTGGTGATCGTGCTTGTTCTGATCTTTGGCGTCCGCGCCTGTGTTGGAGGTAAGAAGGGGAATTCCAATAAAGATCAGACAACAGCCCAAAGTAACCAGGAAAATGATCCTTCTTCTCCGGCAAATGATGGGGAGACAGACGAGAAGAAAGACGCCAGTTCCGCGGCAGATACGGATGCGGAGACAACCATGGAAAAAGCCAGCACGGAAGTAACCGAGCTGATTCAGAGCTATTATAAAGCTTTTGGGGAAAAAGACATTGCAACACTTAAGACGATTGAGGACGGATTTACGCCGGCTGACGAGTCGCAGATTAATTCAAGGGATTATATTGATGGGTATGAGGTACAGAATGTTTACGCTAAGAAGGGACTGACGGACGATTCGTATGTCGTTTATGTAGTCTTTAATTATATCTGTACTGGAATTGAGACTCCGGTTCCGGCACTGAGCCAGTTTTATGTGGAGACGGGCAGTGACGGCAATCTGAAGATCAAAGGTGGTGCTGATGACGATGCAGATATCAGTGCCTATGTGAAAAAACTGGAATCTGAGAAGGATGTGCAGGAGCTTATCACAAAGGTAAAGACGGACTATGAAGCTGCGCAGGAGAGTGATCCCTCTCTGGCAGAATTCCTTCAGGGCCTTGGTGAAGATGCCAGTGCTTCCGCAGATGCAGGAACAATGCTTACAGTTACAGAGGATTGTAATGTTCGTGCTTCCGCAGATTCAGAGGGTGAGGTTATCGGTGGTTTTTCTGTAGGAACGGAAGTTGAAAAGAAAGGGCAGGAAGGCGACTGGATACAGGTTGATTATGATGGACAGACCGGTTATGTTTATAGTGGTCTGTTAGAATAATAAGGGTTAATAAAATGCAGGTTCCGGAAGAACCTGCATTTTTGTTGCTCTGATATAACGAAAGATCATTTTTTGAGTGAACCGTCTGCTGCCAATGTGTATTTTTTTCCATTTACGGTGATGGTTCCGGTCTGCATGATTCCGTCTTCGTCCAGATAATAACGTTTTTTGCCTAGGGTGATCCAGCCGGTCTGCATGATTCCGTCCTTATTGAAATAATATCGATGACCATCTGTGTCGGTAAGCCATCCGGTATAGGCGGTTCCGTCAACCATAAATTTCCAGTTGGTGCCATCCGGTGTCCAGACTCCGTTTTCTGCCTCTGGCGAAACCTTTTCTGTTTCGGGAATCTCTGTGGGAACAGGAGACGGTGTGGCGGAAGGTGAAGGAGCGCCGGAAGATATCCATGCATCTGTATGGTGATCGCGATCTGAACTTGGTTCAATGGCCGAAATATCGCTGGTATTTATGGAAACTACGGAAGTACTGCTGCTTTCAAAAGGACCGGCCGATGACTGGGTAAAGAGAATACCGCAGATCAGACACAGGAAAACAGCGACAAAGATCAGCAGCCGGTTCATACGTGGAGTATGCTCTGACATGTTTTTCCTCCTGATATTTAAGTATATTTCTGTTTATCATACAATAATGAGAAAGAAAATACAAGAAAAATAACCGGTTGCGAACACGTGGGAAAAAATATATAATAGAACAATGGACGAAAAAATCAGAATCAATAAATATTTAAGCGATATAGGAGTCTGCTCAAGAAGAGAGGCAGACCGACTGACAGAAGCGGGGAGAGTTACTGCTAATGGAGAACTGGTTTCCACAGGAATGAAGATCCTTCCGGATGCGGAGATCTGTATTGACGGAAAGCCTGTAAAAAAACAGGAAAAAAAGATCCTGCTTCTTTTTCATAAACCAAAAGGGATTGTCTGCAGCACCAGACAACAGCGGAATGAGATGACAGTAACAGAATATCTGGATTATCCGGTGCGGATCTATCCCATAGGACGGCTGGATAAAGATTCCGAAGGACTGCTTCTCCTTACCAATGAAGGAGATCTGGTGAACCGTATCATGAAGGCGGGGAACTACCATGAAAAGGAATATCAGGTGACCGTGAATAAACCGGTGACAGAAGAATTTATCCGTGGTATGGGCGGCGGAGTGCCGATCCTTGATACGGTCACACGTCCCTGCAAGGTTACAAAAACAGGGAAAAACAGTTTTCGTATCATCCTTACCCAGGGTCTGAACCGCCAGATCCGTCGTATGTGTGAATATTTCGGATATAAAGTCGTAACACTGAAACGTGTTCGGATCATGAATCTGTATATTGATGGCCTGGAAGAGGGGAAATATCGTGAGATCCGACCGGAAGAACGAAAAGAACTGGAGGAGATGCTTTCCTCCGAAAAATCAGAAAAAAGGACGGGAGGAAGCCATGAACGAATCATCCATAAAAAAAATGAAAGAGCTGGGAGAAAAGCTCCGGGAAGCGTCCAGGGCCTATTATCAGGAAGACAGGGAGATCATGTCCAACGTGGAGTACGACGCCCTGTACGACACTCTGAGCGCACTGGAGAAAGAAACAGGGATCGTTCTGGCAGACAGTCCAACCGTTAATGTAGGATATGAGGCAGTGGAGCAGCTCCCCAAGGAGGAACATGAGAGACCGATGCTGTCTCTGGATAAGACCAAAGAGAGAGAAGCTTTGAGAGAGTTTATCGGGGAGCATCCTACACTTTTATCCTGGAAGCTGGATGGCTTAACGATCGTGCTTACCTATGAAAACGGAGAGCTTATAAAGGCAGTTACCAGAGGAAATGGTATTGTGGGAGAGGTTATTACCAATAATGCCAGAGTATTTAAGAACATACCTTTGAAAATTTCTTTTAAAGGGAGACTGGTACTTCGCGGAGAAGCCATCATTACCTATTCGGATTTTGAAAAGATCAACGAAACCATCGGAGATGCAGATGCCAAATACAAAAATCCCAGAAATCTCTGCAGTGGTTCTGTCCGCCAGCTGAATAACGAAATTACAGCGAAGAGAAACGTACGGTTTTATGCTTTTTCTTTAGTGAGTGCGGAAGGCGTGGATTTCCGGAATTCCAGGGAGGTGCAGTTCCGGTGGCTGAATGAACAGGGCTTTGAGGTTGTGGAATATCGAAAAGTCACAGCGGAAACTCTGGATGAAGCGATGGATTACTTTGCGGAAGCAGTTACGACCAATGATTTTCCGTCAGATGGGCTTGTGGCATTGTATGATGATATTGCTTACGGAGAATCTCTGGGAACTACGGCCAAGTTTCCAAGGAACGCCATGGCATTTAAATGGGCCGATGAGATGCGTGATACGAGACTTCTGGAGATTGAGTGGAGCCCGTCCAGGACCGGACTGATCAATCCGGTAGCAATTTTTGAGCCGGTGGAACTGGAAGGAACCACAGTGAGCAGGGCCAGTGTGCATAACATCAGTATCATGAAGGAACTGAAGCTGGGGATCGGAGATACCATTCGTGTATACAAAGCAAATATGATCATTCCTCAGATTGCGGAAAATCTGACCGGAAGCGGTAATGCACCGATTCCGCATACCTGCCCGGCCTGCGGACAGGAAACGGTAGTGAAGAAAGAAAACGATGTGGAATGTCTTTTCTGCGTCAATCCGGGGTGCCCGGCCAAGAAGATCAAATCCTTTGGGCTTTTTACAAGCAGGGATGCCATGAATATCGACGGACTTTCCGAGGCAACACTGGAGAAATTTATTGCCAGGGGATTTATCCATGACTTTGGCGATATTTTTGAGATCAGCCGGTATAAAGATGAGATCGTGGAAATGGAAGGCTTTGGGCAGAAATCCTATGATAATCTTATGGAAAGTCTTGAACGGGCGAAAGAGACTACACTTCCAAGGGTGATCTACAGTCTTGGGATCGCAAATATCGGTCTGGCTAATGCAAAGGTGATCTGCCGTCATTTTGACAATGATTTGGACAGGATACGTCATGCCAGTCTGGAAGAGGTCAGTGATATTGATACCATCGGGCCGGTCATTGCCGGAAATCTGGTAGCTTATTTTAGGGATGAGGATAATAATCGCCGCCTGGATCATCTGATGAACTTTCTTCATATTCAGGAGGACAGTCCCAAACAGGAACAGATCTTTGAAGGAATGAATTTTGTGATCACAGGAAGTCTGGTGCACTTTGGAAATCGAAGTGAGGCCAAAGAGCTGATCGAATCCCTGGGAGGCAAGGTTACCGGTTCAGTTACCAAAAAGACCAATTATCTGATCAATAACGACATCCAGTCCAATTCATCCAAAAACAAAAAGGCAAGAGAACTGGGGATTCCGATCCTTTCAGAAGAAGATTTTCGGAAACTTGCCGGAGTGCAGTAAAGGCCGTACAGACTGGAGATACTTTTTATCTGAAGAAAAAAGCCGAGCGGCTCCTTTATAAGAGACGCTTCATATATAAGGAGGGCAAACAATGCCAATCAAAACACAGGGGGATCTTCCGGTAAAGGAGATCCTGGAGAGAGAAAATATATTTGTAATGGACGAAAAACGTGCCATGCACCAGGATATCCGTCCGATTCAGATTCTGATCCTGAATCTGATGCCGCTGAAAGAAGAAACAGAGCTGCAGCTTCTGCGTTCTCTTTCCAATACACCGCTGCAGGTGGATGTGACATTTATGGCTGTGGAGAGCCATGAAGCCAAGAATACATCTCTCAGCCATCTGAACAAGTTTTATGAAACATTCACCGATATAAAGAAACGTAAATTTGATGGAATGATCATCACAGGAGCACCGGTGGAGCAGATGCCTTTTGAGGAAGTGGATTACTGGAATGAGCTGACTAAGATCATGGATTGGACTGAGAAGCATGTGACTTCCACGATCTTTCTCTGTTGGGCAGCGCAGGCCAGTCTTTATCATTTTTATGGCCTGGAGAAAAAACCTCTGGATAAGAAAATGTTCGGACTTTTCCAGCACAGGGTACTGAACCGTAAGATCCCGCTGGTCCGGGGCTTTGATGATGTATTTCTTGCGCCGCATTCCAGACACACAGAAGTTCCTATTGCAGATATCCATGCATGCAAAGACCTTACGGTCCTGGCGGAAAGCGAAGAGGCTGGTCTGTTCCTTGCAATGGCAGAGGGAGGACGTAAAATCTTTGTTATGGGACATCCGGAATACGACCGCGTGACTTTGGATGGCGAATATAAGAGAGACCTTGCCAAGGGTCTGCCTATTGAAATCCCGAAGAACTATTACAAAGATGACGATCCAAACAACAAACCACTCCTCACCTGGAGGGCCCATGCCAACAACCTGTATACGAACTGGTTGAATTATTACGTATACCAGAGTACTCCGTATGACCTGTACGGGACACCGGATTTTAGGGAAATTTAAGGAATATGAAATAAGTGTTAGCATAAGCTCATAAATCGTAGACAAAGCTATGATTTATGGGCTTATTTTAGATTGCTGCTTACGAAGGTCTTTCCTGAAAAACATTCCTACAAAATGTAGGAATAAATGCAATGTTTATGGTATGAAATGCGGCTGGTTTTTTGCATTTATTTTGATACAATCATTATATAAAAGACATGGAACTGAAATAAGAATTCTTGATGCAGGCCAGAATATGTTAACGGGAGGATAAATAATATGATAATCATAGGTGAAAAAATCAATGGATCCATCCCCTCTGTGGCGGAGGCGATCGCAAACAGAGATGCAGAATTCATCAAGCAGCGGGCACTTGCTCAGGCAAACTCAGGAGCAAGCTATATCGATTGTTGCGCATCTGTTCCGGAAGCAGAAGAAGTAGAAACCTTGAAATGGATGATCGACTGTATTCAGGAAGTGACAGATCTTCCGATTTCCGTAGACAGTCCCAGCGCAGATGTTCTTACAGAAGCTTACAAATTCTGCAGAAAACCGGGTATTTTTAACTCTGTATCCGGTGAAGGGGATAAGATCGATAAGATTTTTCCTCTTATGGCACAGCCTGAAAATAAAGGGTGGCAGGTTATCGCACTTCTAAGCGATGATACAGGTATCCCCAAAAGTGCGGAAGACAGGCTGAAGGTATTTGACAAGATCATGGCAAAAGCGAAAGAGTACGGAATTTCACCGGATCGTATCCATATTGATCCATTGGTTGAGATGCTCTGTACATCTGAAGATGGTATTGCGATGAACGTGGAAGTAATTTCAAGTGTCCGTAAACAGTATCCGATGATCCACATTACAGCGGCGATCAGCAACATTTCCTTCAATCTGCCGGTACGTAAGCTTATCAATTTCGGATTTGTGGTACTTGCAATGAATGCCGGCCTTGACAGTGCGATCATGGATCCTACAAACAGAGATATGCTTGGACTTGTATATGCAACAGAGGCATTGCTTGGTCTGGATGATTACTGTATGGAATACATCGGAGCATACAGAGAAGGTCTGATCGGACCTGTAAAAAAATAAATAAAACGCATATGCGGAATGCGGATAAAAGCGGAGGTGTTTGATTATGTCAAAAATCACAGAAGTAGCAGAATTGGTAGAAAAAGGAAAAGCAAAACTTGTAGGTGCAGCTGTACAGTCAGCTCTTGATGAAGGCTGTGAGGCAACAGAGATTCTTAACAGCATGATCGATGCAATGGCTGTTGTAGGTGAAAGATTTAAGAACGGAGAAATCTTTGTTCCGGAAATGCTGGTAGCAGCCCGTGCAATGAAAAAGGGTGTTGAGGTTCTGAAACCACATCTTGCATCCGGCGCTACAGGAAGTATGGGAAAACTTATCATCGCTACTGTAGCAGGAGATCTTCATGATATCGGAAAGAATCTTGTTGCAATGATGATCGAAAGTGCCGGCTTTGAAGTTATTGATCTCGGTGTTGATGTACCTGCATCGAAGGTTATTGAATGTTACAAAGAAAATCCGGATGTTAAGGTAATTGCACTTTCAGCGCTGCTCACAACTACAATGCCGGCTCTGAAGGATACAGTTGCAGCACTTAATGCGGAAGATTTCAGAAGCAATGTTAAGATCATGGTTGGAGGAGCACCGATCACGAAGGAATTTGCAGATGAGATCGGCGCAGATGGATATTCAGAAGATGCAGCAAGCGCAGCAGTTCTTGCAAAAGCTTTGGCAGCATAAGGGAAAATAAAATAGGCCGCTCTGTATTGTCTGTGCATGGCATAGACGGCAGAGCGGCTTTTGCTTTACAGTGACCATCGGAGGGATAAAAATGTACCGAATAAAATTTATCAGGGAGGAAAAGGAGATCCTGGTGGAACCGGGTACCAGGATCCTTGAGGCGGAAAGAAAAGCAAAGCTGGTTCCTGATGCACCTTGCGGAGGCCGGGGAAAGTGCGGGAAATGTCGTGTTAAAATAGAAGATCACATGGTGCTTGCATGTCAGACGGAAATCCACAGTGACCTTGAAGTAGATACATTGTCCGGATGCCAGGAAGAGGAGATCCTTACAGAAGGAATGCAGAGACCGGTTGCGTTCAGGCCTGATCTGAAACAGAAAAAAGTGATTCTTAAGAAACCGGAGACAGGAGACAACCGCTCTGAATGGGAGCGGCTGACAGAACAGCTGGATGTGGAAAGACCTGTTCTGCCTGATACTGAAATTGCATCGAAGCTTTATGGCTGCAGAAAAGAAGCAGAAGAATGGTATGTGATCTGTGCAGGAAATAAGATCCTGGATATCAGCAGAGAAGAGAAAAAAATCTGTTTTGCGGCTTTTGATATAGGTACCACGACGGTGGTTGGCTATCTTATGGATGCATTGACCGGGAAACAGCTGGCTCTCAAGAGTAGAATGAACCCACAGACTCAGTATGGCGCAGATGTGATCATGCGGGCGGATCATGCTCTGGAGCATGGCGTAGAGCAGCTGACCGGCTGCATACGGAATGCGGTTGATGAAATGCTCCAGGAACTGGCAGAGGAAGCAGGAAGAAGCACATTAGATATCTGTCAGGTATCTGTGGTAGGAAATACCTGCATGCATCATCTTTTTCTTGGGATTTCTCCGGCATCGCTGGTCCATGCACCATATAATCCGGCGATCAGTCAGGAGCTTACACTGAATGCAGAGCAATATGGGCTCCATATCCACAGAAAGGGGCAGCTGCTTATGCTGCCTGATATAGCCGGGTATGTAGGGGCAGATACCTGTGGCTGCATTTTGACGCTCAGACAGGATCAGCAGAACGAGATCAGCCTTATGATCGATATTGGAACGAACGGGGAGATGGTCCTTGGAAATAAAACGAGATTAGCCTGTTGTTCAACAGCTGCCGGTCCGGCATTTGAAGGTGCAAAGATCGAGTGCGGGATGCGTGGAGGAGCAGGAGCAGTAGATCATGTAGTATACAAAAATGGAAAATGGGAATACACGACTATAGGAAATAAGGCTCCGGCAGGCTTATGCGGTTCAGGTCTGATCGATCTTGTGGCACAGCTGTACCTGGCTGGCTTTATTGATGAAAGTGGTCATCTGGAAAGCGGCCAGGAAAAGGCGGGAGTGTTTGTGCTGGTACCTCCGGAAAAGTCGGGAAATGACAGGGGCGTTTATCTGACACAGAAGGATATCGGAGAGGTACAGCTGGCAAAAGCGGCTATCGCAGCGGGAATCTTTCTTCTTATGAAAAGACTGGAGATCACAGAAAAGGATATTAAACGGGTCTATCTTGCCGGTGCATTCGGCAATTACATGAATCCGGAAAGTGCGGCAGCGATCGGGATGTTCCCGGCCGGACTGCTGCCCAGGATACAGCCGGTGGGAAATGCGGCAGGCGAAGGTGCAAGGATCGCGCTTCTGAATGAAGAGGAAAGAAAAGAAATGGATCGGACTGTCAAAAATATGGATTTTGTGGAGCTGGCAGCTTCGCCGGAGTTCCAGGACTGTTTTGTGGATGGCTTATGCTTTCCGTAATGCGAGGAGAATGGATATGCTTAATATAAAAGAACTGGAAGAGATGGGAAAAAAGGCAGGATTTTCTTATGTAGCACTTCTGAAGAGCGATTCGATCCAGCTTATGCCGGAGGTAAGGGAAATGTGCAAAAATAATACCTGCCATATGTATGCAAAACGCTGGAGCTGTCCTCCCGGATGCGGAGATCTTGAAGTATGCAGAAAAAAGATAGAAAAGTACAGGGAAGGCATTATTGTCCAGACAGTGGGGAAACTGGAGGATCCTTTGGACGGAGAGACGATGATGGAGACCGAAGCGGTTCATAAACAGAATTTTTATGAATTTGAAAAAATGCTCAGAGAAAGATGGCCGGGCATGCTCCCCATAGGGGCCGGGTGCTGTACAAAATGTAAAACGTGTACATATCCGGATGCTCCATGCCGTTTCCCCGAACAGGCATTTTCTTCGATGGAAGCCTATGGAATGCTGGTAACACAGGTATGCCAGGCAAATGGTCTGGAATACTATTATGGTCCCTGTACGATCGCCTATACCAGCTGTTATCTTCTTGAATAGAACAGGAGTGAAAAAATGAATGACAGAGAACGGGAGGCATATCTGAACAGGATCGGATATGAGGGTGAATTAAGAACAGATAAAAAATGTCTGGAAAAGATAATGGACCTTCATCTTTGCAGTATTCCCTTTGAAAATCTGGAAGTTTTTGACGAGGGAAGGATTCCTTCTCTGAGGTCGGAAGATATTTATGAGAAGATCATTGTCAGAAAACGAGGCGGATATTGCTTTGAGCTGAATAAATTGTTTTATGAGCTTCTGAAAGCTTTGGATTTCCGTGTGATCCCTGTGGCGGTAAGGATATTGTGGAACCGGGAAGAGCTTCCGCCGGTCCTGCACCGGGCAACCCTTGTTATTTTTGAGGAAGGAAGCTATTACTGTGATGTAGGATACGGAGGTCCCGGACCCAAGAAGCCGGTTCTTATGAAGGATGGTATCCACAGAGAAAAAAACGGATGGTACCGTGTTAACATGAAGCCGGGAAATACAAACGGAGAGATACTTGTTGAACGAAGGAAAGAAGAAAAATATCTGCCAATACTCAGATTTTCACAGACTCCTACAGTAGAAGCAGATTTTGAACTGCTGAATTTCTATTGTGCAAAATCTCCAGATGTATTAATTACCAGAAAAAGAGTGGTGAGCATCTGCAGACCGGAAGGAAGTGTTGCGCTGACCGGGGATGTTCTTACAATCCAGAAGGAAGATGGATCCATTGAAACGAAAATAAGCGATTCGGAAGAAACCATCAGGCTATGGATGGAACATTATTTCGGATTGGAGTTTTTACAGATATAAGCAGAAAAAAGGACCAGGTTGTCAGGTGACAGTCTGGTCCTTTTCCTGCAGAAGAAAGCAGAGCTGCAGAAGAAGCCGGTCTTTCGGATTATCCAGATCAACCTTTGTGAGTTTCTGGATGCGCTCCAGACGGTAGGTCAGGGAACTTCTATGTATAAAAAGCTCACGGGCTGTCTGAAGAGAATTGCGTTCATGCTCCAGATAGACCTTGAGTGTGTGATACAGCTCAGTATTGTTTTTTCGGTCATAATTCTGCAGTGCATCCAGCCGTGAAGAGACCAGAAGCTCGGGACTGATCTGATGGCTGATCTGGGAAAGCATATATTCCAGAAGATAAGCATCAAAATGATAGCACCAGGCCATGCTCTGACTTTTTTTGCCCAGGCGCAAGGCGGAAACAGCCTGAATATATCCCTGAGGGATCAGGAGAAAATCACGAAATTCAGAGCTTACTCCCATTTTAAAAAGCCCTTCGCGCAGGATGATCGCAAGTGAACTGATAACATCGGAAGATACAGAGTGCTTAAAGGACAGATTAACGATCACAACGATTCCCTGCTGATAGGTAAAAGCCAGACCTTCCGGGATCTGGGCTTCAATGTGTCCCAGTGTGGCGATGGAAGAGTGCATACGGTCATCCTGCTGCTGGGTTTCCAGACGAAGTACAAGATACCGGTCATGGCGATTCCAGTTCAGATACTGGATCTGATCGGTAACTGCCTGTAGTTCTGTGAGCTTTCCGGAAAGATACTCCGTGAAGAACTGCCGGGAGTCATTTCCCATTGAGATTTGGAACAGATTGTGCCGACGGATGCATAGCTCGATAAAGGAGCCAAGATACTCAAGAGCAGAAAAATGTCCGGGCTGTATCTCCGTCTGGAGCTCATCTACACAAAGCCTGCCCTGATAATTGCCGCTGACCCAGAGATTCATGTAGAGGATACGGTAACCGCGGAGCTCTTCGGAATAAATATTGGCGCCGTGGGTGATAAGTGTGCGCTGGTATTCGGCATCAAGCTTGAAATCCTGAATCAGGCTTAAAGGTGCGATGAGTCTACCTGTACGCTGGTCATGGACCCATTCGGACATACCGGTTACGTGCCGGGGAGAAGAAAGGATATAAAAGTTGGTGTCGTGGGCAAAAACCGGATTATGAAATATATCCAGACTGGCTTCCAGCATCTCATTCAGCGGATCGATACTTCCAAGTGCAAGCTGGAGTTTACTGTCCCAGTCAGAATATCTGTCAAAGGTCTGCTGTATTTGGTTGAAGACCTCAGAAAAAGAAAGGGTTCCCTTAATGTGAAGGATCCTGCAGCTTTCGGAAAAGCAGGAAAGATCACCGGAGCCCACCACTACAAATGCGATGTTCTGGTATCGCAGGAAGCTTTCGGAAAGAGAATTGCCGAAGACAAGATAAAGGTAGCATGGCTTTAGCAGGGCTCCTGCCTGATATATGCGAAGACCATCCAGCGTCAGGGGGTCTTCACGGCAGAGGATGGAAACATCCTCTTTTTTCTCCGCAAAATCGTCAGCAATGATCTGGAGATTAAGATGGAAGCCTGTATGCAGGCTATTCACGAAATGCTCTCTTTTGTTCAAAATATTTCCTCCAATTCATAAAAGCCTTGTATTTATAGGAAATTATAACATATTAGACGGAAAATAAAAAGAAAACGGAGAGGAAATTATTTGTGCATATTTACAATAATAACTGTACAAAAAGTATGAAGCATTGGAGAAAGAATGAAGAAGTGTGCGGATTTACGAACAAGAAAAAAACAACTATACTGTAATCATCAAAGGTAACGTGAAGTTGTGGAAATGGCCGGTCCCACAAAAAACAGCGAAGGGGGAAAGAAAATGAGTAAAAATGAAATACCGAAACAAGATCCGAAACAGAAAAAGGGTCTTACAAATGCCCTGAAATATTTCTTTGGTGTTGGTGATGCCGGATTTGTTCTTATGAGTAATATCGAGACATTTTACTTTATGACATTTCTGACGGATCTGGCAGGCTTTGCAGCTGGTGTAGCTGGTGTGATCAATTCCGTATTTACCATTGTTGATGCCTGTCTGTCCTGGCTTTACGGAGGAATCATCAATGGCACAAAAGCAAAGAAATGGGGGCGTTATCGTTCCTGGCTGATCATGGTTCCGTGGATGGTGCCGTTTCTGTACGCATTCATGTTCATACGTGTCAGTGATAATGAATGGCTTTCGGCAGTGGTGATCATTGCCGCATCCATCGCATCTCATGTGGCATGGAATTTCAGCTATGTTGCCAATGCAACCCTGATCAGTATTGTTGGTAAAACACCGGAAGACAAAGCAACGCTTGCATCCTCCAGGGCAACCTGGAATAACATAGGCGGTCTGTTGTTTTCCTATATGGGTCTTCCATTTGCAACACTTCTTGCCGGATATGTCGGTGAGAAAAATAAATTTGCAGCAGCAGCTTTCTGCCTGGGTATTCTGATGGTCGTAACCTATTTCGCCCATTTCAAGATGACGGAAGGCTATGAAGAGATTGAAACGGAAACAGCAGGAAAGAAAAATGACAAAACAAAGATCACGATCAGAGAGATGTTTGCTTCCCTGTTTCAGAATCCGCCTCTTATGGTCCTGATGCTGGCAGACCTTGCAAAATGGTGTGTGAAATTTGTAACAGCAGCATCTGCTATTTACTATTTCAGGGATGCAATGGGAAATCCGGGACTGATGACCACTTATCTTCTCTGCGTTGCCATCGGTGCCATCATCGGAGCTTTTTCCATGAGATACATTGCAAAAGCAATATCGTCCCGTACAACTATGATCATTGCTTATGCAGGAATGGCAGTATCACTGTTCCTTGTATATATTTTCTATGGAAATGCAATGACAGTGATCGCCCTTATGACACTTGCCCAGTTCTTCTATGGTATGGCTTTTGCAGCTTCACCTGCACTTTATGCGGACACTGTAGTGTATGCAACATGGAAGAGCGGAAAAGATGCATCCGGATGGATCATGGGATTACAGAATCTTCCGCTGAAGATTGCCGTATTCTTAAGAGGAACGATCCTCAGCGCCTGTCTTGTGGCGGTAGGCTGGAAATCCGGAGTTGTTCTTGAAGGAACGGCCCGTCAGGGAATGACGATTTCCTTTGCACTTGTTCCGGCTATTTTCTGTCTGGCAGGTCTTCTGCTTCTGGTGTTTGGATTTAAGATCACAAAGGAAAAGGTTCTTCAGTATCAGGCTGAGATTGACGCAAGATCATAAAGATAAGTGATCGGGTATTTTGAAAGATCACAGGATAATAAAGGAGGAAGCATTATGTTGAAAGCATCGGAGATTTTACTTGAAACGATAAAAAAGGACGGCAGGCCAGAACGACTTCTGAGACAGTATGAGGGTGCGACCTTTTACCCGCCGAACCCGGCAAATAATTATGTGCGTGGAAACCGTCACCGTGGTATGGAGCCTATGAAGGATCTTTTCGGAACTGAGATTCTCTGGCCTCAGGAACAGCTGGCTGCAATGCCACATGTAACAGAGGACAACAAGGTCATTGATGATATCACAGAATGGAAAGAGCAGCTGGTGATTCCGGATATTGTCGGTCAGTGCTCGGATCCGGCTTTATGGGAACCATTTAAACAGAAGGCACAGGAGATAAAGGATTCAGGAAGCCTTTTCATGGCATTTATGCCTACAGGTGTTTTTGAGAGGCTTCACTTCCTGATGGGATTTGAGGATATGCTGGTGAACTTCCTCCTTGAGCCGGAGGATATGATGGATCTCTGCAATGCCATTGGGGAGTACCGTTTCCAGCTTACAAAGCTGATCGTTGATAATCTCCACCCAGATATCATCCTTTCCCACGATGACTGGGGTTCCAAGCAGTCCCTGTTCATCAGTCCGGACACATGGAGAGAATTTATCAAACCACAGTATGAAAGATCCTATAAATATATGAAAGACCATGGAGTGATCATCATGCATCACGCAGATTCCTTCATGGAACCAATCATAGAGGATATGGTTGATCTTGGGATTGACATCTGGCAGGGAACACTTCCGCAGAATGATATTCCGAAGCTTCAGAAACAGCTGAACGGAAGAATGACACTTATGGGTGGAATCGATGCTTCGATCGTAGACCGAGTGGATTCCACAGAAGAAGAGATCCGCAAGGAGGTCAGAAGAGCATGTGAGGAGTATGCACCACACGGACATTTCATTCCATGTATTACCTATGGAGGTCCCGGTTGTCTGTTCCCTCATGTAGATTCAATTATTGATGACGAGATTGAAAAATATAATAAAGAGGTGTATGGAATTCATTAAAAGCGCCAATTGAATAAAAAAGAACCTCAAGGTATGATTGAGTTGCATC